>JAPPMY010000203.1 GCA_028818855.1 Rhodospirillales bacterium
TGTCGGCGACATCGATGGAATCGGACTGCGTGGTCAGCCGGTTGAGCATGCCGGCATGATCGGTGACGGACATCTCCACCGAGAACGGCAGATCGACCGTCGCCTGCTCGGCGATCTGAATGATCGTCGAGTAGGACATGCCGGAGTGGTTGATGACGATATCCTTCGTGTCCTGCGCCCAGACCGTCGGAAATCCGCCAAGCGCCTTGGTGCCGGCTACGACACCGGCCGCCGCGGCGGCACCCTTCAACAGCGTGCGCCGGCTCGGCCCCTGTCTCCCGTGCTTCGTGGTCTTTGCCATATTCGCCTCCCTCTGTCCGAGGGGCGTCGGAGGTGGCGTGCTGCGCCTCCCTTCGACAGCCCGCTGGCTCATAGCCTAGACCGTGCGGCCACGACGGTCACCATTGGAATCGGCCGACCGCGTGTGAGTTCGGCGCATGAGGGTCGCGGCTTCATGTGGCGTGGCCGGCAGCCCGGCTCTCGTGACGCGCGCATGGCAATGGCCGGTGCGGCCCGCTATAAGGTCTTGCGGTAGTACCGCGCGGGGTGCGATACGCGCGGCAAATGCTCGAATGCGTTGGGTTGCAACTACTCAAGCATGATTGGAACACCGTGACGAAGGCGCCGCCACCATCGGGGAGCGCGCGCCGTAGACGGGTACGCAGTCGTGCGCTGCGCAGGCTACGCCGCATTGCGGGGGCCCTCCTGGTCGCCACATCTCTGCTGATCAGCGCACAGGCGAACGCCGATAGCGAGAGCCTGAAAGTCGGTGTGCTCGTCCCTCTCGTCGGCGCGTTCGAGCCCCTCGGGCGGGATGCCCTGCGCGGCTACGAGCTTGCCTTGAGCGAACACGAGGAACGCGCTGGCGAGCGGCCCATCGAGGCGTTCGTCGAATCAACCGACGGGTCCCCGGACTCGGTCATCGCGAAGGCACGCGCGCTGATCGACCGCGGTGCCAGCATCCTCATCGGCCCTCTTGCTGGGATCGAGGGCATCGCAATTCGCGAGTTCGCAAAGGGCGTGCCGGACGTGACGTTCATCAATGGCGCGTCAGCGGCGCAGGACGCGACCTTGCGCGCGCCGGCGGAGAACTTCTTCCGCTTCAATCCCGACAGCATGCAGTGGATCGCGGGGCTCGGACGCTACGCCTACGAGGAAAAGGGCGTCCGCACGATCGTCTCGATCGCCGAGGACTATTCCCTGCCCTACACGCAGCTCATGGGCTTCGTGCTGGACTATTGCGCGCTTGGCGGCGAAGTGCTGGTGAGGCACTGGGTTTCCACCGGCGTGAGCGACGTCGAGCGAATCGCTCGCGCCGTGGCCGGCACGGAGACCGACGCGCTGTTTCTGGCTCTGGAGCCGCGCGCGGCGGAGAGCTTTCTGGCGGCCTATGGGGAGGCCGGCGGGCAGGCGGCCATCGTTGCGGGCGCCACGACCCTGAGCGGCAGCCTGCTCAGGGCGAGCAGACTCCGGCCGCTGCTGACCGGGGCCATTTCGGCGCTGCCGATCTCGGAGGGCGACGACAACGATGTCTGGGCCGAATTCGCAGAGCGCTATCGCGAGCGCTTTCCGGATGCGGGGCCCGCGCCCAGTCTGTTCGCCCTCAGCTACTACGTGAATACCAAGGCGGTGCTTCTCGCGCTCGACGAGACCGACGGCGCGCTCGGCGACGGGCACGAACTCTTGCGCGACGCTCTCGCCAAGCTCCAGTTCGATACCCCGTTCGGCGGCCCGGTCGAACTCGACGAGTACCGCCAGGCGATCACCAGCACGTTCATCGTCGAGGTCGTCGAGGCGCCCGACGGTTCTCTGACACAGGAGACCGTCCGCACGGTCTCCGAGGTCGGGCAGACGCTGGGCCTCGCGCGCGACGCATTCCTCGCCCTCGGCCCGCCCAGCCGCGCCAACAGTCAGTGCCTGGAGCGCGCGCTACCCGAAGCCGCGGCTCCTCCAGCACCATCGGAGACCGAAGTCGCCGCAGTGACGCCGGACGACCTGCCGGAGCCGGAAGCGGAAGAGGAAGCGGAGGCGCCTCCTTCCCCTGCCGACACGCTCCGCGATAAGCTCCAGCAGACCCTCAAGAAGGACACCGCCATGACCGAGACCGGCCCCGGCATCGTACCTTGCCTCAGCTACCGCGATGCGCCCGCTGCCATCACCTGGCTCAAGGAAGCCTTCGGCTTCACCGAGAACATGGTCGTGCCGGGCCCGGATGGTACGATCGTCCACGCCCAGCTCTCGCTCGGCAACGGCATGGTCATGGTGGGCTCGGAGCGTGACGACGCACTCGCACTGAGGATCCCGTGCGACTTCGGCGGCATCACGCAGTCGATCTACGTCGTGGTGGACGACACCGACGCCCACTACGCTCAGGCTGTCGCCGCGGGCGCCGAGATCGTGCGCGAGCTGGAGGACACTCCCTATGGCTCGCGCGACTACTCGGCCCGCGACCCCGAAGGCCATCTCTGGAACTTCGGCACTTACCGGCCATCCACCGAAGAGTGACCGCGACAGCCCCCGGGCGGGTCAGTCGTAGGGCTTGCCTGCCTTGTCGGTGAAGCGAACCGCGCCGCCGCGTTTCTCGTAGACCAGATCGATGTCCGGATAGTGGCCGCGTTCTTCGTCCGAACGGGTTCCGATCTCGAGAACCACGGCATCCTGCGCAGACCGGTTAACCAGGTGGTGGCCGTCGGCATGGCCGGCCTTGAACGCGGCCGCCTCACCCGCCCGCAGAGACGTTTCTCCGCCGTCCTCGATCAGGACCAGCTCTCCCGAGACGACGAAAACCAGCTCGTCCTCGGCCTCATGCCAATGGCGCTGTGCGGTCGCGGCGCCCGGCGAAAGGCGCGTCAGGCTGACGCCGAATTGGGTCAGCCCGCCGGCATCGCCCAGCGCCTGGCGGGCGCGCGCGTCCGCCATCGCCTTGAACGGCGCCGGATAGATCGAGCCGATCTTTACGGGCACCCGGTCGATGTCGATCTTCGGCATGTCGATAACGTCTCCTTCAGGCGGAACAGCAACCTGATTGAACCGGCGGGCACGGCACCGAGCCGTAGGAGCAGAAGACGCAGCAATCGCCCGGCAGCGGGCGGAGCCGCACGGCACAGCCCGCACACTCATGGAAGAAGAGGCACGCATCGGTGGGCATTTCCTCCCGCGCGCGATGCCCGCAGTCCGGGCACGTGAGCATGGAATACCGCTCGAGCGTCGACCCTGCTGCCGCCGTCTCGACCGCCGTGCCGCCGGCACTCATGCGGCAGACGGCAAGGTGCCGGTCATCGCGTAGCGCAACAGCTCGACCACCTGCTCGGGCGCTTCGGCAACGGCAAGCGCGGCGCCGTCGACCTCCTTCAGCGCGTGGGTGAGCGCCGGCTCGTGAAGCGTGATGATCGGCTTGTCGAGCGCAGCGGCGTAGCCGGCATCGAAGGCCGCGTTCCACTGCCGGTACTTGTCGCCGAAGCGAACGACGACGATATCCGCACGCCGGATCAGCGTGCGGTTGCGGATCGCGTTGACCCGCGCCCCCTTGTGGTCCTTCCAGAAGGGCCTCTCTTCGTCGCCGAGGATGGCGACGCCGCAGTCGTCGCTCGCCGCGTGGTCGGTGACCGGGGAGACGAACGCCACATCGAGGCCCGCTGCTTCGGCGCCGGCGCGAATGCGATCACGCCAGTCGGTGTGTATCTCGCCCGAGAGATAGACCGTCCACCCCGCTTCCACCATCGACGCTTCCCCCGGCCCCGCTGCCCGGTCAGTACTGCACGCCGTCGGTCAGCGCCCCGTCGACCTTGATGTTGGTGCCCGTGATGAAGCTCGCGCGGGGGCTGGCGAGGAACACCGTCGCGTTGGCCACTTCCTCGGCGGTCGCCATGCGCCCGAACTTGTTCTGGTCGAATGCAAATTTGAAGAACTCGGGGTTGGCGTTCTCGATGTTCTGCCAGAAGCCGCCGTCGAAGTAGGTGTTGCCAGGCGAGACCGAGTTGGCGCGGATGCCCTTGGGTGCGAGCTGGCGGGCAAGGCCTGCGGCATAGTGAATCAGCGCCGCCTTGAAGACGCCGTAAGGCCCGGCGGCGAAGTCGATCTCGATGCCGGAGACGCTGGAGATGACCACAATGGAGCCCGCGTCCGACTTCTCGAGATGCGGCAACGCGGCCTCGACCGTGTTCACGGTGTGCATCATGTCGACGTCGAATTCCTTTCGCCAGGATTCGAGCTCGGGCGTCGCCGCGAGCGCGCTCACGTTGGGAACGACGATGTCGAGCCCGCCGAACTCCTCGGCCACGTCGTCGACCCACTGGCGCATCGCCGGCCCGTCGCCGACATCGAGCGTGCGGCCCGACGCACGCACGCCGGTCGCGGCGAGCGCGGATACCGCCTCCTCCACATCGGCCTCGGTGCGCGCGCAGATCGCGACGTCGGAGCCCTCGGCGGCCAGTTCGTTGGCGATCGCCCGACCGATTCCCTTGGTGCCGCCCGTCACCAGCGACTTTCTGCCTTTCAAGCCGAGATCCATGAGTCACTCCCTTGTCTGGGGCGCCGCCGGGTGCCCGTGGCGCATGATGTTCCACTTCCGGCGAGCGCGGTTTCTTCTGGCGCTGCCAGGAGCCATCTACGCGTCATGGTGAATGATCGGAAGCGTCAAGGCCAGCGCCCATTCGCCGGCTTCGTGCAGGCTCAACGGGTGAGCGTGAGAAACCTGTTCAACCGCACGCTCTGGAGCTGCACGGTGTGGCCATCCGGCCAACGGACGGCGATGCTGACGGCCTGCGCCGCGCCCAAACCGAAATGTATCCATCCGTTCGCGCCGCTCGCGTGGCCGCCGCCCACTGTCACTTCGCGGCTCCATGTCCGCGTGCCGTCGCTCGCCTCGATCCAGGCGCCGATCCCGTTCCGGTTCGGCCCTGACTGCTCGAGACGCACCTGCAGCCAGTTGCCAGCCGTCTCACTCCGATTGTGGAAGATTTCGATCGGAGAGCCGCGGTTGACGACGACGAGGTCGAGCCTGCCGTCCCGGTCGAGATCGGCGAGCGAAGCGCCCCGACCCTTCGCCATGCTGGCGACTCCGGCTTCGACGGAACGCTCCACGAAGCGGCCATCGGCACCACCCATCAGCAGGTTGTTCGGATCCTGCGCCGCCGCGTCAGGCATTGCTTCCACATTGCCCTTCGTGATGACGAGGTCGATGAGGCCATCGTTGTCGACGTCGCCGAACTCCGGGTGCCAGGCGGTCGAGGGGCGCTCGTCTTCGCCGGCATGCGGCACGTGCGCGGTGACACCCCGTGCGTAGGCGAGATCACCGTAGATCGGCCTGTCCGCGCCCTCCTTGAGAGTCCGCAGCTTGTTGTCGGCCATGCTGGTCAGCATGTACTCGGGATAGCCGTCCCCGGTGACGTCGTGCGAGGCAATGCCCATGCCGAAAATGCGCAGTTGCTCCCAACCGTCCTCGCGGCCGTAGAGGCGGGGAGCCGAATCCATGCGCCAGAGCTGCTCCTCCCCGTCGCGCACGTAGTAGTGGCGGTCGTTGCTGACGCGCAGGCTCGGCCGGCCGGAGCGGTTCCAGTCGGTGAACAGCATGGAGAGCGTGCAGTGCCCCGCAAGCGCGATCGGCGCGCCGTAGCGGGACGCAGTGGGCCCCGCCGGACGGAGGAGGACGTTGTCGTCGCAGGTGTTGAACGGGCCGTTCGGATCGTCCCGATCGACGTAGTTGCCGAAGGCGAGCGTCGGCAATCGGTTCCCGTCCTCCCAGGTGGCGCTGAACGCGGTCGTCCAGCCGTCACCCCCGTCGAAACCGAACGCGGCATTGGCGACCTCGAAGGCGCAGTCTCCTCGCCCGCGCAGGAGCAGGTTTTCGCCGGCCCGCATAACAGCCAGGTCCATGAGGCCGTCTGCGTCGATGTCGAGCGGATAGGCGCCCGTCACGGCGTCGATCTGCACGGACGGCGCCTCGACTTCCTTGAACGCAAGCGCGCTTGACGTCTCGTTGCGGAAGAGCACCGACGGGTTCGCACCGCCTGCGAAGAACAGGTCCGAATCGCCGTCGTGGTCGCAGTCGAATGTCGCCACGCCGCCGCCGACGAAGTGCGTCCAGTCGCCGGTGTAGGCATGCGAGA
Source organism: Rhodospirillales bacterium (assembly GCA_028818855.1). Classification (GTDB taxonomy): domain Bacteria; phylum Pseudomonadota; class Alphaproteobacteria; order UBA828; family UBA828; genus WTGU01. The sequence continues at coordinate 6,108 of JAPPMY010000203.1, forward strand.
CCCCGGCCTCGGCCGCCACCTCGACGAACCGCAGCGCGCCCGCCTCCGTCGTCGCCGAGGCGGGCGTCGATCGGGCGCCGCCGACCGTCAGCAGGACGGCGGCAAGCATCGGCAGGATCGCCCCGCGCAGCCGCGCACAAGGCCCCGATCGACGCTGTTCCACTCTGCAATCGCGCGGCTTCATCGCCGGGCGACTCTGGCACAGAGACTATCCGCTTGGTACGATGCGAGCGCTATCGAGGCGTCGCGCGGCAGCCGCAGCGCGACGTCGTGTCTTGAGGCAACCATCGTCTCGGACGGACTGGCCGGGGGAACGGGATCGTGAGTTGGAGCACCGCATGTCTGAGTTGAAGATCGGCCTCGTGGGCGCCGGCTGGATGGGCAAGACCCACGCCATGAGCTACCGCGCCCAGTCGCTCGCATTCGGCGGAAAGCCTGCGACGCCCGTGCTCGAAGTCCTCGCCGACGTGAACGACGAGATCGCGAGCCGCGCGGCCCGTGAGTTCGGCTTCAACCGCCACACGGCAGACTGGCGGGAGATCATCGACGACCCCACCATCGACATCGTCGACGTCAACACGCCGAACGACCTTCACTTCGACATCGCGATGGCCGCGGTCGCCGCCGGCAAGCACGTATACTGCGAAAAGCCTCTTACCAACGACGCGAAGACCGCGTTCACGATGGCGGAGGCGGCCGAGAAGGCCGGCGTCGTCACGATGGTGGGCTTCAACTACATCAAGAACCCCGTCCAGTCGCTCGCCCGGCGGCTGGTGGCGGACGGCGAGATCGGGGAGCCGAACTACTATCGGGGCTCCTTCAGCGCGGACTTCCTGGGCCGGCCGGATATCCCCTTCTCCTGGCGCAACGACAAGGCGAAGGCCGGGTCCGGCGTGATCGGCGATATCGGCGCTCACTGCTTCGCCTATCTGAACCACCTCGTCGATCAGCCGGTCGAGGAGGTGGTATGCGATCTGAAGATCGTCATCCCCGAACGCCCGGCACCGGCGGAGCACGGCGGCTTCAGCCAGGACGCCGGCGCCACGGGACAGATGGTGCAGGTGGATACGGACGACGTCGCGACCGTGATGTTCAAGACCGCGGGCGGCCTCACCGGGCACATGGAGATGAGCCGCGTCTCGCTCGGCAAGCGCATGGACGTCGGCTACGAGCTGACCGGCACCGAGGGCGGGGTGCGCTACTTCTACGACAACATCAACAGTCTGCAGGTCTACAAGGAGGACGGCGCGCAGGACACCAGAGGATTCAAGCACGTCGTTATGGGGCCGACCGACCCGCGCTATGCGGCGTTCTACCCGGTTCCCGGCATCGGCGCCGGCTACAACGACTTCAAGGTGATGGAAGTCCAGGACCTCATCGAAGCGGTTGCCGGCGGCAAGCCGGCCTATCCCGACTTCAGGTTTGCCGCGGAGATCCAGCGCGTGATCGACGCCTGCATCCTCTCCGATGCTGAGCGGCGCTGGGCAAGAGTGGACGAGATCGCCATCTGACCCCCCATCCACAGCATTGGGCGTGTCGCTCTCCGAAGCCGTCATGGGCGGCGGGGTCTGGCAGGGAGCGAGGCGCTGAGAGGGAGCTTAAGCCAGATCAACCACGAAGGGAGACCACTCAGATGAAGGTATCGACGTTCGCGGCCGGCGCACTGGCGCTCGGCATCAGTGCGATCATCGGGGCGACGGCCGGGCCGGCCCTTGCCGCCGACAAGCTCTTGGGCGTGAGCTGGCAGCACTTCCGCGAGGAACGCTGGAAGAAGTACGACGAAGCCTGCATGCTGGATCAGCTCAAGAAGTACCCCGATTGGGATTACATCTCGACGGATGCGAACGCGTCGGCAGAGAAGCAGAGCGCCGACATCGAGACGCTGATCAGCCGCGGCGTAGACGTTCTCCTCATCATCCCCTACTCGACCGACGCGGTGAAACCAGCAGCGCAGATGGCGCTCGCCAACGGCATTCCCACGATTGGCTATGACGTCCAGGTTGAGGAGGAGGGCGTCTTCTACCTCAGCTTCGACAACGCTGAGGTCGGGCGCATCCAGGCCCGCGGCGTGGTCGATGTCGTGGACAAGGGCCGCTTCGCTTACATCAAGGGCAGCCCCACCATGGAGATCACCGAGTTCGTCTGGGGCGGGCAGGTGGAGATCCTGACCCCGTACATCGAGCGGGGCGACATCGAGATTGTCTGCGAGCTCTATTCCGATGGCTGGCTGCCGGAGAACGCGCAGGTCAACATGGAGCAGTGCCTGACCGCGAACAACAACATGGTCGACGCCGTGGTCGCCTCCAACGACGGCACCGCCGGCGGTGTGGTGGCGGCTCTCGCCTCCCAGGGGCTCGCCGGCAACATCCCGGTCTCCGGCCAGGACGGCGACATCGCGGCGCTCAACCGCATCGCCAAGGGCTACCAGACGGTCAGTGCCTGGAAGAACGCTTGCGACCTCGGTCGCGCCGGCGTGGATATCGCGGTCGCGCTCGCCGAGGGAACGCCGCCGGACCAGATCGAGGGCGCGTCCAAGTTCTGCGGCGGCCCCAACAAGCTCTGCCAGGATGCGATCGAGCTGGCACCTGTCGCCATCACGCGCGACAACCTGAACGTCGTGCTCGACGCCGGCTGGATCTCCAAGGAGGAGCTCTGCGCGGGCGTCGATGCAGTGCCTGAGACGGTCCACGGCAAGAACCCGCCGGCGGGCTGCGAGTAGGCACGTCAAGACTGTCGTGAGGCGCCGGCTCCGATACCGCTTGTCGGAGCCGGCGTTCCCGGCTCGCGGGATATGACGGGCACGTCATGACTGACGGCGTCGGACCACGCTCCAGAGGAGCACGGGCCGCCGGATCGTTCCGGCGCGTGGCGGCCGTGCTCGAAATCGATGCGCGCCTTCTCGCCATGTTCGCCGTGCTGGCCGCCATCGCGGTCGGCTTCGAGTTTGCGACCGGCGGGTTCTTCCTGACCGCCCGCAACCTCTTCAACCTGTCGCTGCAGACCAGCGTCGTCGCCATCATGGCGACCGGCATGGTGCTGATCATCGTGTCGCGCCATATCGACCTCTCCGTCGGCTCCATGATGGGCCTGGCGGGCATGTTTGCGGCCGTGTTCCAGGTCTGGGTGTTTCCGGTCGGCGCCGGCTACAACTGGATCGTCACGTTGCTCATCTGCATTGCGTTCGGCGCGTTGCTGGGCGCGTTCCAGGGGTACTGGATCGCCTACCGCGCGCTGCCCTCCTTCATCGTCACGCTCGCGGGCCTGCTGGCGTGGCGCGGCGCGTCGTGGCTGATCAGCGGCGGCGTCACCATCTCGCCCATGGACGAGACCTTCCAGAAGCTGGGCGGCGGTCTGGAGGGCACCATCGGTGAGACCTGGAGCTGGGTGGTCGGCGGTCTCGGCATCATCGGGATCGTCTTCTTCTTCGTGCAGAGCCGGCTCCGCAAGCAGCGCTACGGCTTCCGGGTGCGCCCGCTTGCGGTGGAGCTGGCACTGATCGCCGTCGCGTGTGCGGCGGTGGTTGGCTTCGTCATGACGATGAACGCCTACCTGCACCCGATCCGCAAGACACCGCAGGGAATCCCGATCCCGGTGCTCATCCTGATCGTGATCGTGATCGTGATGAGCCTCGTCGCGCGGATCACACGCTTCGGCCGCTACGTCTACGCCATGGGCGGCAATCCCGAGGCCGCCGAGCTTGCCGGTATCGACGTCAAGAAGATGACCCTCTACATCTTCATCATCTCGGGCATTCTATGCGCGATCGCGGGCTCGGTGTCGATCGCCCGGCTCAACGCCTCGCCCACGTCACTCGGCCAGCTCGCCGAGCTCAACGTGATCGCCGCTGCGGTGATCGGCGGCGCTTCGCTCTCCGGCGGGGTCGGCACGGTGGCAGGCGCGATCCTCGGCGCGCTCATCATGCAGAGCCTCCAGAACGGCATGCTGCTCATGGGCATCACCAGCGCGATCCAGCAGATGGTAAGCGCCGGCGTCCTGCTGCTCGCGGTCTGGTTCGACGTGGTCTATCAGAAACGGAGGTTGCTGGTGCGATGAGCGACGAGGCTGCGCCGCTGGTCCAGATGTCGGGCATCGACAAGTCGTTCGGCGGCCTGCGCGCCCTGGCCGACGTGAGCGTCGACCTATTCCCCGGAGAGGTGGTCGGCATCGTCGGCCACAACGGCGCCGGCAAGTCCACGCTCATCAAGATTCTCTCGGGCGCGCTCCGGCGCGATTCGGGAGAAATCCGCATCGAGGGCACGTTGGCCGACATCAATAACCCGCGCGATGCCCGCGCGCTCGGTATCGAGACCATCTATCAGACGCTGGCACTCGCCGACAATCTGGACGCGTCCGCCAATATCTTCCTCGGGCGCGAGCTTCTGACCAAGGCGCGCACGCTCAACGAAGAGGCGATGGCGAGCGAGATTCAGGGCGTGCTGGAGCGCCTGCAGATCAAGATCCCGTCGATCCGGGAGCCGGTGATCAATCTCTCCGGCGGCCAGCGTCAGGCGGTCGCGATCGGGCGCGCCATCTACTTCAACGCGAGAATCCTGATCATGGACGAGCCGACGGCGGCGCTCGGCCCGCAGGAGACCCGCATGGTCGGCGACCTGATCAAGCGGCTGAAGTCGGAGGGGATCGGCATCTTCCTCATCAGCCACGACATCCACGACGTCTTCGATCTCTCCGACCGCATCACCGTTCTCAACGGCGGCAAGGTGGTCGACACCGTGCGCACGCAGGATGTGACGAAGGACCAGGTGCTCGGCATGATCATCCTCGGCAAGCGGATCGAGGAAGAGACCGAGGAGGACCTCGCCAGCCTGCATTGACCGGCGTTCTGACGGCGTTACCGGGTGGAGGCGCGCAGCCAGGGCGGCTCCTGCTCGAGGATCTCGGCGTAGACCGGGCAGTCGGGCCGGTGGGCGCCCTCGAGGTAGCCGGTCGACAGCAGGAACTCGCGGCAGATCTCGCCGCCCGTGAACTTGAAGTGAGCCTTGAAGAGCTTCACCCATTCGCCGTGAGGCCGGGGATGGTGGGCGTCGAGCCATGCCCCGAAAGAGCCGTGGGACGCCTGCAACGCCTGAACGCGCCGGGCGTTCTCGATCGCGGCATCCACCTTGAGCCGGTTGCGGATGATGCCCGCATCGGCGAGCAGGCGTGCCCGCGCCGCATCGTCGTACGCTGCGACCTGCGCAATCTCGAAACCCTCGAAGGCCGCGGTGAAGGCTTCGCGCTTCTTCAGGATCGTGAGCCAGGAAAGCCCGGCCTGATTGATCTCCAGCACGAGGCGCTCGAACAGGCGGTCGTCGTCCCGCACGGGAAAGCCGTATTCCCGGTCGTGATAGGGGCCGTGAAAGGGGTGCCCGGGGGCAATGTCGCAATAGCTCGTCACGGAACCCTGCTCCGCGCCTATTCGGCGAAGGTTTCCATCGAGAGCCAGCCCGCGTCGACGACGCCGACGATGGCGCCGGTGATCACGCCGCCAGCCACGGTGGCAATCGCCGCCTTGCGCCAGAGCCGCGGGCGTTGGGGCGCGCCCGGTGCGTGGCCGGGCTCGGGGTTCTCGATGGACTTGATCCCGAACGGCAGCGCGACGAAGAACGAGAGCCACCAGGCAATCACGAAGACGACGATGATGCCGAAGGCGTCCACGGCGACGCCTCAGACCTGCTCCAGCTCGATCAGCGTGCCGCAGAAATCCTTGGGATGGAGGAAGAGAACGGGCTTGCCGTGGGCGCCCGTGCGGGGCTCGCCGTCGCCCAGCACGCGCGCGCCCTCCGCAACCAGGCGATCGCGCGCCGCAACAATATCATCCACCTCGTAGCAGACATGGTGAACCCCGCCCGCCGGATTCTTGGCCAAGAAACCCGCGATCGGCGAGCCGTCACCGAGCGGATGCAGCAATTCGAGCTTGGTGTTGGGCAGCACGACGAAGACCGTCGTCACGCCATGCTCCGGGAGATCCAGAGGGGCGGAGACCTCGGCGCCCAGCGTCCCGCGATAGAGCGCGCTCGCCGCCGCAAGGTCGGGCACGGCGATGGCGACATGGTTCAAGCGTCCGATCATGGTCCGCCCCCGCTCATCCTGGCACGCGTGCGATCTGCACGTCGATCACCGGGCGCTTGCCGTAGCCGTTTCGCACCGCGCGACGGATGGCGCGGCGCGCCGCCTCCTCGATTGCGCTCTCGTTGCGTGCCTGGGCGCGGGGCAGCGAGTCCACCGCATCCGCCACGTCCGCGGCAATCGCCTCCCGCTCCCCCTGCTGGTCGTCCGCGTCCAGAACGCCGCGCCCGGAGACGATGGGCGACACGAGGGTTCGCCCGCTGCGGTCGACGATGACCGAAACGAAGATCGCCCCGTTGTGCATCAGCTTGCGTCGCGCGCTGATCGAGACATGATCGGTCGCGACGATCTGCCCTCCGTCCAGCGCGAGGCGGCCGGCCGGCGCGCGGCCGACGATGGAAGCCTCGCCCGGCGCGAGCCGCAGCAGATCGCCGTTCTCGACGAAGACCGGCTCGGGCACCTGCAGCGCGCGGGCGAGCGCCCCGTGGGCTTGCATGTGCCGCGCCTCGCCATGAACCGGCACCGCGATCTGCGGTCTGATCCACTGGTACATCTGCCGAAGCTCGCCCCTGCAGGGATGGCCGGAGACGTGCACGTCCGCGTCCGTCTCCGTGATGACCTCGATGCCGCGCCGCAGGAGCCGGTTGTGAAGATTGCCGATGGTGCGCTCGTTGCCGGGAATGATCTTCGACGAGAAGATCACCGTATCGCCTTCCCCGAGGCTCACACGCGGGTGGCTGTCGCCGGCGATGCGGGACATTGCCGCGCGCGGCTCGCCCTGGCAGCCGGTGCAGAGATAGAGCGCCTGGCTTCCGTGAAGCGGCGCCCCCTCGTCCTCGTTGAGCAGCCGGATGTCGTCAAGGTAGCCGCAGGCGCGCGCCGCACGCACGTAGCGTTGCAGGGAACGGCCGACCAGCACCGGCTCCCGCCCGGCGTCCCGCGCGGCGAGCGCAACGGATTCGAGACGGGCGACGTTGGAAGCGAAGAGGGTGACGGCGATGCCGTTCTCACGCTCGGCGACGAGGCGGGCCAGCGTCCGGCGCACGTCGCCCTCCGAACCCGATTCGCCCTCCACCGTCGCATTGGTCGAATCGCCGACCAGCGCGAGCACGCCCGCCTCGCCTGCCCGCCGCAGCGCAGCCTCGTCAAGAGGGTCGCCCACCAGCGGGTCGGGGTCGATCTTCCAGTCGCCGGTGTGCATGACACGCCCGTAGGGCGTCTCGATCAGCAGCGCGTTGGGCTCGGGGATCGAATGCGTGAGGGAGATGAACGTGAGCACGAAGGGCCCGAGCTCGAGCCGGCCGGAGAGCGGCACCTCGGTCAGCGGAACCTCGGATAGCAGCCCCTCGTCGCGCAGCTTCTCCCGCAGCACGGCGGCGGCGAACGGTGTCGCGTACACAGGGCAGCGGAGCCTCGGCCAGAGATAGGCGACCGCGCCCAGGTGATCCTCATGGGCATGGGTCAGCACGATGGCCAGCAGGTCCTCATTGCGCTCTTCGATGAACGCCGGGTCCGGCATGACCACGTCGATCCCCGGCAGCGTGTCGCCGGCAAAGGTGATGCCGAGATCGACCATCAACCACGCGCCGTCACAGGCGTAGAGGTTGAGGTTCATGCCGATCTCCCCTGCCCCGCCGAGGGGCAGGAAGTGCAGCGCGTCGCGCTGGACGTTGGGCATCGCCGCAGGCGGGGTCGCGTTCATCCCGCCCGCCGATTGCGACGGTGCACCTCGCGCAGACCCCGGATCGTCAGATCGGGATCGACCGCGTCGATGGCTGCCGTGGCGTTACCGAAGAGGCCGGACAGCCCGCCGGTCGCGACGGTCGTGACGGGTTCCGCAATCTCGGCCTTCATGCGGGCGACGATCCCCTCGATCAGCCCCACGTAACCCCAGTAGATGCCGGACTGCATGGCCGGCACGGTCGCCCGGCCGATCACGCTCTCGGGGCGCTTGACGGCGATGCGCGGCAGCTGCGCCGCAGCCTGGTGCAACGCCTCCAGCGAGAGCGCGATGCCCGGCGAGATGATGCCGCCCTCGTAGGCGCCCTCGGCGCTCACGGAGTCGAAGGTGGTCGCAGTGCCGAAATCCAGCACGATCAATGCGCCCGGATGGCGGATGTGCGCGCCCACCGCGTTGACCAGACGGTCGGCCCCCACTTCGTTGGGGTTCGGCACGTTTATGACGATGCCGAGGTCGACCCCCGGTTCGCCGACGACCCGCGCCTCGCAGCCGCAATGGTCGATGCAGAGAGACCTGAGCGCGCCGATCCCTTGCGGCACGACACTGGAGACAATGGCGTCCTCGATGTCGGCGAGGCCGAGGCCCGCCTGCGCCAGGAGCTGCCCCAGCCAGACCGCGTACTCGTCGCTGGTCCGCCTCGCGTCGGTCATGGCCCGCCATTGGCCGAGCGGCGCCTCGTCGCCGTCACCGCCGCCCTCGAAGACGGCGAACACCGTGTTCGTGTTTCCGGCGTCAACCGCGAGCAGCATGCGCAGTCCCCGCGTCGCCGAAGTAGACATCGCCCGCCGAAATGGAGCGACTGTCCGCTCCCTCGCGCGCCAGCATCAGTGCGCCTTCCTCGTCGAGCCCCTCGAACGTGCCGGTCAGCTTCTCGCCGCCGCCTGCGACCGTCACCGGGCCGCCCAGCCCGTGCGCACGACCGAGCCATGCGCGTCGCACTGCCATGAAACCCTGCGTCTCCCACTCGGATCGCCGTCGCGTCAGCGCCGTGAGCAGCGGCGGCAACGCATCTTCCGGCGCAACCGCCGGGGCGCCGGCGGCGACGAGGCTCGTCGACGGGACCGGCCCCTCTAGTCCGGGATGCCCAACGAGGTTCACGCCGATGCCCAGCACCACCCAGTCCACGCGCCCATCCGATCGCAGCGCCGATTCCAGCAGGATACCGGCAACCTTTCCGCCGTCCACGAGGATGTCGTTCGGCCACTTGCACCGCGCCCGGCCCGGCAGGAGCCCGTCCACGAGGTCCAGGACGGCGAGCGCGGCAACGAACGAGAGCTGCGCCACGCGTCGGGCTTCGCAGGAGGGGCGAAGCAGTACCGAGAGATACAGGTTGCCGGGCGGCGATTCCCAGATGCGCCCTCGCCGGCCGCGTCCGGCGCGCTGCTGCCGCGCCCAGACGACGGTACCCTCCGGCGCGCCGGCCACCGCGCGCTCCTTAGCCTCGTCGTTGGTGCTGCCGGCCTCGTCGAGGGCGATCAGCGCGTAGTCCCGCGGCAATGCCGCCGGCGGCATGGGGAGAGGTCTCTCGGTCAGGGCATGAGCGCCGCGGCGGCGGCTTCCGCCCCAGCCAGGATCGGCGCCGGATAGGCGAAGAAGAGGAGCGTGATGATGCCGGTGCCTGCGAGCACGGCGGAAAGCTCCACGCCGACCGGGCGGTCGAACCCGTCCGTCGGCTGGTCGAAATACATCACCTTGACGATCCGGATGTAGTAATAGGCGCCGACGACGCTCGCCAGCACGCCGAAGATGGCGAGCCCGTAGAGCCCCTCGTCGACCGCTGCCAGGAACACGTAGAGCTTGCCGAAGAAGCCGGCGAGCGGCGGGATCCCCGCCATCGAGAACATGAAGATCGCCAGCGCAAGAGCCAGCGGCGGGTTGGTCTTGGAGAGGCCGGAGAGGTCGCTGATCTCCTCGACCATCTGGCCCCGCTGGCGCATGGCAAGGATGCAGGCGAAGCCGCCGAGCGTCATCACCATGTAGATCAGCATGTAGACGAGCACGCCCCGGATGCCTTCGGGCGTGCCCGCCGAGAGACCGACCAGCGCATAGCCGACGTGGCCGATGGAGCTGTAGGCCATCAGTCGCTTGATGTTCTTCTGGCCGATGGCAGCGAAGGCGCCGAGCCCCATGGAAGCCACCGAGACGAAGATCACGATCTGGTCCCACTGATCGGCAAGCTCGTGGAAGGGGCCGACGAAGACCCGGAGCAGCAACGCCATGGCGGCCACCTTGGGCGCCGCGGCGAAGAAGGCCGTGACCGGCGTGGGCGCGCCCTCGTAGACATCGGGCGTCCACATGTGGAAGGGCACCGCCGAGACCTTGAAGGCCAGCGCCGCGGCGATGAACACGAGCCCGATCAGCACGCCCGTCTCCGCCGCCACGTTGCCCGGCACGGTGGTGGCCAGCGCCTCCGCGATCCCCTCGAAGCCGGTCACGCCGGTGAAGCCGTAGACCATGGAGCAGCCGTAGAGCAGCAGGCCCGACGAGATTGCGCCCAGCACGAAATACTTGAGGCCGGCTTCGGTGGAGCGCAGCGAATCCCGGCGGAACGCAGCGACGATGTAGAGCGAGAGGCTCTGCAGCTCGAGCCCCACGTAGAGCGCGATCAGATCGTTCGCCGAGATCATCAGCAGCATGCCGAGGGTGGCGAAGACGATCAGCACCGGGAACTCGAAGCGGTTCATCCCCTCGCGTTTCACGTAGCCGATGCCGACGATGAGCGTGACCGCCGCGCCCACCAGCACCAGGCACTTCATGAAGGCGGCGAAACGGTCGACCACGAAGAGGCCGAAGAAGGTCGTCGTCCGCTCGTCGGGGAGCGCCAGCACCATGACGAAGGCGACCGCCATCGAGATGCAGGCGAGCCAGGTCATCAGCCGGGTCGAACGGTCGCCGATGAAGACGCCCACCATCAGCAGCGTGACGGAGGCGCCTGCGAGAAAAAGCTCCGGCAGAGCGGGCAGATAGTCGGGCTCGACGAAGTTCTGCATCGCCCGGCCCCTATTGCAGCGCCGCGAGTGCGGGCATCGGCGCGCTCTCGGGCCCGGCGATCGGCAGCGGCGGCGCGCCGTTCGTCTGCGCGATCAGGTTCTCGACCGAGACGTGCAGCACGTCGAGGAAGGGCTCCGGATAGAGGCCCAGCACCAGCGCGAGCGAGACCAGCGGCGCGAAGATGCCGACCTCGCGCCAGTTGAGGTCGGTGATCGACTTGAGGTTCTCCTTGGTGAGCTCGCCGAAGATCACCCGTCGGTAGAGCCAGAGCATGTAGGCTGCGCCCAGAATCACGCCGGTCAGCGCCAGCATGGCGACCCAGGTGTTGGACTGGAAGGCGCCCACCAGCACCATGAACTCGCCGACGAAGCCGCTGGTGCCGGGCAGGCCGATGGCGGCCAGCGTGAACACCATGAGCACGAAGGCGTACATCGGCATGCGGTGCACCAGCCCGCCGTAGTCCGCGATCTCGCGGGTGTGGGTGCGGTCGTAGACGACGCCGACGCAGAGGAAGAGCGCCGCCGAGACGATGCCGTGGCTCAGCATCTGGATGATGCCGCCCTCGATGCCCTGGCCGGTGAAGGTGAAGATGCCGATGGTGACGATCCCCATATGGGCGACCGAGGAATAGGCGATCAGCTTCTTCATGTCCTGCTGCATGAGCGCGACCAGCGAGGTGTAGATGATCGCGACCACGCTCAGCGAATAGATGAAGGGCACGAAGAAGGCGCTCGCGTCCGGCAGCATCGGCAGCGAGAAGCGCAGGAAGCCGTAGCCGCCCATCTTCAGCAGGATGCCGGCGAGGATCACCGAGCCCGCCGTCGGCGCCTCCACGTGGGCGTCGGGAAGCCAGGTGTGGAACGGCCACATCGGCAGCTTGACGGCGAAGGAGGCGAAGAGCGCGAGCCAGAGCCAGGTCTGCACCGCCGGCGCGAACTCGTGCACGAGCAGCATCGGGATGTCGGTGGTGCCGGCGTCGAGATACATGAAGAGGATCGCCAGCAGGAACAGCACCGAGCCCACCAGCGTGTAGAGGAAGAACTTGAACGCCGAGTAGACCCGCCGCGCGCCGCCCCAGATGCCGATGATCAGGAACATCGGGATCAGCTGCCCCTCGAAGAAGATGTAGAACATCACGAAGTCGAGGGAGCAGAAGACACCGACGATCAGCGTCTCCATCACCAGGAAGGCGATCATGAATTCGCGCACGCGCGTCGCGATCGCCTCCCACGACGCGAGGATGCAGAGCGGGATCAGGAACGTGGTCAGGATCAGGAAGAAGATCGAGATCCCGTCCACGCCCAGGTGGTAGCCGATGTTGTGCTCGGGCAGCCACGGCACGAACTCGACGAACTGGAACTCCGCCGTGGACGTGTCGAAATCGGCGACGAGAACGACGGAGAGCGCAAAGGTGACGACCGAGGTCCAGAGCGCCACGTGGCGCGCGTTGGCCGCGATCTGACGCTCGTCGCCGCGGATGAGGAGGATGAAGAAGACCCCGGCCAGCGGCAGGAACGTGACGGTGGACAGGATCGGCCAATCGGTCATGCCGCTACCTGCCCGCGATCAGATACCAGGTCACGATGGCCGCAAGTCCCAGCAGCATCGCGAACGCGTAGTGATAGACGTAGCCTGACTGCAGCCTCACCGCCCGCCGCGCGATGGAGAGTGTCGCGGCCGCGAACCCATCCGGCCCGATGCCGTCGATCACGGCGCCGTCGCCCTGCTTCCAGAGGTTGCGCCCCAGATACTTGGAGGAGCGCACGAAGAGCACGTCGTAAAGCTCGTCGAAGTACCACTTGTTGAGCAGGAAGAGGTAGACCGGCCGCGCACGCGCGGCGAGCGCCCCCGGCAGCTCCGGCCGCAGCACGTAGAAGAGGAAGGCGCCCGCGATCCCGAGCACCCCAACGGCCATCGGCAGGGCCTTCACCCAGAAATCGACGTGGTGCGCCTGCTCCAGCGCATTGTGGATGGGGAGGACGAGGATCGACGTGCCCCAGAAGTCGATGTCCGTCGCCACCATCGGCAGCATCAGGTAGCCGATCACCACGGCGCCGATGGCAAGCCCCACCAGCGGCACCCACATGATCGCCGGCGCCTCGTGGACATGCGCCATCACCTTCTCGTCCGCGCGCGGCTTGCCGTGGAACGTCAGGAAGAGCAGCCGCCACGAGTAGAACGCGGTCAGGAAGGCGGCCAGGATGCCGAGCCCGAAGGCGTACATGCCGAGCCCGGTGTGCGAGGCGAAGGCGGATTCCAGGATGATGTCCTTCGAGAAGAAGCCCGAGAACGGGAAGATCCCGGCGAGCGCCAGGTTGCCGATCCACATCAGCACGTAGGTCACCGGGATCATGCGCCAGATGCCGCCCATCTTGCGCATGTCCTGCTCGTCCGACATGGCGTGGATCACCGCGCCCGCGCCGAGGAAGAGCAGCGCCTTGAAGAACGCGTGCGTCGTCAGGTGGAAGATACCGGCGCCATAGGCCGAGACGCCGCAGGCGAAGAACATGTAGCCGAGCTGGCTGCAGGTCGAATATGCGATCACCCGTTTGATGTCGTTCTGCGTGATCGCGATGGTCGCCGCGAAGATCGCCGTGGTCGCGCCGAAGAAGGTCACCACCGAGAGCGCGATGGGCGCGTACTCGAAGATCGGCGAGAGCCGCGCCACCATGAAGACGCCGGCAGTCACCATGGTCGCGGCGTGGATCAGCGCGGAGACCGGGGTCGGACCCTCCATCGCGTCCGGCAGCCACGTGTGGAGCAGGAACTGCGCCGACTTCCCCATGGCGCCCACGAAGAGGAGGATGCAGGCGACCTCCAGGAAGTCGAAGGAGTGGCCGAGGAAGGTCAGCTCGGCATCCACCATCCCGGGCGCGCCGGCGAACACGGCATCGAACGAGATGGTGTCGAACATGAGGAAGATCGCGAGGATGCCGAGCGCGAAGCCGAAATCGCCCACCCGGTTGACGATGAAGGCCTTGATCGCCGCCGCATTCGCCGACGGCCGCTTGTACCAGAATCCGATCAGCAGATAGGAGACGAGGCCGACGCCCTCCCAGCCGAAGAACATCTGGAGGAAGTTGTCGGCGCTGACCAGCGCCAGCATGAAGAAGGTGAAGAGCGAGAGGTAGGCGAAGAAGCGCGGCACATGGGGGTCATGCGCCATGTAGCCGATCGAATAGACGTGGATGAGGAACGAGACCACGCAGACGACGAAGACCATCACTCCGGTCAACTCGTCGAACCTGAGGAGCCAGTCCACGTCGAGATCGCCGGAGGCGAACCAGTCGAAGAGGACGATGGTCGCCGTCTCGCCCTGGAGCACGACCTGGACGAAGACCACGATCGCCATCACCGCGGCGACGCCCATCGCGCCGCAGGTGACGAGCTGCGAGCCGCGCGCGCCGAGCACCCGGCCGAACAGGCCGGCGATCACCGCCCCGAAGAGCGGGAGGAAAATGGGCGCGGCGTAGTAGAGCACCGGCCCTCAGCCCTTCATCACGTTGACGTCCTCGACGGCGATGCTGCCGCGATTTCGGAAGTAGACGACCAGGATGGCGAGACCGATCGCAGCCTCCGCGGCGGCGACCGTGAGAACGAGCATGGCGAAGACCTGGCCCACCATGTCGTTGAGGAAGGTCGAGAAGGCGACCAGGTTGATGTTGACGGCGAGCAGCATCAGCTCGATCGCCATCAGGATGATGATGACGTTCTTGCGGTTGAGGAAGATGCCGACGACGCCGAGGGTGAACAGGACCGCGGCCACGGTGAGGTAATGGGTCAGTCCGATTTCCATGTTCCCTCCGCGCCCGGCTCGATGTCGGTCACCTGAACGGCAGCCTTGGGATCGCGCGCCACCTGATCGGCGATGCGCTGGCGGCGCACGTCGGCGCGGCGCCGGTGGGTGAGCACGATGGCGCCCACCATCGCGATCAGGAGAATGAAGCCCGCGCCCTGGAACAGGTAGGCATAGTGGGTATAGAGCACGTCGCCCAGCGCCTGGGTATTGGTGACCTCGTCAGCCGGCGGCGTGGGCGAGGCGACGTTCGTCGGCACCTCGATGTCGATGGCGCCGGAGGCGAACACCAGCACCAGCTCGGCAAGCAGAATGATCCCGATGACGCCGCCGATGGGCAGGTACTGCAGGAAGCCCGCCCGCAGCTCCGCGAAATTGATGTTCAGCATCATCACGACGAAGAGGAAGAGCACGGCGACGGCGCCCACGTAGACGATGATAAGGATCATCGCCAGGAACTCGGCGCCCATCATCACGAAGAGCCCGGCCGAGTTGAAGAACGCCAGGATCAGGAACAGCACCGAGTGAACCGGGTTGCGCGAGGCGATCACCATGACGCCCGCGCCCACCGTCACCACGGCGAGGACGTAGAACATGATCGTCTGGATGATCATCGTGCCGCGATCCCGCTTGGCTTACCGTTCCGCCCCTGCCGATCCCGGCTCAGCGGTAGGGTGCCTCCGCGCTCAGGTTGGCGGCGATCTCCCGCTCCCAGCGGTCGCCGTTATCGAGCAGCTTCTCCTTGTTGTAGAGCAGCTCCTCGCGGGTCTCGGCGGCAAACTCGAAATTCGGCCCCTCGACGATAGCGTCGACCGGGCAGGCCTCCTGACAAAAGCCGCAATAGATGCACTTCACCATGTCGATGTCGTAGCGGGTCGTGCGCCGGCTGCCGTCCTCCCTCGGCTCCGCCTCGATGGTGATGGCCTGCGCGGGGCAAATCGCCTCGCACAGCTTGCATGCGATGCAGCGCTCCTCGCCGTTGGGGTAGCGGCGCAGCGCGTGCTCGCCGCGAAAGCGCGGGCTCAGCATGCCCTTCTCGTAGGGGTAGTTGAGCGTCGCCTTGCGCTTGAATATCTGCTTGAAGGTCACGCCGAGCCCGACCGCCAGCTCGGTCAGGAGCAAGGATCGAACCGTCTGCTCAATCGCTGGCATGGCGACCTCCCTGTCGGCGCCGGGCGCGGCCATAGCACAGGCCGCCTGCCGTCGCCAGAGTGACTACCTCGGCAACCAGTCGAACGCGTGCAGCGCGCCGGCCACGATCACGACCATGGCGAGCGAGGCCGGCAGGAACACCTTCCAGCCGAGCCGCATGAGCTGATCGTAGCGGTAGCGCGGCAGCGTCGCGCGCGTCCACGTGAAGAAGAAGACGACGACCGCCGTCTTCAGCAGGAACCAGACCACGCCGGGAACCGCCATCAGGGGCTCGACATGGAACGGCGGCAGCCAGCCGCCGAGGAACAGGATCACGCTGAGCCCGCTCAGGAGGACGATGTTGGCATACTCCCCCATCATGAAGAGCAGCCAGGTCATCGACGAGTATTCCACCTGGTAGCCGGCCACCAGCTCGCCCTCGGCCTCCGGCAGGTCGAAGGGCGTGCGGTTGGTCTCGGCCAGCGCGGACACCACGTAGATCACGAACATCGGGAACAGCGGAATGAAGAACCAGAGCCCCTTCTGCGCCTCGACGATGTCGTTGAGGTTGAGCGAGCCGACGCAGAGCAGCACCGTCACCAGCACGAAGCCGATGGAGACCTCGTAGGAGACCATCTGCGCGGCCGAACGGAGCGCGCCGAGGAAGGCGTACTTCGAGTTGCTGGCCCAGCCCGCGATGATGATGCCGTAGACCCCGAGGGAAGAGACCGCGAAGAGGTAGAGCAGCCCGACGTTCAGGTCGGCGAGCACCAGATGCTCGTCGAAGGGAATCACCGCCCAGCCGATGAGGCCCAGGCTGAAGGTCACCATCGGCGCCAGCACGAAGAGCATGCGGTTGGCGCCGGCCGGGACGATGGTCTCCTTGAACAGGCACTTGATCCCGTCCGCCACCGGCTGCAGCAGGCCGAACGGGCCCACCACGTTCGGCCCCTTGCGGAGCTGGATCGCCGCCCAGACCTTGCGCTCGAAATACGTGATGAACGCCAGCACCAGCATCAGCGGCACCACGATCGCGAGGATGTACCCGATGGTCAGGAACAGCGGGTAGAAGTAAGTGCTCCAGACGCCCGCTTCAGCCATCGGCAGGGGCCTCGGCCGAGGCGATGAACGCAGCGCTGCACTCGCTCATGGTCTGAGACGCGCGCGTGATCGGATCGGTCAGGTAGAAGTCGCCGATGGGGCTCGCAAACGGCGCCTCGTCCATGGCGCCGGGGGTGCCGAATTCGGCCCAAGCCGCCGGCGAGGCCTCGCCGATGGCGGCGAGCGCCGGCGCCCGTTCCACCATGCGGGCACGAAGCTCGTCCAGCGTGTCATAGGCGAGAGGCTTGCCAAGACGGGCGGAGAGCGCCCGCAGAATGCGCCAGTCCTCCCGCGCATCGCCGAGCGACGCGGTTGCCGCGTAGGCCCGCTGGGGCCGGCCTTCGAGGTTGACGTAGGTGCCGTCCTTCTCGGTATAGGCCGCGCCCGGAAGGACCACGTCGGCCATCCGCGCGCCGGCATCGCCGTGGTGACCCTGATAGACGACGAAGCACTCCGCAGACCGCTCGACCGCCGCTTCATCCGCGCCCAGCAGATAGAGCAGGCGAACCGAGCCGTCGCGGGCACCGGCGCAAATCGCCGCCGTATCGCGCCCCCCCTCCCCCGGCACGAAGCCGAGGTCGAGCCCGCCGACGCGGGCTGCCGCCGTGTGCAGCACGTTGAACCCGTTCCAACCCTCGGCGACCATGCCGGTCGCCTCCGCCAGCTCTCTCGCGCGGGCCAGCACTTGAGCGCCGTCCGGCCGCGTGAGCGCGCCCTGGCCCACGATCAGCATCGGCCGTTCCGCCATCTTCAGAACGTCGGCGAAGGCGTGCCCTCCGTTCGCGAGGCTGGCGAGACTCTCCGGCCCGTCGCCCAGATGGTGGTAGGGATAGGTCAAGTCGACCTGCGGGCCGATGACGCCGACCTTCAGGCCACCCCGGCGCCAGCGCTTGCGGATGCGCGCGTTGACGAGCGCGGCCTCCCAGCGGGGATTGGTTCCGATCAGGAGGATCGCATCCGCCTCCTCGATCCCGGCGATGGTGGTGTTGAAGAGGTACGAGACGCGGCTCGCCGGATCGAGTTTGGCGCCGTCCTGCCGGCAATCGAGATTGGGCGAGCCGAGCGCCGCCATCAGGTCGGCGAGCGCGGTCATGGACTCGCAGTCGGCCGTATCGCCCGCGAGGGCCGCCATCCGGCTGCCGTCGAGACCCTGCACGGCCGCCTCGATGGCATCGAAGGCCTCGGCCCAGCTCGCCGCCTCGAGCGCGCCGTCGCGCCGCACGTAGCAACGGTCGAGGCGGCGGCGACGCAGGCCGTCGTAGGCAAAGCGGCTCTTGTCGGAGATCCACTCCTCGTTCACGTCGTCGTGCAGGCGCGGCACGACCCGCAGCACCTCGGTCCCGCGCGTGTCCACCCGGATGTTGGAGCCGACCGCGTCGAGCACGTCTATGGTCTCGGTGGTCCTCAGCTCCCACGAGCGCGCGACGAAGGCGTAGGGCTTCGACGTCAGCGCGCCGACCGGGCAGAGGTCGATCATGTTGCCGCTGAGTTCGGACGTCACCGCCTTCTCGACGTAGGTGCCGATTTCCATGTGCTCGCCGCGGAAGACCGCGCCGAACTCCTCGACTCCCGCGATCTCGTCGGCAAAGCGGATGCAGCGCGTGCAATGGATGCAGCGCGTCATGATGGTCTCGATCAGCGGCCCGACGTCCTTGTCGCGCACCGCGCGCTTGCCCTCGTCGAAGCGGCTGAAGTGGCGGCCGTAGGCCATCGCCTGGTCCTGCAGGTCGCACTCGCCGCCCTGATCGCAGATGGGGCAATCCAGCGGGTGATTGATGAGCAGGAACTCCATCACCCCTTCGCGCGCCTTCTTAACTTGCGGCGTATCGGTGCGGATCACCATGCCGTCCGCCGCCGGCATGGCGCAGGACGCGATGGGCTTCGGCGAGCGCTCCATCTCCACCAGGCACATGCGGCAGTTGCCGGCGATGGAAAGCCGGTCATGGAAGCAGAAGTGCGGGATCTCCTTGCCGGCCTGCACACAGGCCTGCATCACGGTCGAGCCGGGCTCGACCGTGATCTCGGCGCCGTCGATGGTGAGCGTCGTCATCGCCTGCGTCCTCAGGCTGCGGCCGCTGCGGCTGCGGAAGCGCCACCGCCGCCAACCTTCGCGGCGAGGATGCGCCGCTCGAGCTCCGGCCGGAAGTGGCGGATCAGCCCCTGCACCGGCCACGCGGCGGCATCGCCGAGCGCGCAGATCGTGTGTCCCTCGATCTGTCCCACCACATCCCAGAGCAGGTCGATCTCCTCGACCGACGCCTCGCCCCTGATGAGACGCAGCATCACGCGGTAGACCCAGCCGGTGCCCTCCCGGCAAGGCGTGCACTGGCCGCAGCTCTCGTGCATGTAGAAGTGGGAGAGGCGGGCGATGGCCTCGACCACGTCGGCCGACTTGTCCATCACGATCACCGCCGCCGTGCCGAGGCCGGACTTCTCGGCCATCAGCGAATCGAAGTCCATCAGCACCTCGTCGCAGATCGACTTCGGCAGCAGCGGCACCGAGGCGCCGCCGGGAATCACCGCCTGCAGATTGTCCCAGCCGCCGCGCACCCCGCCCGCGTGCTTCTCGATCAGCTCGCGCATGGGGATGCCCATTTCCTCCTCCACGTTGCACGGCTGATTGACGTGGCCGGAGATGCAGAAGACCTTGGTGCCGGTGTTCTTGGGCCGACCGATGCCGGCAAACCACTCGGCGCCGCGACGCAGGATGGTGGGCACGACCGCGATGGTCTCGACGTTGTTGACCGTCGACGGACAGCCGTAGAGCCCGACTGCCGCCGGGAAGGGCGGCTTGAGGCGGGGCCGACCGGGCTTGCCCTCGAGGCTCTCGAGCAGCCCGGTCTCCTCGCCGCAGATGTAGGCGCCGGCGCCACGGTGCAGATAGACGTCGAAGGACCAGTCGGTGCCGCACGGGTTCCTGCCGATGAGGCCCGCGTCGTAGGCCTCGTCGATCGCCGCCTGCAGCGCCACCGCCTCGTCGTAGAACTCGCCCCGGATGTAGATGTAGGCCGCGTGCGCCCGCATGGCGAAGCCGGAGAGCAGGCATCCCTCGATCAGCTTGTGCGGATCGTGGCGCATCATGTCCCGATCCTTGCAGGTGCCGGGCTCGCTCTCGTCCGCATTGACCACGAGGTAATGCGGCCGTCCGGGAGCTTCCTCCTTGGGCATGAAGGACCACTTGAGCCCGGTCGGGAAGCCGGCGCCGCCACGCCCGCGCAAGCCCGATTCCTTGACCTGATCGACGATCCAGTCGTGGCCCTTGGCCATCAGCGCCGCCGTGCCGTCCCAATCGCCGCGCGCACGCGCACCGGCCAGGCCGGAATCCTGGATGCCGTAGAGGTTGGTGAAGATGCGGTCTGAATCGCTGAGCATGCTCAAAGCTCGGTCAGTGTCGTCGGGCCCGAGGCGGGCGCCGAGGTCTGGCGGCCGGTCTGCGGGCCCGGCGTGGGCGGGTTGCCGGCCCTCAGGCCACGCAGGATTTCCTTCATGCGCGACGCGTCCAGGTCCTCGTAGAAGTGATCGTCGATCTGCACCATCGGCGCGTTGACGCAGGCGCCGAGGCACTCGACCTCGGTCACGGTGAAGAGGCCGTCCTCCGTGGTCTCGCCCAGTCCGATGCCAAGCTCGTCGCGGCAGGCGTCGCGGAGCGCGTCCGAGCCTCGCAGCCAGCAGGGCGTCGTGCGGCAAAGCTGGACGTGATGGCGCCCGACCGGCTCCAGGTTCAGCATCGTGTAGAAGGTCGCGACCTCGTAGACCCGGATGGACGCCATGTCGAGCAGCTCGGCCACGTGCTCCATCGCAGCACGGGGGATCCAGCCGCCGTTCTGGCGCTGGGCGAGGTCGAGCAGGGGCAGCACCGCGCTGGCCTGGCAGCCGGCGGGATACTTGGCGATCACCGCGTCCGCCTTGTCCCGGTTCTCGGGCGTGAAGGCGAAGGTGTCCGCGCCGTTGCCGGCCTTGCCCGTCACCGGTCGATCTCCCCGAACACGATATCCATGCTCGCGAGGTTGGCTACCGTGTCCGCCAACATGTGGCCCTTGCTCATGTGGTCGAGGACCTGGAGGTGGGCGAAGCCCGGCGCCCTGATCTTGCAGCGGTAGGGCCGGTTGGTGCCGTCGGCGACCAGATACACGCCGAACTCGCCCTTCGGCGCCTCTACTGCGCGGTAGGCCTCGCCCGCTGGCACGTGGTAGCCCTCGGTGTAGAGCTTGAAGTGATGGATCAGCGCCTCCATCGACTCCTTCATCTCGGCCCTGGACGGTGGCGTGATCTTGTTGTCCTGAACCTTGACCGGACCCTCCGGCATCTTCTCTAGGCATTGCGCGATAATCTTGACGCACTGCCGCATCTCTTCCATGCGGACGAGATAGCGCTCGTAGCAATCGCCGTTGCTGCCGACGGGCACCCCGAAATCGAGTTCGCTGTAGACCTCGTACGGCTGGTTGCGGCGCAGGTCCCAGGAAACGCCCGAGGCGCGCAGCACCGGCCCGGTGAGCCCCCAGTCGAAGGCCTCCTGCGCGCTCAGAATGCCGATGTCGACCGTCCGCTGCTTGAAGATGCGGTTCTCGGTCAGCACGTTTTCGATGTCGTCGACGACCTTGGGGAAGGCCTCGTTCCACGCGCCGATGTCGGAGAGCAGGTCCGGGGCGAGATCGTAGGCGACACCGCCGGGGCGGAAGTAGGCGGCATGGAGGCGGGAGCCCGAGGCCCGCTCGTAGAACTCCATGGTGCGTTCGCGTTCCTCGAAGCCCCAGAAGAATGGGGTCATCGCGCCGACGTCGAGCGCCATGGTGCAGATATTCATCAGATGGTTGGCGATGCGCGAAATCTCGCTGTAGAGCACGCGGATGTACTGCGCGCGCTCGGGGATTTCGAGGCCGAGCAGGGCTTCCACGGCGAGCGCGTAGGCGTGCTCCTGGTTCATCGGCGCGACATAGTCGAGCCGGTCGAAGTAGGGCACCGCCTGCAGGTAGGTCTTGTACTCGATCAGCTTCTCGGTGCCGCGATGGAGCAGCCCGATGTGAGGGTCGGCGCGCTCGACCACCTCGCCGTCCATCTCCAGCACCAGGCGCAGCACGCCGTGCGCCGCCGGATGCTGCGGCCCGAAGTTCACGGTCATGTTTCGGATCTGGCGCTCGCTCATGGTCAGCGCCCGTCCCCGCCGGCGTCCTCACCCGCCTTCTCGTCCCCGGGCAAGGGGTAGGTCGCGCCCTCCCAAGGGCTAAGGAAGTCGAAGCGGCGGAACTCCTGCGTGAGCTTCACCGGCTCGTACACGACCCGCTTCTGCTCGGAGTCGTAACGGAGCTCGACATAGCCGGTGAGCGGGAAATCCTTGCGGAGCGGATGACCGTTGAACCCGTAGTCAGTGAGCAGCCGGCGCAGGTCCGGATTGCCGGTGAAGTGAATGCCGTAGAGATCCCAGGTCTCGCGCTCCCACCAGCCGGCGGATGGATACACCTCGATCGCCGAGGGCACCGGCTGGTCCTCGTTGACTCCGACCTTGAGGCGCAGCCGGCAATTGTGGCTCATGCTGAGCAGGTGATAGACGACATCGAAGCGCGGGTCGCGTTCCGGGTAATCCACGCCGCAGACGTCGACGAGCTGCTCGAAGCGGCAGCGCGAATCGTCCTTCAGGAACTTGAGGACACGCACCACCTGGTCCGCGCGCGCATCGACCATGAGCTCGCCGCACGCAACCTCCGTCGCGTGCACGTAGTCGCTGAGACTGCTCGCGACGTACTCGCCGAGGTCGCGTAGGCCGGCCGTGTCCATACCCTCGCCCGCTCATCACGCGCGCTAGCGCGCGATGGTCCCCGTTCGCCTGATCTTCCGCTGCAGTTGCATGATGCCGTAAAGCAGCGCTTCGGCCGTCGGCGGACAGCCGGGGACATAGACG
Organism: Rhodospirillales bacterium; assembly: GCA_028818855.1. Taxonomy (GTDB): domain Bacteria; phylum Pseudomonadota; class Alphaproteobacteria; order UBA828; family UBA828; genus WTGU01. The sequence goes on from JAPPMY010000203.1 coordinate 28,830, forward strand.
TCGACCGGGACGACGCGGTCGCAGCCGCGCACCACCGAATAGGAGTAGTGATAGTAGCCGCCGCCGTTGGCGCAGCTTCCCATCGAGATGACGTAGCGAGGCTCCGGCATCTGGTCGTAGACTCGGCGGAACGCGGGCGCCATCTTGTTGCAGAGGGTGCCGGCAACGATCATCACGTCCGACTGACGCGGGCTCGCGCGCGGCACCATGCCGATCCGGTCGATGTCGTAGCGCGACGCGATGGTCTGCATGAACTCCACCGCGCAGCAGGCCAGCCCGAAGGTCATCGGCCAGAGCGAGCCGGTGCGCGCCCAGTTGATGATGTTGTCGAGCTTGGCGACGACGAAACCCTTGTCGTTCAGCTCGTCGCTGACCAGCGCCAACGCCTGATCCTGTGCCGCACCAGCCGGCAGCGGCCTGTCCGGCAGGCCGACGGTCGAGGTGCCTACTCCCATTCGAGCGCGCCCTTCTTCCACTCGTAGATGAAGCCGATCGTGAGCAGGCCGAGGAAGACGACCATCGACCAGAAGCCGTAAAGCCCGATTTCGCTGAATGAGACAGCCCACGGAAAGAGAAAGGCGACCTCAAGATCGAAGATGATGAACAGAATCGCGACCAGATAGAAGCGCACGTCGAAGCGGCCGCGCGCATCCTCGAAGGCATCGAAGCCGCACTCATAAGCCGTGATCTTGTCCCTGTCGGGCCGCTGCGGAGCCAATACGTAGGAGCCCGCGATGGCAGCGATTGCCATCACGCCGGCGATGCCGAGAAAAATGACGATGGGCAGATATTCGAGGAGGAGGTCGGTCGATGCGGTCATTGGTCGCGGCCCACCATCCCGCGTGGCGCGGCCAATTCGTCGCACCCGGAACCGTTACGGCATTCGCGCCGCGGCCGCCCCAGACCGCCCCCGAATCCCGAAGCCTGCATCAAAACGGCACCCCGCTGCAGCCCTTTCCGTCCCGGCGCTCCAGCAACGGTGCCCCGAGGATATGGCGGGAGTGACGGGACTCGAACCCGCGACCTCCGGCGTGACAGGCCGGCGCTCTAAACCAAGCTGAGCTACACCCCCGACGGATCCGGCGGCGTGCCGTCGCCGCGCCGGCCGTCACCATGTAGAGCAGGGGTCCGGCGGGGTCAAGTTGCTTGGCTGTGACTCAAAGCAGAAGGGGTCGCACGCTTCGAGACGCGGCTTCGCGGTAGAGCCTCCGGGTCCCGCGCCCCTGCAACAGCCGACGCTTGGTGGGCGGTGACGGGATCGAACCGCCGACCTCTTGGGTGTAAACCAAGCGCTCTCCCAGCTGAGCTAACCGCCCGCGCTAGCCGGCGGGGCTGCGGTCAGACGTTGACCGCGTCCTTGAGCGTCTTGCCGGCCTTGAACTTGGGTTGCCTGGAGGCGGGAATCGAAATTGCTTCTCCGGTTCGTGGATTGCGACCGCTCGTGGCCTTCCGCTCGACGACACTGAACGACCCAAATCCTGCCAGCCTGACGTCAGAGCCGGCCCGCAGCGTGTCAGTAATGGCGCCGAACACGCTGTCCACCGCGCGCGCAGCGTCGGCGTTGGAGATGTCCGCGCCGCTCGCGACAGCCTTGATCAGCTCAGCCTTGTTCATTGCTCGCTCCCATTTCACTCTCGGTGGATGGAGACGGACGTTCGTGAATACCGACTCGGTCGAGAAAGTTTGGTCGCGACAATGCAGGGCGTCAACGGTTTCGACCAGCTATAACATTATGCCGGCACGGACATAGCGGTGCCGGGTTGGAATTCTTAGTGGCTACGGCTGATGGAAGACTTCTCGCGCGACGTGCGGCTGTACGCGCGCCCTGACGGTGCGATTGCACCCTCTCCCTCTCCGCCTCAAAACGCGTGTCGCCAGCCTGCGAGGAGTGTGATGTCGGGGTCCGCGCCGGCTGCGTGGCCCGGATGGCGGGTCCAGGCGGCGCCCAGGCGCAGCTCGCCGCCCATCGAAAGCGCCTTGTGCCACCGGGCCGCAACCTCGATCTCCCGGCCCGTGGGCTCGAGACCGGCCGTCACCGCACGCCGGCGCACCAGGCCATCCTTCGTCCGCCCCACCGGGACGGATAGGCGCGCGCGACCGGCCTCCACGCGTAGCGGCTGTGACAGCGTCAGTGTGAGCGTGCCCCCGTCGGCCAACGGTCGGTCCGCCCGGACACCGAAGGCGCTCGTCCTGAGCGGCGAGACGTCGGCAATCAGTCCGCCATCCACCGCTCCATTGACCGTGCCAACTTCCGCACCGGCGCCGAGCCGCCACGCGCCCAGGCGTGCGCTCCCCTCGACGCCCACGAAGGCGGAGCCTGCCGCCATCCGCCCGAACGCACCCGCTGCCGCGCTGCCGAGCATCGCCTCGCGCTCCCCCACCCAGCCACCCCGCACGCCAAGCGGCGATCCTTCCGGCCGCCAGGCGAGCGTGGCTCCCGAGGTTGGCGCTTGTCCGTCCAACCCCTCGGTCGAGAAGGCGGCGACGCGGTAGTCCCCCTGCCCCGCGGTTCGCAACGCAACCGCACGGCCTGCGAGCGAGAGGTGCCCAGCAGCAGCCCCCACGGGAGGCGCCTCCAGCCGGCTCAGCCTCAGTGGCGAGGCGCCGCCCGCAGCGTCGATGTTCTCGACCACGCCGAGGGCGGGTCGCCATGACGGGGTTTGTTGCCCCGTCTCGGGCTGCGTCATGAAGCGCTGCAGCCGCGCGCCTGCCCAAGGGCCGGGCGACGCATCGGTGAGAGAGTCGAGCGCGTACCAGAACGGCGCTCCCAGGTCGTCGAAGGCCGCGATCTCCTGCCCGGCGAGCGCCTGCGTCATTCCGTCGCCGAGAGGGCTGCCGAGAGAGAGTCGCGTCAGGTCAAGATCGACACCGCTATCCTCCACCCGCGCGCCAAGCGAGACGCGGGGCGTGCCCTGGGGCGAGAGCGCGGCGGCAAGGTCGAGCAGGCCGTGGCCGTATATGGCGCTGTCGGCGTAGATGCCCTGGTCGTAGGCCGTGGCGAAGAGCCGGGAGACCAGGCCCGTGTTGGAAAGCTCGTCGCGGAAGTGGTGCTTCATCACCGCAAGCGCGCCCGTCACCATCGGCGCTGCAAAGGACGTTCCATCGGATTCGGCGACGCCCCGATACCCGTTCACGCCGCGAAAAGGCCCGAAATAGGCCACCCTGACGTCAACGCCCGGCGCCGCGATGCACCAATCCCTGGCGATGCCGCAGCGATTGGAGAAGTCAGCGATCTCGTAGCTCCCGTCCCCGTCGCTGTCGGGACCGACAGCCACGACGGCGACGAGGTTCCCCCTCAGCTCCGGAATGCGCGCCGGCAGGCCCGGAAAGAGTTCGACGGACTTGGCGTTGACGCGATACCCGGTCTCGTTGTTGCCGTCGACGTACGCCTCGCAGAGATCCCGGTGGCCCGCGAAGTCCGACGGATCGCATGGGTCGCCGTGAGCATTGCCGGCAGACCATATGAAGACGGCCTTGTCGGTTTCGCCGGACTGCGCGACCAGTTCGAGCGACTTGGAAAAAGCGTCGCGCAGCATCTGCTCGCTGTACTGTTCGATAATGCCCAGATAACCGACGCTCACGTTGATGAAGTCGAGTGTCCCCCCGGCGCTCGACCAACTGAGAATTTGCTCCAGCCTGGACGCCCATATGTCGTCAACGGTTAGACCGGTCAACCGGATCGGCCTGTACACGCCGCTTCCCCTCCCGGTCGGGATGGCGAACGCGGCGATGTCGGCACCCCAGGCCACGCCATGAGCGGCCGTGAGGGCGCCGCCGTCGAACGTGACGCCCCGCCCTGCCGCCATGACGCTCGCGACCGCCGTTCCGTGTGAATACGAATCGCCGGTTTCGTCCCCCGCCCCCCCGAAGAAGACTTCCGACACCGCCTTGCCGGCAAAGACTGGATGACCCTGGTCGATCCCGGAATCGATCAGGCCGACCGTCTGCCCGGCGCCGGGCTCCAGATCGATTCCGTGCTCCAGTTCGAGTTGAGCATAGGCACGGTCCGCCCGCATCGACGCCAACCCCCACTGCGTTGCGAAACTGTTGTTGTCGCCATGTGCGTGTTCCCTGGTCTGGAGTTCCTCTTCGTACTTGTCCGGCTGCAGGCAGCCGAGGACGGTTTCGACGCATGCCGGCATGACAACCGGTTCCTCGGGTGTATCCACAGGAGCGGGTTCCGGCGTGGGCTCCGGCGTCGGGTCCGGGGCGGGCTCCGGCGTGGGCTCGCCCGTTGACTCCGGCACGGGCGGGTCGTCCGTTGGGGGTTCTCTGCCACCGCCGCCGCACGCCGCAACGAGTGCTGCCACCGCCAGCATCAGGATCACGGTTCGGATCGGACTTCTCAGTTCGCGAACCAGACTTCGCATCCCGGTTCTTTCTCCGCCTGCGGAGCGTTGTTCACGGCACGAAACCAAACGAACGCCGAAAGTGCGCCAGGAGCATAGGTACATGCCATAAAGGGCATATGTATAAAACGAATGCAAACAAGCGTCCGGCTATGGCTATGTGCCGGCACTCCGAGGTACCGAGCCCGAGATACGGCCGAGCCGCGCAAAGCAGCGCGCTGCCATGTATAAGGAACGATGGCGACGGCGCCTCTTGGGAGACAGCGAATGAAGGCGGTGGTTCTTACTGGGGAGGGACTGGCGGTCCGCGATGTGCCAGCGCCCGAGCCCAAGCCCAACGAGGTCCTGGTCAAGGTCGCCGCCAGCGGGCTCAACCGGGCGGACCTGATCATGGCCGCAGGCAAGCCGCACGGGGCGCTCGGCGGCGCGGGCGCGATTGCGGGGCTCGAATGGGCCGGCGAGGTTGCCGCCGTCGGCGCCGACGTGCCCGAGTTCAAGCCGGGCGATCAGGTCATGTGTTCGGGCGCCGGCGGCTACGCGGAGTATGCCGTGACCGACTGGGGCCGGGTGTGCCCCATGCCCAAGGCCACCGCCAGCCCCGTCGAGGCCGCGACGCTCCCCATCGCGCTCCAGACCATGCACGACGCGCTCGTTACCAACGGCCGGCTCGCCGCAGGGGAGTCCGTTCTGATCCAGGGCGCGAGTTCGGGCGTCGGGATCATGGCGATCCAGATTGCCCGCCTGAAAGGCGCCGGCACGGTGATCGCCACCTCCCGCGATGCCGGCCGCCGCGCCCGCCTCGCCGCGTTCGGCGCCGACCTCGTCCTTGATCCCGGCGATCCGGGCTGGGTGGAGCAGGCCCGAGACGCCACCGGCGGCAAGGGCGTCGACCTCTCCATCGATCAGGTCTCGGGCGGGCTCGCCAATCAGACGATGCAGGCGGCGGCCGTGCTGGGCCGCATCGTGAACGTCGGCCGCCTCGGAGGCTTCGCCGGCGAATTCGACTTCGACCTGCACGCGCTGAAGCGCATCGACTACATCGGCGTCACCTTCCGGACCCGCACGGTGGACGAAGTGCGCGCCATCAACGCCGCCATGCGCGCGGACATCTGGGATGCGGTGGAGGCCGGCACGCTGAGCCTGCCCATCGACCGCACTTTCCCGCTGGAGCAGGCGGCGGAGGCGCAGGCCTACATGCGCGCCAACGCGCACTTCGGCAAGATCGTGCTGACCGTCTGAGAGGGCGCGCGGGCGCGCGGTGGCCCTCAGGCGGGCGGCGGCTCAGCGCCGGTCCGGCTGGAGATGAGTCCGTAGTGCTCGATCCGCCGGTGAGCAGCGAAGTTGAAGATGGTCTCGCGAATATAGACCCCGCGCTCCAGATCGATCGGCGCGGCCACCACCTCGTCGCCTTCCGTCTGGGCCTGGGCCACGATCTCCCCTGTCGGCGCGATGATGCAGCTCCCGCCCATGTGGTGGATACCCTCCTCCATGCCCGCCTTGGCAGACGCCACCACCCAGGTGCCGTTCTGATAGGCGCCGGCCTGCATGGAGAGATGGTTGTGGAACATGCCGAGATGGGGAGCCTCTTCGCCCTTGGCGAAGGGATTGGTGCTCGGCGTGTTGTAGCCGAGCATGACGAGCTCCACGCCCTGGAGGCCCATGACCCGGTACGTCTCGGGCCAGCGCCGGTCGTTGCAGATGCACATGCCCATCACGCCGTCCATGGAGCGGAACACGGGGAAGCCCAGATCGCCGGGCTCGAAGTAGCGCTTCTCCAGGTGTTGGTGGACCTGGCCGGGCTGCGGCTCGGCATGGCCGGGAATATGAACCTTGCGGTACTTGCCGGCGATCCGCCCATCGCGATCGACGAGGATGGCGGTATTGAAATAGCGCTTTGAACCGTCGTCCTCGATGACCATCTCAGCGTAGCCGAGGTGGAAACCGATACCCAGCTCTGACGCGGCGGCGAAGAGCGGCTGGGTCTCGTTGTTCGGCATCTCGGTCTCGAAGTAGCTGTCGAGTTCCTCGGAGTCGTCGATGACCCAGCGCGGAAAGAAGGTGGTGAGCGCCAGTTCGGGAAACACGACGAGCGTTGCGCCGGCCTGGTGCGCGGTGTGCAGCATCGCGATCAGGCGGTCGACCACCTGCGAGCGCGTGTCGGCGCGGGCGATCGGCCCCATCTGCGCCGCTGCGACGGTGAACTGCCTCGACATTGGCTCCTCCATCCGTGCGGCGCTCCATCCTCGCCGGCCTTGGGCGCGCGTTCCGCCGGCTACCGCGCAAGGGTGCGCCGTCGGACGCAATGATAGGTGCCGTGCCAGACCCCGCCAAGGCACCGGTGCCGAATGGATCGCCCGCCGCGCCTGCCGTTGGCCGACAACGAATAGTCTGGCGGCGGCGCGACGCGGCAGGTACACAAGGGCGACCACAAGCGGGATCGCGGGGCGATGAGGAGGACGGTGGATCTCCGCCGGGGGACGGAGCACCGGCTGTTCCCCCAGAAATGAACGACGACGGGCCGCCGCGCCTGATCCAGCCGCCGCGCCGGCGCGGCCTCATCGCGCGCCTGAGAACCTACTTGCTGGCCGGCATCGTCGTCACCGCGCCGATCGGCATCACCATATGGCTGCTGTGGCTGGTGGTGGATCTGTTCGACCGCGCGGTCGTGCCGCTGATCCCCGACGCCTACAACCCTTCCGACATCCTGGGGACCAACGTGCCGGGCGTCGGCATCGTGATCGTGCTCATTCTGGTCACGCTGGTCGGCGCGCTCTTCACCAACGTCGCCGGCCGCTTCCTCGTCCGCTTCGGCGAGAGCCTGGTCTCGCGCGTGCCGGTGGTGCGCACGGTCTATGGCGTTCTCAAGCAGATCTTCGACTCGGTGCTGGCGCAATCCGCCAACGCCTTCCGCGAAGTGGTGCTGATCGAGTACCCGCGCCGTGGCATCTGGGTCATAGGCTTCATCACCAGCCCCACGCGGGGCGAGGTGCAGCGGGTCACGGAGGAGGAGATGGTCAACGTGTTTCTGCCGACCACGCCCAATCCGACCTCGGGCTTTCTCCTCTTCGTTCCGCGCAAGGACTGCATCCCGCTGGACATGTCCGTCGAGGAAGGCGTGAAGCTCGTGATCTCCGGCGGCATCGTCAGCCCGCCGGATGCCAGGCCAGGCGCCAAGGCCGAGCCGGAGACCGAAAACCCGGCGGACTCGCCCAAAGGAGCCGATACGAGGCCGTAGCCGGGCACCGTACCGCGACACTTCGCTTGCAGGGCGGCGGCGGCGCTCTTATGAGTCGTAAGGTGAGTCGCGGCGATGCGGGGTGTGGCGCAGCCAGGTAGCGCATCTGCTTTGGGAGCAGAGGGTCGCCGGTTCAAATCCGGCCACCCCGACCAGCGCCGGAGGCCCGACGCAGGGGACTGCGACTTGTGTAATATATATTCTAAAACAAGGATTTACGCGAAATTGGGTTCGTTTTGCAATTTCGCGTTTCTGCGCAGGCCCGCGCTCAATTGACGGCGAAGCTCTCGCCGCAGCCGCATGTGCTGGTGACGTTGGGATTGTTGAAGACGAAGGTGGCGCTCAGCTTGTCTTCGCTGAAGTCCAGCTCGGTGCCGATCAGGAACATCACGGCGGCCGGATCGACAACCACCGTCACCCCGCGCTGTGCGATCACCTCGGCGGCGGGCGGCACCTCCTCCGCATAGTCCATGGTGTAGGACATGCCGGAGCAGCCGGCGTTCCTGACCCCGATCTTGATGCCGACGGCAGGCCCAGCATCGTCGGGCCTGAGCGACATCAGGTGGTTGATGCGCTCCGCTGCGCGTTCGGTAATCGTGAGTATGTCATTCATCTCGTCAGTCCGCGTGGCCGATGGCGCCTACATGAAGCCAAGCTCGAGCTGGGCGGCCTCCGACATCATGTCGGGGTTCCAGGGTGGATCCCACACCAACTCCACTTCGACGTCCCCGATCCCCTCCACCATGGTTGCGACCGCGTGCTCCACCATGCCGGGCATGCTGCCGGCGACCGGGCAGCCGGGCGTGGTCAACGTCATGCATATGCGGGCATCGTTGGCCTCGTTCAAGCTCACGTCGTAGACGAGGCCGAGTTGGTAGATGTCCACCGGTATCTCGGGGTCGTAGACCGAGCTCAGCGCCCGCGCGATCTGCCCGGAGAGCGGATGGTCGGGGCTCAGGCCCGGCGGTGTCGGCAGGGTCTCTGCGGCCTCGGGCGCGGCCTCCACGAGCTGCGGCGCGAGCCCGCCGCCGCCGATGGCACCGGGCGGCCCGTCCGGCGCCCAGGCCTCGTAGCTCTGCGGTGCCGGGGCCGGCGGAGGGGGTGGCGCGGAAGCCGACTCGGCCGCCTGGGGCGGAGTAGCAGGCTCAGGCTGCACCTCGGCGGGGCGCTTCCTGCGAAACAGGTTCATCATTCTGTCGTGACCTCCTCGCCCTCGCCGTTCAGCGCCGCCTTCATCGTGTGCCAGGGAAGCGTCGCACACTTGACCCGCATCGGGAACTCCCGCACGCCGGCAAGCACGATCAGCTTGTCGAGATCGGGGGTCTCGAAGCCGGCCTCGCAAGCCGGCTCCGCCGAGGCTACCAGCGCATGGAACTCGGCGAACATCGCCTGCACCTCGTCAAGCGACTTGCCGCGCAGCATTTCGGTCATCATCGAGGCTGACGCCATGGAGATGGCGCACCCCCTGCCCTCGAAGCCGATATCGGCAACCGTGCCGTTCGTCACCGTGACATAGATCGTCACGGTATCTCCACAGAGCGGGTTGTGGCCGTGGGATTCGCCGGTCACCGTCGGCGGCCTGCCGAAGTTGCGCGGCGACTTGCCGTGATCGAGGATCACCTCCTGATAGAGCTCGCGCAGCTCGGACATCAGCCGAAAATCTCCCGCACCTCGTCGAGTCCGTCGATCAGACGGTCGACATCGGCGCGCGTGTTGTAGAGGCCGAACGAGGCCCGCACGGTGCCCGCAATGTCGAAGTGATCCATCAGCGGCTGGGCGCAATGATGGCCGACACGCACGGCGACGCCGGCCAGGTCGAGGATCGTGCCGATATCGTGCGGATGCACGTCGTCCATCGTGAAGGAGATGATGGAGGCCTTGCCCGGCACTGTCCCGTAAAGGCGAATGTCGTTGTGGGCCGTTAGCCGCTCGGTCGCGTAGGTCAGCAGGTCGTTCTCGTGGGCAGCGACGGCGGCCGGATCGAACGACGCCACGTAGTCGATGGCGGCATGGAGGCCGACGGCAGCCGCAATGGGCGGCGTGCCCGCCTCGAAGCGCGCGGGCGGCGGGGCGAAGGTCGTGCGCTCGAAGGTCACGCGCTCGATCATGTCGCCCCCGCCCTGATAGGGCGGCATGGCGGCGAGCAGCGCTTGCCTGCCGTAGAGCACGCCGATGCCGCTCGGCCCGTAGAGCTTGTGGCCGGAGAAGCAATAGAAATCCACGTCCATCGCCTGCACGTCGACCGGGTAGTGGACGATGCCCTGGGCGCCGTCTAGAAGAACCAGAGCGCCGCGCTCGCGGGCGATGCGCACGATCTCGTCCACGGGCGTCACGGTGCCGAGCGCGTTGGAAACGTGGGTGAGCGCCACCAGCCTCGTGCGCGGGCCCACCAGCGCCTCGTAGGCGTCCACCAGGAAGTCGCCACGCTCGTTCGTGGGCACCACCTTGAGGACGATGCCCGTCCGCTCGCGCAGAAGCTGCCAGGGCACGATGTTGGCGTGGTGCTCCAGCACCGAGAGCACGACCTCGTCGCCTTCGCCGAGGAAGACACCGCCCCAGCTCGTGGCCACAAGATTGATGGCCTCGGTCGCGCCCTTGGTGAACACGATTTCGTTGGCCGAACGGGCGTTCACGAAGCGCTGCACCCTGGCGCGCGCGCCTTCGTAGGCCTCGGTCGACCTGGCGCTCAGCTCGTAGACGCCGCGGTGGATGTTGGCGTATTCGGCCTCGTAGCACCGCGAGACGGCGTCGATCACCGCGCGCGGCTTCTGGGCGCTGGCGCCGCTGTCAAGGAACGCCAAAGGCTTGCCGTGAACGGTGCGCGAGAGGATCGGAAAGTCCGCACGCACGCTCTCCACGTCGAACGGCGCCGCGGTAGCGGAAGATCGATCGAGGTTCCGGGCCGGCGCGGTGTTCATGCTCCCCTCGCCTCCCCGATCCAGTCGGCGACCCGCGCGGCCAGCGCCTCGCGAACCGCCTCATGGCCGATCTCCTCCAGCAACTCACCCATGAACCCTTCGACGATCAAGGCCAGCGCCGACCTGCGGTCGAGCCCGCGCGAGCGCAGGTAGAAGAGCTGGTCGGCCTCCGGCTCGCCGGCGGTCGCGCCGTGGCTGCACTTCACGTCGTCGGCGTAGATCTCAAGCTCGGGCTTGGTGTCGACCTCGGCCTTGGGCGAGAGCAGCAGCGTGCGGTTGAGCTGGTGGCCGTCGGTCTTCTGCGCGTCCTGGCGCACGACGATCCTGCCCTGGAAGACCCCGCGCGCCGTGTCGTCGAGCACGCCCTTGTAGACCTCGCGGCTTTCGCAATGAGGCACCGCGTGGTCGATGACGGTGGTGTTGTCCACGTGCTGGCGGCCGCGTGCCATGTAGCCGCCACGGAGGTCGCATCGTGCTCCTTCGCCGTCGAAGCGGACGTGGATTTCATGTCGCGCCAGGCGCGCGCCGAGCGCCAGCAGGTGGCTCTCGTACCGCCCCTCGCCCGCCAGCGTCGCCTTGGTCAGCGCCGTGTGATAGGCGCCGTCGCCTTCGATCTGCAGCTTGACGTGGCTGAGCGCCGCGCGCTCGCCGATCCGGATGTCCGTGAGCGAATTGGACCACGTGACGTCGCCGGCCGGCCCCTCGTGACACTCCACCAGGGCAAGCCGGCTGCCTGCGCCGAGCCGCACGATCACGCGCGGATGGTAGGCAAGCGGCTCGCTGCCGGGTGCAGCCACGAAGCGAACCCTTACGGGCTGTTCCACCCGGGCACCCGGCTCGGCCTCGACGATGCAGCCGTCGGCCGCGAAGGCCGCATTGAAGGCGGCCAGCGG
>JAPPMY010000132.1 GCA_028818855.1 Rhodospirillales bacterium
GCTCGACTATGATGCGGCCCCGGCCGCGCCGGATCAGGTAACCGCCCCGCGGGATGGCAAGGCGGCCCTCCTGCACCATCGGCCAAAGCGTGTCGGTTATCAGCGCCGCGTTCCCGTCCGGCTTTTTCGACCCCGCCTCCCTCTGCGATGCCAGCCACTCGCTGAAGGCCTTCGTCCCGATCTCTTCGCCGATCGAATTGCGCAGCGCCGTGAGCTTCCGCCGCTGACCCTTCGTGAGCGCGTTCTCATCGAGCGATGTCGAAGACGTCTCGTCCATCGTCCGGCCCCCTGTCCGTCTCGTCGTGCCGCACCTGTCTTATAGCACTCCCGCGCGGCCCCACCCGCGCCTGCTCCGCCGGCATCCCGGCCTGCATCGATGCGCAACGGCCCCGCGATCGGGCCGATCCGGAAACTCACGCCGGAATCCCCAGCCTGCGACTCCGCCATCCCGGCCGGGTGGCTGCCGCCCATGAACCGCTGCCGGTTCGCCGCGCGCGTCGTCGACGGCAAGCGCAAATGTCGGCTCACCCTCGACCGCCGCGAGGCCACCGCGCTCCATCGCGTTCTCTCGGCCTGCGCCTCCACAGCGCTGGTATTCGCCCGAGCGCAGGGGGACAACGGTCTGGCAGCACCGCAACACGACGACGACGCCTAATCCGATGCCCCCGCCCAGCACGACGACAACGGGAACGGCCGCGTCGCCTGCAAGCAGGCCCGGTGCCACGGCATCCCGCCGGCGCCCCGCGGCCATGCGGCCTGCACTCATATGTACGATCGCGATGGCGACGGGGCGGTCCGCGAGCAGCCCCCGTCCGGGCTTTACACGTCCAACCAGCGTCGCCCGCTCCGACGCGCGCACATCAGCCACGCCGGCAGGCTCGCCGCCGCCGCAACTACCACGACGGCGAACGGCCCGAATCCCTCAAGCATCAGCGTCCCCGCGACCGCGCCCGACCCCAGCACGGCAGGCGCCGCGCAGGCCGCCAAGGTCCGACCCCGCCGCCACAGCAGCCGGCACGCGAGCGCCAGCGGCACGCCTCCCGCCGCGAGCGCCGCCATATGCGGCCACCCACCGGCATCCGCCGCCATCCCGGTGCTGCCCGCCAGCGCCAGGCCGAAGTGGAATCCGGCCGGCAGCCAGAGAAGGCAAGCCGCCGCGGCCTCGATCCTCCGAAGCGGAACCCGCACGTGCCGCCTGCCGCGCCGCCAGGCGAGGTTCCGCGGAGGGTAGCGAACCAGCGTGAGCGTGACCGGATCAGTCATTCCGACCATTCTCCTTTCGGCAGGCAGCCGTCCGACATCCATTTAATGTCAAGGCCGCTGCGCCGCAATCCGGCAACCACCGCGCCCGCACGTCCCCTCCCGATCCGTCGCGATTCCGCCACACGTCCGCCCCGCACGCCGCCGCCCAGGCAGCGTCGACAACCCGCCGCACACCATGCCCCCGCTGCACGCGCAGCCTGTCGATCGCAGCCTTTCGAGCCGGAGGCCGGCCAGAAGGAGGGCGAAGCGCCTGCAGGCGGGAGCGTGAACCCGAGCGGGCGGCTCTCCACTTCCGGCACGACCGGCAAAGCGCTCCCGGTCCGCGCCACCCCATCCCACCCTTCACCGGAGGCAATCCCATGCCCTGCCGCCATCTCGCGCGCACCATCTCGCAGCATCGTGCCGATGCGTTCCCGCTGCCCGGCCGCACCCACCGGGCCCACCCGGCATCGCGGAGCACCCGGCTACGCAGCGCCGCCCGCCCGCACAGGGGGACCCTGTCGATCGACCGCAGCACCGGCATCGCGCACTGCCGGCACGAGCCCTCGCACCCGCCGCGCTACGAACTCGTGGGCCTCTACCCCGACTCCCCCGACATCGAGACCGAGCAGGTCTTCTCCGTCCACCACGACGAGAGTGCCGCCTGGTCCGCCTTCCACGAGGCCCTGCTCCACACCGACGCCCGCACGGTCCTGCTGCGCTACCGCAACCCCGGCAGGACGGTGCTCGCCTCCTCCGAGCACCCGCCCTACAGCGCCATCTACGACGCCGCCACCCGCGCCCAGGTCTGGTGCTGACCGGACGCGGCCTCGCCGCTTCCGCCAACCCTCGCCTGAGCCAATCGCGCCGCCGCGGCCTGCCGGGCATGGCCGCGGGAGACGGAGGCAGGCTCTCCGGTCCCGTGAATCGGCAGTCGCCAGAGAGAGGGAGGCTCCCATGACCCAGCTCGTCTACGCCGGCATCGGGTCGCGCGCCACGCCCCGCGCCGTCCTGGAGACCATGACGACGATGGCCGCGTGGCTCGCGCGCCGGAGCTGGCATCTTCATACCGGCGGGGCTGCCGGGGCCGACTCGGCATTTGCCGCCGGCGCCCCACCCGCCACCCGCACCCTGTTCCTGCCCTGGCCCGGATATCGCGGAAACGCGGGCCCGGATTGCCGCACCCTCGCGCCCGAGCGCATGAGAACCTGCCTCGCCATCGCGGCCGCGCTGCACCCCGCCTGGCACCGCTGCTCGCCCGCGGCCCGAAAGCTCCACGCAAGAAACGTCGGCATCCTCGCAGCGGACACCGAGACGACCGTCCACGCCGTCGCCTGCTGGACTCGCGATGGATCGCCGAAGGGCGGCACCGGCATGGCCATTCGCATCGCACGGGACCGCGGCATCCCGGTGTTGAATCTTGCCGTGCTCCACCCCCGTGCCGTCTGCGAGCGCCTGGAGGAGATCCGCGCCGCGGCGACCCCATGCTCTCGTCGCGCCTGACCCGGCCCGACCCCACGGCATCGACCGATGCCGCGCCGCCACCCCGCGTATCCGCACATATGGCACCGGGACCGCGACGGGACGGTCTGCGAATAGCGCTCGCACCGACCCCGCCGCACGCATTCGAAGCAGAGGGCGGCTTGGAGAAGGGCGATCCGTCCGGCAGGAGAGAGGTCTCCGTCCCGGGCTACGTTCAACCGGGGAGGACACCATGAGCATCTTCGATCACGGCGCCGCGCTGGTGCCCGACGTCGTCACCGAGGCCGAGGAAGAGCGCATCCTTCTGCGCATCTCCCAGGCCCCCTGGCTGACCGACCTCAGCCGCCGCGTTCAGCACTATGGGTTTCGATACGACTACAGGGCGCCCGGTGTTGGCCGGCACGACCCCGCCGCGCCGTTTCCCCGCTGGGCCACGGTCATCGGAGACAGGCTTGCACCGCTGTTCGACGGACGGCGGCCCGAGCAGTGCATCGTCAACGAGTACCGGCATGGCCAGGGGATCGGCATGCACGCCGATCACGCCTCGTTCGGCGACGTGGTGGTCTCGCTGTCCCTTGGCGACGCGTGGACGATGAACTTTCGCCCCCGCAGCCGGCGCCCCTACGTCCGCGGCGGGCTGGCGTCCGACGAGGTCGTCCTGCTCCCGCGCCGCTCCGCGCTCGTCCTGCGAGGGCTCGCCAGGAGCGCGTGGATGCACGGAATCGATCCAACCGCCAGCGCGGGCCGCACCCTGACGCGAACTTCCGCGACTTTCCGCACGCTCGCACGGTAGCGGCGCCTCCGTCCGCGTCCGTGCCGGCAGCAAGGACGAAGCCAACCGGCCGGCACCGGGCGGGGACGGCAGACCGGAGGTCGGAGGAGCTTTGGAGGGGCGAACGGGAAGGGGACCGAGAGGGAACCGGCCCGTTCATCCACCCATCGTCATCAACCAGGATGAACAGGAGACACGACCATGGCATTCGGAGAGAACATGGTGCAGCTGATCGGCCGCCTCGGCGACGACGTCGCCATCAACCAGCTGGCCTCCGGCGGGCGCGTTGCCAACATGAGCATCGCCACCGACGAGTCCTACATCGACAGGCAGACCGGCGAGCGGATCGACCGCACGGAGTGGCACCGCTGCGTCACCTTCCAG
>JAPPMY010000198.1 GCA_028818855.1 Rhodospirillales bacterium
TAGCCCTGGACGCCCACCGTGCGATCCTTCGCCGACAGGATCAGCTTCACCGCGTCCTTCTGGCCGGCCGTCAGCGGCCCCTTGTTGAGGTGCCCCTGCACCTGCCAGCCGCGCATCGGCACGCGCCCGCGGCCCTGGCCGCCGCGCCACAGCGCGACAGTCTCGCGCTCCTCGCCCACCGTGCGGTCGGTGGTGAGCGAGGCTTCGGCGCCCGGCAGGTCGACGGCGTGGAGCGATCCGGCCTTCTCCAGCGCCGCCACCTCGCGCTCGACGTCCCCGATCGCGACCGCGCCCGGCGCATGGGCGAGCGCGGCGGCGAGCAGATCGGTCCGGGCGAACACCGCCTCGCGCTCGGAGAGGTGCGCCATCGCCCAGGCGACCGCCTCCGCGCCGGGCGACGGCGGCGCCGTATCCGGGGAGGACTCATACCCGGACGAGCGGTTCCGATCCCTCCCGGCCGGAGGTTCCGGCGCCGCCGCGCCGTCCGGCGACGCCTTGCCGCCGATATCCATGGACGCCTGCGCCGGCGCGACGGATTTCCCATCCGCTTCGGCTACCAGCGCCTTCGCATCGAAGCCGAGATCGGCGGCCTGGCGCTGCCACACGCCCCGCAGCTCGTCGCGGTCGACGTCTCGCTTCTTCGCCCGCGTCATCAGCGCGGCGCGCTCCGCGAGACGCGGATTGTCGGCGGAGCTGCCGAGGTCGCGCGCTTCCATCGCCGCCTCGATTTCGGCGCGCCGGCTCGAGAAGGCCTCGACAACCTCGCGGGAGACCCCCGCGATCTCGAAGCGCCCGTCGGCATGGGTCTTCTCGATGCCGTATCCGAGCTCCCCGAGCCCGGCCGCGAGCTCGCTGCGGTAGAGCATGCCGATCAGCTTCTGCTGCGCGTAGAGGCCCTCGTTGGCCATCGACCGCCACTTGCCGTCCTCCCCCTTCACCATGTTGGCAAGCACGGCGTGGGTATGAAGCTGCGGATCGAGGTTGCGCGAGGTGTCGTGGCGGAAGGTGGCGGCGACGATCTTCTGGTTTCCGGCCCGCCCCATCTTCCCCGTGTCCGGGTCCTTCATCCGGGTCTCGGCCGCGTTCTTCTCGACCCAGGCGAGTGTCGACGCGACTGCCCTGTCATGCGCCTCGACGATGCGCCGGTCGCCGCCGACCAGCGCGGCCAGCGAGACGGATTTCGGGGCCGAGAAGGTGAGGTCGCGGCCGGGGCGGTGGACGATCTCCCCATCCTTGCCGCGCCGCCCGAGTTCGGTGCCCGAGCCGTCCGGCACCTTGCCTTCGAGGACCGCCCGGAAAGTGTCGGGATCGACCGGTCCCTTCAGCCCGAGCTCTTCGGCGCCCTTGCCGGCCCAGCCGCTGGCGTCGCGGTGCTCGGGATCGTCCTTGGCGTAATAGCCGTCGCGCTCGTAGTAGGACGCCCCCTGGGCCGCCGAGGAAAGGGCGCCGATCGACAGCATGTCAGCCCCAGTCAGACCCGCGGCCGCCGGCGGCGTCGGAGGGCGGCGGGTTTGCCGGTTCGGAACCGCCATCCCGCGCACTGTCCTGCGGCGCCTGCGCCGGCGCCGCGCCCTCGGCCTCCGGCGCCTTCCCGGCTTCCCTTTCGGCCGCCGCCGCATCCGGTTGCGGCTCGCCGGTCTCTCCCGGCAGCGGCACGAGATCCAGCTCGCCCTGCCAGGCCGCCGGCTTGGGCGGCACGTCTGGCGTGCCGGGAATGCCGGCGAAGTGGGGGTCGTCGGGGTCCGGCGGCTCCGGGATCTCGATCCCGTCGCTGTCGCTCCCCTCCACACCGCTTCGCGGTTCCGCCCCGTCGCCGTCGCGCGCAACGAACCGCTCCGCCGCCTTCGGCCGCGCCACGTATTTCAGGCGGATGGAGGCGACTGGGAAGGGGCCGGGGAACTTGAGATAGCCTTCCAGGTTGGGCAGGCGCATGATCTCGGACGGCAGCGCCAGCGCCCTCAACTCGCGGCGGGGCGTGAGGCTCACCCCGTCGCGGATGGTGTTGGCGCCGTAGGAGAAGCCCTCGGAGACCTCCTCGATCTCGCTGCGGCCCAGGCTGTCCGCCGACCACTGTGCCGTGTCCCGGTCGGGCGCGGCCAGCACCACCCGCGTGCCGCAGAGCCCGGAGATGGTCTCCGCGCCGTTGCGGCCGTAGAGATCGCGCAGCGCCGAGGCGACCTGGACGCCGAGCACGAAGCAGCCGCCGAACTGGCGGCTCTCGGCAAGGCCCGGCTGGAGGCTCGGCACCTGGTGCAGGGTGGGCAACTCGTCGAGGATGACCCAGATGCGCCTTCCGTCGTCCTGGGCGAGCGACAGCATGGCGTTGACCGCGATCTCCAGCCAGGTCGAGATCAGCCCGCGCAGGCTGGCGTGCTGGTCGCCGCGCGAGGTGAGGAACAGGAACCCGTCCCGGTCCTCGTCCGATATCCACTCGCGGATCGAGAACGGCTTGCCCTCGTCCGGCAGGAACTCCAGCGCCGAGAGGTTCGCGGTGAGCATGGCGCGCACGCTGAGCGCGGTCTTGGGGTTGTCGGGGTCGACGATGGACTGCGCGACGGTGCCTTCCATCGCCTCGGCGAGCGCGGTGAGATCGGTCTTCAGGAGGTGGTCGACTAGGACCTTGTTGTCCTTCACCCCCTTCTGCCGGAGCACCCCGGCGCCGTTGGAGAAGAGCTGGCGCGCCGCCGTCACCCAGAACGGGTCCACCGTGTCCTTCTGCTGCGGGATCAGCGCCGCCGCCATCATGTCGAAGTCGCGCGGGTTGCGCGCTTCGAGGAAGGGCGACCAGCGCGGCGCGCGGGCGTCGAGCGGGTTCATCAGCACGTCGCGGTCCGCATCGAAGAACGCCCGCGTGTAGCTCCCCATCTTGTCGTAGAGGACGCAGCGCTCGCCGCGCGCGCGGATCTGGGAGACCAGGTCCGAGATCAGCACGGTCTTGCCGGACCCGGTGGTCCCCGAGACGATGGTGTGCTGGGTCTCGGTGCGCTCGGGATACGGGATGCCGGCGATCGAGTAGGGCCGGAAGCGCTTCCCGCCCGGGAGGACGCCCAGAACGCGCTCATGGGGCGATTGCAGGCGGCGACGGAGTTCTCCGGCAGTCACCATTTCAGCGCCCCTGATGCGCTTCTGCCGCCCGAGTTGCGCGCCGCGATACCAGAACACGACCAGGAACAGCCCGATCAGTCCCGCGCCGGACGCCGCGCCGAGCCCGGCGCTCGCGAACATTTCCGTCTTTATCCGCTCGCGCGCCTCCAGCGCCGGCACCGAGGCGGCGATATCGCGGATACGGAGCACCCGCCGGGTGCCGTCGGCGAAGCGGATTTCCTGGCCGGAGTCGGGGTCGTAGCCAAGCGCGAGCTTCACCTCCGCCAGCGTCGCCATGCCGGCGGCGTACCACTCCGCGCCGGTCGTGCGGTGCCACAGCGTCCAGGCCGGAACGGCGACGGTGGTGAAGGCCGCGAAGAATACGGCCGCCCGGAACAGCTGCCCCCACATGCGGATGCCGTGGAAGACGGTCTGGCCGCCCCGGAGCGTGCTGCCGCCAATGCCGCGCATGCGCGTTCTTCCTCAGATCGCGTGGATTGCCGCCGGGAGGCCGAGGAGGGCCCGGGGCCGGGCGAAGGAGGCCGGGCGGAGAAAGCGTCGATCCCGGCCGACCGGCGCCCGGGATTCCCATTTCCCGGATCGTCGGTATGATCGGAGGACATGAACATGACACGAACATTTGACGGTCCGGTCCGGACTCCGCGTCACGGCTCCAGGCCGACACCCGCCGAGCGGGCCTTCGTGCTCGGCGGCCTGGCGGCAGCGGCGCTCTGCACTGCGCTCGCGGCGGCCATGGGAGGCGGCATGGAGGCCGTCGCCTTCATCTGGATGG
>JAPPMY010000078.1 GCA_028818855.1 Rhodospirillales bacterium
TTCTGCGTCAAGTACCCCGACATCTCGGGCCGCATGGTGGCGGACAAGGCGAAGGACATCGCGGCGACCGGCGCGGAGACCGTGCTCGCCGGCGACATGGGCTGCCTGCTCAACATCGCGGGCCGGCTCAGCCGCGAGGGCTCGGCCGTGCGTGCCCGGCACGTCGCCGAGGTTCTCGCAGGCATGGACGACCGCCCGGCGATCGGCGAGCCGGCAGGGCGCCGCTGAGGACCGGGGAAGGGCGCCGGGCGATGGAGACGACAAGCCGGACCTTCGTCGCCAACGCGCGCGTCGGACTGCAGGACGAGGACCTGCAGCGCTCGCTCGCCCGCTTCCAGGGCGGCTTTCAGGTCAAGCGGGCCGACGCCGCCAAGCGCCTGCCGGAGTTCGAGGCGCTGCGCGATCAGGCGCGGGCCATCAAGGACCACGCGCTGGCGCACCTCGATCACTACCTGGAGCGCTTCGAGGAGCAGGTGACGGCGGCGGGCGGGACCGTGCACTGGTGCGAGACGCCGGCAGACGCGCGCCGGGTCATCCTCTCGCTCTGCCAGGACGCCGGCGCCAGGACGGTGACCAAGAGCAAATCCATGATCGCCGAGGAGATGGAACTCAATCCCTTCCTCGAAGAGCATGGTATCGAGCCGGTCGAGACCGATCTCGGCGAGTACGTGGTGCAACTCGCCGACGAGCGGCCGAGCCACATCATCGCGCCGGCGGTGCACAAGACCAAGGATCAGGTCGCCGACCTCTTTCACGAGAAGCACACGCCGCTCGGTCTCACCCGCCGCCTTGAGCGCGTCGAGGAGCTGGTGGAGGAGGCGCGCCACGTGCTGCGCCCGCGCTATCTCGCCGCCGACGTCGGGATCACGGGCGCGAACTTCCTGATCGCCGAGACCGGCTCCACTGCGGTCGTGACCAACGAGGGCAACGCGGACCTCACCCAGATCCTGCCGCGCGTCCACATCGTGATCGCGACGCTGGAGAAGGTGGTGCCGACGCTGGAGGACGCGACCACGATCATGCGCGTGCTCGCGCGCTCGGCGACCGGCCAGGAGTTCTCCACCTACACGACGGTCTCCACCGGCCCGAGGCGCGCCGACGATGCCGACGGGCCCGAGGCCTATCACGTCGTCCTGCTCGACAACGGCCGCTCGCGGATGCTGGGAACCGAGTTCCGCGACGTGCTCCGCTGCATCAAGTGCGGCGCCTGCATGAACCATTGCCCGGTGTACGGCACGGTGGGCGGCCACGCCTACGGCTGGGTCTATCCGGGCCCGGTGGGCGCGGTGCTGACGCCGAACCTGATCGGCCTGGACGAGGCGCGCCACCTGCCCAACGCATCGAGCTTCTGCGGCCGCTGCGAGGAGGTGTGCCCGATGCGCATCCCCCTGCCGGCGATGATGCGCACGCTCAGGGAGCAGGAGTTTAGGGGCAGGCTCGGGCCGGCCAGCGTCCGCGCAGGCATCAGCGCCTGGGCCTGGCTCGTGCGGCGGCCTGCGCTTTACAGGCTGGCGACGGGCGTCGGCATGCGGGTTCTGGGCATGTTGGGGCGCCGCCGCGGGCGCTTCACACAGCTTCCGCTCGCGGGCGGGTGGACCGCGGCGCGCGACCTGCCGGCGCCCGAGGGGCCGACCTTCCACGCGCTCTGGCGCAAGGGGCGGCGGGCATGAGCGGGCCGGGCGCACGCGACGCCATCCTCGGCTCGATCCGCCGCTCGCTCGGCCGCGGGCCGCTCGACGAGGCGGCGCGTGCCGCGCTCGACGAGAAGCTCGCCAGCCCTGCGCCCAACATCGTGCCCGCGCGCTCCGACATCTCGCAGGACGAGAGGATTGCGCTCTTCACGTCCATGGCCGAGGCGGTGTTCGCGACCGTGGAGCGCGTCTCCGGCGCGGACGCAGTGCCCGGCGCCGTCGCCGACTACCTGGCGGGCCAGAACCTGCCGCCCGCGCTGGTGATGGCGCCCGACCCCGCGCTGGACGACTATCCCTGGGCGGACCGCCCCATGCTCGACATCCGAAGGGGCGTGGCGGAGGAGGCCGACCGGGTCGCCGTGACGAGCGCCCTCATGGGCTTCGCCGAGACCGGGACCCTGATGATGGCCTCCGGCCCGGACCATCCCTCCACGCTCAACTTCCTGCCCGAGACCCATGTCGTGGTGCTGCCGGCGGAGCGCATCGGCGGCGCCTACGAGGAGGGCTGGGCGAAGCTCAGGGCCGAATCGGCGCCGGAGGAGGGCGGCGGCTTCATGCCGCGCACGGTCAACCTCGTCACCGGCCCGTCGCGCACCGCGGACATCGAGCAGACCATCACGCTCGGCGCCCACGGGCCGCGCCGGCTGCACATCGTCATCGTGGAAGGCGGTGCGCCGTGAGCACGGGCGGCCGGCGCGTGCGGGAGGAAGAGGCGGCGCTCTGGCAGCGCATCGCCCGCGACGTGACGCCGCTCCCGCGCGGCGCCGCAGCGCTGGAAGGCGCGGACGTGCCGGAGGAGGAAGCGCCCCCGCCCCCGCCGCCGAAGAAGATCAGGGCCCGCGTCCGCGCTGCGCCCAAGGCGGCCGCGGGCCCGCCCCGCCCGCCGGCGCTCCCGGACCTCGATCCCGTCACGCCCGCCGGGCTCGACCGGCGCACGGCGCGGCGGCTGAAACGCGGGCAGCTTCCGGTCGAGGCGCGTCTCGACCTGCACGGCAGGACGCAGGACGAGGCGCACGGCGCGCTCCGCAGCTTCATCCAGGAGTCGCGCATGGCGCGGCGGCGCTGCGTGCTGGTCATCACCGGCAAGGGCTCGGTCGCGAGCGGGCGCGGCGGCGTGCTGCGCCAGATGGTGCCGCGCTGGCTCAACGAGCCCGCGCTGCGCCGGCACATCATCGCCATCACCAACGCGCCCGAGAGCAGCGGCGGCGCCGGCGCGCTCTACGTCCTGCTCAAGAGCCGGGAGCCTCTCGACCCCCACCGTGGCGCCGGATGAGCCGAAACCCGCCGGCGCGGCGGAGGGGCTCATCGCCTTCCTCGACCGGCTGGCGAAGCGGCTTGCGCTGGAGGTCCACACCCTCTGGCTGGTGTTTCGCCACCGCGAGACACCGTGGCCGGTCAAGGCGCTGCTGATCCTCCTCCTCGCCTACTTGGCGAGCCCCATCGACCTGATTCCCGACGTTATCCCCGTTCTCGGCATGCTGGACGACCTCGTCGTGGCGGCGGTCGCGCTCTGGCTCGCCTACCGCCTCACGCCGCCCCACGTGATGGAGGAGTGCCGTGCCCGGGCCAGCGAGGCGGCACGGGGGCGGGAGGGCTGGGTCTCGAAGCTCTGGCGCAGGCTCACGGCGGAGCAGCGCGGCAATTCCGAGCGCTGAGGCCCGCGGCTCCGGGCATCCGGCGACACCGGAAGCACATACCGGCAGTCACTCTTGTCATCGCGCCGGCCGTCGGGCAGGTTGCAGCCGGTTCCGTCGGCGTCCCGTCTCCTGCAACCGAGGGGGAAGCGGGACGCGCGTTAGGGAGGATGAGGATGCGACCGAATATCCCCGAAGAGACCGGCATTCAGCTCGACCAGGGCAGAGCGTCGACCGATGACTTCATCACCCGCACCTATGTGCTGCCGCTGCTCTCCGACCCGGCGTCGCGCGAGCGCCTGATCGAAGAGCACCGCAACAACCCCGTCGGCAAGCCCGGCAAGGCCGGCGAGGCCGGCGTCGGCCACAGCCCCGACCTCATCACGGTGATCGACAAGCTGCGTCGCGCGCCCATGACCGGCAAGTACGTGCGCATCTGCACCAAGCCGCACGAGGAGTACCGCATCGGCATCACCTCCGGCGTGCGCGGGGAGCCGGTCAAGATCCTGGAGG
>JAPPMY010000140.1 GCA_028818855.1 Rhodospirillales bacterium
GCGGCGTGCAGGCCTCGCTGCTGGCGGCGCAGCGGCTGGTCTACCGCCTCCACCGCGCCGGCCTCGCCTGGGGCACCTCGGGCTCGGCCGCGCTCTGCGGGCGCTACCCGATGCCGGTGATGCGGAAGAGCCAGTACCGCTGGCAGATGACCCAGCCGGTGCCGGCGACCACGCCGATGACGGGCTGCAACCCGACGGGCCGCTCGTCGGTGCTGTGGGAGGCGCTCCGCGAACTGCCCGTCTCCGGCGAGAGCTTCGGCTACCTGCTGTGGAGGAAACGCTCTTGCTGCATCTTGTGAAAAATCTTCGACGGCATGCTGCGACTCCCATCCGGGACGCGCTCGGCGCCGGTTTGGCATTGACGTTGTGCGCCGCATCCGCGCAGGCCGAAGGCGCGGAACCCTCGCCCGAAACGCAGGCCCGCGATCTGGCCGTCGAGGTCATGCGCGGTGCCGGGGACGGCGATCTCGGCACATGGACGCGGGAAATCGTCGATCGTGCCCTGGAACGGGCCGGCGAGGCCGCGCGGGACGCCGCCTCGGAAACCGGCCCCGCCGCCCTGCTCCCGGCCGAGCGCCACGCGGCGCGGGTCGGTGAGGGTCTCGCCGCGCGCCCGAGTATGCCCGAGCTGCTCGTCTTCATGAGCCTGTCGGTGCCGCCGGCGAGCTGGAAACAGTGGGCGCGCGAGGCAGCGCTGCTGAATGCGCCCCTTGTGTTGCGCGGGGTCGGCGACGGCGGGTTGCGGGCGACCGTGGAGGCGGTGGGCGAGCGCCTCGGCGGCGCGGAGGCGGGCGTGGCCATCGACCCCCGGCTGTTCCGCCTGTTCGGCATCGAGCGCGTGCCCGCGGTGGTTGTGATCCCGGGCGGGGCTCCGCCCTGCACCAGCCGCGGCTGCGCCGGCCCCGGATCGGGGTCCGGGGCAGGCTTTCCCGCCCCTCCCCATGACCTGGTGACCGGAAACATCGGCCTCGCGGCGGCGCTGGAGGCCGTCGCGGCGGAGGGGGAGGCCGGGCGCGACGCGGCGCGGCGGGTTCTCGAACGCCTCGAAGGGGACACTCGTGCCGTGGAGCGCTGACGGCATGAGCAAACCGACGCAATCCCCAGCGGCCCGAACCGGCCTCGCGGCCGGGCGCATGGCCGAACTTCGGAAGATGGCGGCGGCCCGCATGCCATGGCTGCTCGACCGGATGGCGGTCGTGGCGGTGTTCGGCTTCCTGCTGTGGATCGTCCTCGGCGGGGCGGCGCGGGGCGATCCCGCGGCGGAAGCCCGGGCGATCGGCGAGGCCGGCACGTCGGCGGCCGGGGCGATCGCGCGCGATGCCGCCAGCGCCGGCAAGGTTCCAGGCTATGCGGGAACGAGCGTGCCGGAGCGCAATCTGACCGCATCGGGCATGGAGAACGCGGCGCGGGCCAGGTTGACGGATCCGGACGATCCGGGCGGCGCGGCCGGGCGCGCGGTGATCGAGGGGGTGGGGGTGCGCCCGCCCGCGAACGTGCCCGCAAGCGATCCGCTGGTGCGGCGATCGGAAACCGTCGCGGCCTCGCCGCAATCTTCCGCGCACGGGGCGGACGGGATCGCCTCGGGCGGCGTGGCCGACTGCGGCGCCGGCGTGGCCGATGCCGAGCGCGGCGGGCCGTGCGGGCGGGTGACGTATTGCGTCGGCGCGGGCTGCGAGAGCGTGGATGCCGAGGGCAATACCGGCTTCGTCGACGCCGCCGCGCGGCTCAACATGGTGCTGGAGATGGGCACGGACGAGTTCGACCGCGACAATCTCCGCTTCTTCTCGGGCGAGCGGAAGGCCTGCCGCATCAGATGGGGCGGTTTCGCCAACTGCTGCAGGAACTCCGGCCTTCTGGTGGGGATGGCCAACTGCTCGGCGGGGGAGCGCGAGCTCGCCAAGGAGCGCCATGCGGGCAACACGCATTATCTCGGCACGCGCTGCGCGAAGCGCGTCTTCGGCGTGTGCCTCCGGCGCAAGCGGGTCTGGTGCGTGTTCGGCTCGAAGCTCGGCCGCATCCTGCACCAGCAGGCGCGGCCGCGGCTCGGGATCGGCTGGGGAAGCTGCCGGGGCTTCACGGTGGCGGAGATCGAGCGCATCGACTTCGACCGGCTCGACCTCACCGAGTTCACCCAGAACCTTCTCGACGGGTCGATGGAGCCGTCCATCTCCCTGCCCGACAGGGGCGGCACGCAGACCTTCATGCGCGACCGGGTGCGCGATTTCTACGGGAGGAGCCCGTGATGGCGTTCGTTCCCGCACGGGCCGTCAGGCGAGCGATCCCACGGATTCTGGCCGCGCTCGGTGTCTGGGCCGTGCTGGGAGCGTCGGCGGCGGGCGGGGAGTGGCGCTCCTGGTGTCCGGATTCGGACGGGCCGCCGTCGCTCGGCTGGCACTTCTACTGCGACCGCGACGACGGCCGGGAAGAGGAAATCCCGCAACCGGAGCTGTCCGCATCTCCCTCCGCTTCGGGCACCGCCACGGCGCGCATCGCGGCGATGCGCGCGCGGCTTGAGGAGGCGCGCGCGGAGGCGATCCTCGATCCGGCGCCGGAGAAGGTTGCGGCCTATCTCGCGCTCCAGCGCGACGCGCTTCAGCGGGCGGCCACCTTCTCGGACGCCTTCCGCCGCACGGTGTGGGCGACGCCCGGGCTCGACTACACGCTGAGGCGGCCGGTGGGCGCGCTCGCCAAGCGCCTCTGGTCGGACGGGCGCCGCGAGGAAATCGCCAACACGCTCGCCACGCTTGGGGAGCGCTACGGGCTGATCTATCTCGGCCACCCGGACTGCGGCGGCTGCCGGGTGTTCGGCCCGCTCCTGCGCGCCTTCGCCATGCGCCACGGGATCGACGTGCTGGCCGTCTCCATGACCGGCGGTCCGCTCGACGGCTGGCCCGGGGCGGTGCCGGACAACGGGCGCGCCTCCAGGCTCGGGCTCGCCGGCTCTCCGCTTCCGGCCGTCGCGCTGTTCGACACCCGGACGAAGCGGGCGCTCCCCGTCGGCTTCGGCGTGCTCGCCGAGGACCAGCTGGCGGAGCGCATCTTCGTGCTGACGCAGCTGGAGACCGGCGATGATTACTGAGGTGAGGAGGGCCGCGGCCGGGGCCACGCTCGCCGCGGCGGTCGCGGCCGCGCCGGTGGCGGGCACGAGTGTCCGCGCGGACGTCCTCTCGGAGATGCAGTCCTTCTGGCAGGGGACGGTCTCGAACGTCACCGGCCCGACCGCGTTCGACGGCCAGGCTTCCGGGCACTGGACGCTCGGCAACCTCTACATGCGGGCACCGGTGCGCTCGGAGCAGATCGCGACGGTGAACCTGCCCAACTTCCGCGCCGGCTGCGGCGGCATCGACGCGTTCGCGGGCGCGTTCTCCTTCATCGATTCCGACCAGCTGGTGGCCTTCGCCCGCTCGGTCGCGCAGAACGCGGCGGGCTTCGCCTTCGAGCTGGCGCTGGAGACCGTCTCGCCGGTCATCGCCGAGACCATGTCCAAGCTCCGCGCGCTCGCGCAGTGGGTCAACGGCCAGAACCTGAACAGCTGCGAGACCGCGCAGGCGCTGGTCGGCGCCGCGTGGTCGAAGAACGACCGGGCCTCGGCCGCCATCTGCGCGGCGATCGGAACCTCGCAGGGCATCTTCTCCGACTACGCCGCGGCGAAGCACGGCTGCGGCGCGGACGGCAAGCGGAACTCGACGCTCGCCTCGGCCTCGGGAGAGATCGCCGAGCAGGTGCCGGTCAACGTCAACTACGCCTGGAAGGCGGTCCGCGCGTCCTCCTTCCTCTCCGGCGACACCGACCTTGCCGAGTTCGCCATGTCGGTCACCGGCACGATGATCGTCA
>JAPPMY010000162.1 GCA_028818855.1 Rhodospirillales bacterium
GCGCCCTGGCCCGCCGGCTTCCCGCAATCCGTGTTTGTGTCGGTCATGATACGAAGCTCCTTTTCTTCGTGATCGGGCCCGTCATGGACGCCGGGCGCCTGTGGAAGCCCTCGTGGGCGTTCGCCGGGGGTTGGCGTGGGCCCTCCGCGCCCCCTGCGCCGGGAAGACGACCCCTACTTGCCACTGAAGGTCATGCGGCGGATGACGTCGTGGCCGTCGATCCAGCGATGCTTGAAGGCCGCCGCAACGTGGCCGGCGGCGACGACCAGCATTCCGTACGCGAGCCACATGTGCAGGTCCTCGGAGAGGTCCTGGAGGTCCTCCCCCGTCTCGGGGAAAATCCTTGGCATCTCAACGCCGAACCATTGCACGGCATGGCCGCCGAAGTTGGTCTCCGCCCAGCCGGCCGCGATCACCAGCACGGGAAGCGCGTAGAGCGCGGCATGGCCGAGGTGCGCGCCCGTGCGTTCCGGCCCCCGGATCGTCGCCGGCATCGGCGGCGGGCGGTGAAGCAGGCGGATCGCGATGCGCAGGACAAGCAGGGCGAGCAGCGTCACCCCGACAGAGATGTGCAGGTCGAACAGGAACTCCTCGAGCGGAGAGTCGTCCTCCACGAGCTTCGTCATCGCGAAGCCGCAGGCCCACATGAAGACGAAGCCCACCGCCATGATCCAGTGCATCAGACGCGCGGCGAGGTGGTATCTCTCGTCGGTCATCGACAGGGTCCTCCGTCGGGGCTGCGATACTGAACCTTGCCGGTCCGGGTGCGGGAGAAGCCGGCGCGCCAGCGCGGGTCGCTGGCTTGCGAGGTTCGGGATCGGATCCGGCCCTCCGCGCGCCGCCCGACGGCAGATCGATTCCCGCCTGACGGCACGCGGGGAGTCGCGGCATCCCGGCCGGGTGCCCGCCGTGAGCAGGCGCCGGCCGGGTTGCCGCGGGGCGATGTCCTAGTCGTCGTCCCACCACCGTCCGTCATCGTCGTCGTGCCAGCGGTCCTTCATGGAGAGGCTGCCGTCGCCGTCGCCGTCGAGCTGCTCGACGATGCCGGCGAGCGGCCGGTCGTACTCGGCACGGGTGACGATCGCGTCGCCGTCGGTATCGAGCATCTGGAAGGCGCGCACCGTGAGCGGGCGCGTGGTCTCGTGCCACAGCCCCTCGAACTCCTCGAGGTTGAGGTTGCCGTCGCCGTCGGCGTCGTGTGCCGCGTGGAGATCGTTGCGCAGCTTGTCGATCTCGGCCTGGGTGAGCCTGCCGTCGCCGTCGGCGTCGGCAGCGTCGAACATCTCCATCGCCGAAACCGCGAGCGGCCCCTCGTCGAGAAAGCCCATGCCGTGGCCGCCGTCGCGGTGGCCGGCGTAGCTCGTTCCCGCCAGCGCGGTTCCGCCGAGGGCGGCGGCGACGGCGAGGGCGGTCAGTGTCTTCGTCTTGGTTCTCATCGGTGATCTCCTGCTTCGGTTCGCCCATCGGGTGTCGATGGCTGACGGGAATATGGGCGCCGGTTGTCGCAGAACCTTGCCGGCGAACCGGCGGAATTGTGGCAGGCCATGGCGGGGAGACGAACTGACACACCTTGTTACAAACTTTTCGTGCGGACTGCGGGAAGGCGCGTAAGCTCGCGCCCATGGACGCATCCCCGCATGTTCTGGTGGCCGACGACCACCGCGAGATCCGCGAGCCGCTGGCGCGCTACCTGGAGCGCCAGGGGCTGCGCGTGACCGCGGCGGAGAGCGCCGCGGCAGCGCGCCGGGCGCTCAAGGCGGCCGCGGTCGACATCGTGGTGCTCGACATCATGATGCCGGGCGAGGACGGCCTCGCGCTCTGCCGGCACCTGCGCGAGACGACGCGCATCCCGGTCATCCTGCTGACCGCCATGGGCGAGGAGACCGACCGCATCGTCGGCCTCGAGGTGGGCGCCGACGACTATGTCGCCAAGCCGTTCAACCCGCGCGAGCTGCTGGCCCGCATCAAGGCGGTGATCCGGCGTGCGCAGAGCTTGCCGCCCGACAGGGAGCCCCTTCCGGCCGGGAGGTACCGGTTCGACCGCTGGTGGCTCGATACCGGGCGGCGCGAGCTGGTGGATGAGGCGGGGGTGGTGACGCCGCTGTCCTCGGGCGAGTTCCGGCTGCTGGTGGCGCTGCTGGAACGCCCCGGGATGGTGCTCTCGCGCGACCAGCTGCTCGACCTGACGCGCGGCCGGGCCGCGGCGCCCTTCGACCGGGCGGTGGACACCCAGGTGAGCCGGCTGCGGCGCAAGATCGAGCGCGACCCGAAGAACCCGGAACTGATCGCCACCGTGTGGGGCGGCGGCTACCGGTTTACGGGCACGGTCGAGCGCGGATGAGGCTCGCGCCGAAGAGCCTCGCCGGGCAGCTCACGCTGCTGCTCCTGCTCGCGCTCGCGCTCGCGCAGGGGGTGGCCGTCGCGCTGTTCGCCTGGGAGCGGATGGAGGCGCTGCGCGATGCGCACCGGGACGACGCCGTCCTGCGCACCGCGACGGTGGCGCGGCTGCTCGGGGACACGCCTCCGGGATTGCACGACTCGGTCATCGCGGCGGCGAGCACGGAGCTCGCGCGGTTCTCGCTGAGCGCCGAGCCCGTGGTGGGCCAGACCGACGCCAGCGAGCGGGCGGCCGCCATTGCCGGCGACCTCTCCGCCGCGCTCGGTGTGGGCGTGGAGCGGGTCCGGGTGGCGCCCCTCTGGACGCTGTACCCGGGTGACGACGATGGCTGGGACGATGACCACGATCACGATCACGACGATGACGACCGCGATCGTGACGGAGA
The DNA here is from genome assembly GCA_028818855.1 of Rhodospirillales bacterium. Lineage (GTDB taxonomy): Bacteria > Pseudomonadota > Alphaproteobacteria > UBA828 > UBA828 > WTGU01. The sequence goes on from JAPPMY010000162.1 coordinate 2,784, forward strand.
CGACGACCACGACGATGACAGTCCCGACCACCGGGAGCCCGACTGGTTCACGGCGTCGGCGGCGCTGACGGACGGGCGCTGGCTCAACGTCGCGGTGGGCCCGCCGCCCGGCGCACCGGCCTGGGGCCCGGCCTTCGTCGCCGTCTTCCTGCTTTCGGCGCTCTGCATTGCGGCCGTGGCCGTCGTCACGGCACGACGGATGGCGAAGCCGATGCGCGGCCTCGCGGCGGCGGCCGGGCGTCTCGGCCGGGGCGAGGCGGTGGAGGACCTGGCCGAGGCCGGGACGGTGGAGACCCGCGAGACGGTGCGCGCGTTCAACCTCATGCGCGCACGGCTCGACCGCTACGTCCGCGATCGCACGGCGATGCTGGCGGCTGTCTCCCACGACCTCAGGACCCCGATCACGAGCCTGCGCCTGCACGCGGAGTTCGTCGAGGACGCGGAGACCCGCTCGAAGATTCTCGCCGCACTCGACGAGATGCAGCGGATGACCGAGGACGCTCTCGCGTTCATCCGCGAGGACATGCAACGGGAAGAGACGCGCACCGTCGACCTCCATGCACTGGTCGACAGCGTCGCCGCCGATCTCGCGGAGCTCGGGCACGACATCGCGGTCGCGGATTCCGGCCGGGTGCTCGCCGTCTGCCGGCCGGCCGCGCTACGCCGTGCGTTGCGCAACCTGCTGGAGAACGCGGCGGTCTACGGGGGACGGGCGACGGTGCGGATCGAGCGGGACAATGACGAAATCCGCGTCGTCGTCGAGGACGAGGGCTCGGGCATCTCGGACGCCGACCTGGAGCGGGTGTTCGAGCCCTTCGTGCGGCTCGAAGCGTCGAGGAGCCGCGACAGTGGGGGCAGCGGGCTCGGGCTTGCCATCGCGCGCGGTATCGTGCGCGGCCACGGCGGCGACATCGTGCTGGCGAACCGTGCCGAGGGCGGGTTGCACGCGACGGTCGTGTTGCCCGGCGCGGAGGGCCTGTGAGGGACCGTGGGCAGACCTGGCGACAGCAGC
>JAPPMY010000017.1 GCA_028818855.1 Rhodospirillales bacterium
ATGGTGACGGGGTTCAGCGACAGGGGCGCGGTATCGGACCGGCAGGGCAGCATCGGCGCGGACCTTCCCGTGCCTCTCGGCGGGCGCAGCGCGCGGCTGGTGCGCGAGGAGCGTGTGCTGCTGATCGCAGCCGAGATCGGCGCGCCGCTCGGCATCACGCACGTGCAAGGCATCGAGCTGGATCGGGGTGAGTCCCTGCTCCGGGGAGATTCTCTGTGAGCGTGCTGACTGTAGGCGGGCGCCGCTTTGCGGCCGGGCTCTACTGGCTGGAGCGCGGCGGGGCAGCCTCCGTGGCGCGGAACGCGCGGGCCTTCAAGCGTCCCTGGCACGTTCACTGGGGTGGGCAGACCGGGTACGCGGCGGACGAGGAGAGCCCGAAGGGCTGTCCGAGCCTCGCGGCATCGCTGCAGAGGCACATCGCTTTACCGTCGTGGATGGCGCTGGTGGAGGCGGACGACGGGCGCCTTGCACTGGTCAAGGCGCGTGACGGGGCCTTTCTTGCTGACGGAGACCAGGTGTTATCCGAGCGGGCGCAGGCGCTGGATGCGTTCGAGCGCGGTCGTGACGCGGGCTGGGCGCTGCATGCGACGCCGGGGCTGGTGGACGGCGACGTCACGGAGATCGACCCTGCGTCGCTCGTGGACGATCCCGCCATGCGCCTTGCGGCGGCGCCGCTCTCGATACCGGGCCTGCCGAAGGTGGGCCGCTTCCTGGCGCTGGCCGTCATGGTAGCAGGCGCGGGCTTCGTCTGGACGCAGCGCGAGACGCTTTGGACCCTCATCGCCGGCCCCGAGCGAGCGGAGGAGACGGAGCAGGAGCCCGTAGAGCCGCCGGTGGCGGCGGCTCTGGATGCGGGCGCGCTGATCGCGGGCTGCCGGCAGGCGCTCATGGTGTACCCGCCCTACATGCCGGCATGGCGCACGGAGCGGGTGTCCTGCGAGGGGCGCTTCGCGGATTTCGCGATCATCGGCGTGCGGCCGGAGCTCGAAGACCGGGCGGTGCTCACGGTGCGATGGCGCCTGGGTTCGGGTCGTCCCGAGCCCATTCACCGGCGCATCGCGGAGACGCACCTCTCCGGGTGGTACGCGGCCTCGGTCGGCGGGGACCGGGCCTGGGCGGCGATGCCGCTCGCGCCGGTGCTGCGGCTTTCCGACGATATTCCTCCATCCCTGCTGAAGTTCCGCGAGGCGGTGGACCGCCGCTTCGGCATGGCCGGGACCAGGATCGAATACCCCGCACAGGGAGACGGCATCGAGGTGCGAATCTCCACCGTGCGCGTGCCCTTCGAGCTCGTAGACTCCGTCGCGGCCGTGCCCGGGCTCGAGCTCGTGCGCCTCGTCCGGAACGGCGCCGGCGAATGGCTGCTCGAAGGACGGCGGGTGTCACCGGTCTCCATGCCCCGCGAGCGCTTCGAACAACTAGCGCAGCTAGAAGGCTTGCCACTGACTGAGTCAGCGGTTCGGCCCCCAACTGCATCGGCGGCGAAGCCGGAAGGCTCGGCCACTGACCCGGTCAGCGACCCGATCGGCGGCGCAGTCGCCAACGGAACCGATACCGCTGCCACCGGTCCGATCGACGGCGCGCCCGCCGGCACGACCGGTGGCCCTGCCGGCGCGGCGCTCGGCCGCACAGCCAACCACGAGGACCCAGGATCATGAGCAGGAAAGCACGAGGCGCCCAGCGACGCCTGCGGACGGGGGAACTCCCCGGTGCACGCATCATGGCGGGCGCCAGCGCGCTCGCGATCGGGGTCGCGACCCACGGGATCGCGATCCAGGCCGCGGGAACGGCAGCGCTGACGACGATGCTCGTCGCACCTGCGGCCGCGCAGGACGGCGAGGAGGTGTACCGCCAGGAGGCGCTGGCCCATGCCCGGGCCATCTCCGAGGCCTGGCGGCGTCTGGAGGACCATATCCTGCGGCGCTCCGGGGCGGCGGTGAGCTGGCCCGGATCGATCCCCCCGGCCGCGACGGGATGGCTCGACGCCTGGACCGAGCGCGGGGTGCGCGCCCGCTACTGCGAGAACACCCTGCTGGTCTACATGGAGCCCGAGGCCCTCAAGGGCGTGGGCCGCGATCAGCGCTCGGTGCAGGTGGCGCCCCACCTCTACGCCGGGGACGACGGCGGGCCACAGCTTGCGGCCCTGCACTGGCTCACGGGAGGCGCAGCCTCAGGCGCAGCCGAGGGGACCGCGGGGAGGCCTGACGTGGCGCTCCCGGCGTGCCTCTCGGATTCGTCCTTCGGCGGTCCCCTTCCCTCCAGGCGGGCGGCGCTCGCAGGCACGGTGCGCGACCCGCATCTCGATCTGAGCGAGAGAGTCTCCCACGAGCGCACGGTGGAGGACTGCCCCGCAGGCAGCCACGGCGGGGGCCGCACCATGACCCGCGAGGTCCGGCAGACGCACGACGGCCGGGGCGATCCGGTGGGCAATCCCGTGAGGGGCACCTGGCAGGTGTCGATCGACGACTGCCGCGCCGACTACTCCGAGTGGGAGCACTACACCCTGGAGTGCAGCTGGCTCGCGGGTCCGCCGCACAACCGGGAGATGACCGGGCAGGAGATCTGGCGCCGGGAGAAGACTGTAACGGCGGTGGGCGTCTCCTGGGGTACGCCGGAGTTCGTGTCCACGAGCTGCTGGGAGGGGCAGGCACCGGCGCTCCCGCAGGCACAAGTAACGGAGACCCTGCGGACCGAGACGACGAGCGGGGCCTGCCCTGCGGGCTATTCGGGCACGGCGGTGCTGTCGCGGACGGTGACGGAGCGGGCCACCCTCTGGCCCTGGGATGCGCAGCCGACCTTGCAGGACATCCCCGGCAACTGGATCGCGGACGAGACTGGCTGCCTGCCGGTCGTGAGCCCTCCCATCCACACCGACAAGTTCACACCGCCGGGAGGCCCGACGGGCACGGGCACGGGCGGTCCTGGCGACGGCACTTGCGGGCCGTCCGGAGAAGGCGGCGGTTCGGACGGCCCCGGCGACGGCACCTGCTCGGGGCCGGGCGTGGGTCCGGGCGCCGGCAACGGATCAGGCGGCGGCTGCTTCCTCACCGAAGCGGTGGTGGGTGCGCGGGGCATCGAGGCCGACGACGGACCGACGCTGACAGCGCTCAGAACCTTCCGCGACGGCTACATGCAGCGGACGCCCGAGCGGCGCGCCCTGGTGACCCGCTACTACGAGATCGCGCCCCGGATCGCGCAGGCGATCCCCTCCGGCCATGCGGAGTGGTCCTGGATCGGCGGGCGCATCGGGGCCGCCGTGGCGGCGATCGCCGCCGGCGACGACGATCGTGCCTTCGCCATCTACGTCGCCATGGTGCGCCGCCTCGAGACGCGCTGGCTCGAGCCGGCTCGGGAGGCGTCGTGCCAGGGAGTTCCCCTGTACCAGGGAGTTCCCCTGCGATGAGGGTGCGGCGCAGCATACTCGGCCTGGCGGCGGCCGTGCTCACGGCAGCGGCTGTGGGAGAGGCGTCGGCACAGTCCGGGCCTGTCAACTACAGCTCGCACGATGCCGCGTTCTTCTCGGAGCTCCTGAAGGACCGGGTCTGGCTCTTCGAGCGCCCGAACTCTGCGCAGGCCGCTGACCGGGGCCTGGTGTGGGGCATCCACCATGGTGACGACGGCACCGCGCGCGCGTGCATCCATCTCGACGGAGCCTGGCAGGCGAGAGAGGACCGCTGGCGCGTGGTGCCCTCTCCCCGCTTCCGGGCTCTCTACAACTACCACGACGCCGGCACCGAGCCCGATCCCGGTCATGTGAAGGGCCACGTGCCCGTCTTCTACGACCCCG
>JAPPMY010000129.1 GCA_028818855.1 Rhodospirillales bacterium
CCGTGAGCTCGATGCTGTTCCAGAAGCGGCGGTCGTCGAACAGGTCGTTGTAGTTCCGCCAGCCGACGAAGCGGGCGATGTCGGGGTTGTAGAGCGAATCGACCTTGAAGGAGAGCGTGCCCGCGAAGATCAGCGGGAAGATCGCGAGCGCCAGCAGGATGGTCACGCAGGGCGCGAGCAGCATGTAGGCCGTGCGCCGCTGTTGGCGCGCCACGGCCCCTGGTCGCAGCGGGGCGGACGGCCCGGCCGCACGCCGCGGCCGGGCCTCAACGGTAACTGCGGTCACGGCAGAGGCTCCGGGGAGCCCCTGTCCTCACGCAACCCGGCTGACTTAACCGTAGCCGGCGTCCTCCATGATGCGCTTCACCCGCTTGTCCATGGCGGCGAGCGCATCTTCGATGCTCTGCTCCTCGTTGACCGCGTCGGCGACCTCCTCGCCCATGGCGCCCATGATGGAGTACGCCTCAGGGATCACCGGCGCGTTCACGACGCAGACCGGATAGGCCTTCATCAGGCCGACGAAGAAGGGCTTGCGGTCCGACCAGCGGCTCAGCGTGGAACGCCGCGAAAGCTGGCCGCCGGCGCCCACGATCGCATCCGCGATCGCGGGACTCCCGCCGAGATCCTCGCGGTCGCCCGAGTTGAGGAACTTGATCCAGGCGAACGCGGTCTCCCGGTTGCCGCCCCAGGTCGGCATGAACTGGCCGAAGCCGCCGGTAAGCGCGCGGTGCCCGCCGTTGGGCCCGGTGCCTCTCGGCGAGAGGTCCATGTGCCAGTGCTCGTGCAGGTCGGTGTAGGTCGGATCGTTGAGCACCGCCGTGCCCCAGGTGAGCGGGCTGTAGAGCGCCGTGCCCTGGGCGAACACCAGGTTGACCTCGTCCTCGCCGGCGTTGGCGGAGACCGGGTGGGCGTACTTCTGGAGATCGACCAGCACCTTGAGCGCCTGGTAGCCCTCTTCGGTGTTGATCCCCACCGTCCAGTCCTGGTTCTCCTCGTCCGCGAAGACGTCGCCGCCCATGCTGCGGAGCGAGCCGTAGTACTGATAGCCGGCCCAGAAGTTGCGCGCCATCGCCGCGCAGTAGGCGTAACGCTCGTTGGCAGGATCGTGGATCTCCTTGCAGGCGTCGATCACGTCGTCCCAGGTCTCCGGCACCGGAATGCCTGCGCCCTCGAAGACGTCCTTGCGATAGAAGGTCATCATCGCGTTGCCGTCGGGCGCCAGGGCTGCGATGTAGCCTGGCGGTGCCGGCCCCTTGGGCAGGTTCCACATGTGCCGGTAGGCCTCCGGCACGTCATCTCTGTAGTCCGCGAGCCAGTCCGGGAACGGCTCCAGATAGGGGCCGAGGTCGGTCAGCGCGCCCATGGCGTCGAGCGACGCGAACTGGGCGTGGTCCTGGGTGACGACGTCGAAGGAGTCGCTCTTGGAGCGCATGTAGGTGTTGATCTGGGTCAACGCCTCGCTCATGGGCTTCGAGACGACCTCGAGCGTCACGTTCGGGTACACCTTGTCGAAGAGCGGCTTGACCGCCCGCAAGGAGTTCGCGAGCCGCTTGCCGGACGAAGCGAAGTGAACGATCGTCCCGCCGACGTCGGCGTGCACCTCCTTCGGCACGAACTGCGATGCAAGCGTGGCACCCAGCGCCGTCGCGGCGGACGCCTGCAGCACCTGGCGACGGGAGAGTTCCCGTTCGCGGAAGTGCTTGATGCGCTTCACCGCGTTGTCGAAGGCTCTCACGTCATTGTCTGATTTCCGCATATGCGCCTCCCTTAGCGTTTCTGCATCGGGCAGATGGAAACCTCCCCATCCGCGAAAACGCTAAGGTTGCAGCCGTGGGGAGTCAAGAAAGCGCCCGCGCGATGCGCAATCACGTGCGCGGGCGCGTGATGCGCGCAGCCCTGTGACGAGCGAGCGTCGCGCGGGCGCGTGATGCGAGCGCCCGGCGACCGAGGGCCATGAATGAGAGCCGCGCCTAGGCTTTCACCGCGCGGTGTGTAGACTGCGCCGCAGCACGCACCACAACGATTCGGGAGCGGAGCCTTGTTCAAACTCAAATTGCGGCGGCCGTCCGTCCTACTCGCGCTTGTCGTCGCGGCGGGGATCATAATGAGTGACCAGACCGAGACACAGGCCGACGAGGGGGCAAGCCCGCTCGTCACCTTCGAGACCACGCACGGCTCCTTCGCAGTCGCGCTCGCGCCGGAGGCCGCGCCCGAGACGGTGGCGAACTTCGTCCAGTACGTCCGGGACGGCCACTTCGACGGGACCATCTTCCACCGCGTCATCGCGGGCTTCATGATTCAGGGCGGCGGCTACACGCAGAACTACGAGCAACTGCGGACGCGCGCGCCGATCGAGAACGAGGCGCCGAACGCGCCCGGCAACGACCGGGGAACCATCGCCATGGCGCGCACGGCGGACCCCCACTCGGCCACCGCGCAGTTTTTCATCAACGTCGTGGACAACGACTTCCTCAACCATCGCGGCAAGAACCCGCAAGGCTGGGGCTACGCCGCGTTCGGCCGGGTGGTCGACGGCATGGAGACGGTGGACCGCATCGCGGCGCTGAAGACCGGCCCCGGCGGCCCCTTCCCCAGCGACGTGCCGCAGGAGGCCGTGGTCATCCAGAAGGCGACGGTGAGCGGCGGCTCCTGAGTCCGAGGCCGATCGTTCGCTGACAGTCCGGGCGATGCCCTCGGACCAGCAGGCGGACTACATCGTCGTCGGCGCCGGCTCCAGCGGCAGTGTGGTCGCGGCCCGGCTCTCGGAGGACGGCCGCAACCGGGTGCTGCTGCTCGAGGCCGGCGGCTCGGACCGCCGCCTCGTCATCCTGATGCCGGCGGGCACCATGCTCTACGGCATCACCAACCCGCGCTACGACTGGCGCTTCATGGCGGAGCCAGACCCCACCCGCGGCGGGCGCGAGGACTACATGCCGCGCGGCAAGGTGCTGGGCGGCACCAGCTCGATCAACGCCACCTCGTTCGTGCGGGGCGCGCCCGAGGACTACAACGATTGGGCAGCGCAGGGCTGCCGCGGCTGGGACTTCGAAGGCGTGCTCCCCTACTTCCGCCGCATGGAGGATTTCGAGGGCGGCGCCGACGAGTACCGGGGCGCCGGCGGGCCGCTCTCGGTCTCCCACATCCGCTCGCTGCATCCGCTCTCGCGCGTCCTGGTCGAGACCTGCGTCAAGGCGGGCATGCCCTTCCGCGAGGACATCAACGCGCCGCCGCAGATGGGCGTGGGCTACGTCCAGGCGACCCAGCGCAAGGGCTGGCGCCACAGCGCGTCGCGCGCCTATCTCTGGCCGGCCAGGGGGCGGGGCAACCTCCGCATCGTCACGCACGCCCAGGCGCTCGGGCTCAAGTTCGAGGGGAGGCGCGCCGTCGGCGTGGAGTACGTCAGGCACAGCAGGCGCGCGCAGGCCGCGGCGGCCAAGGGGGTCGTGCTCTGCGCCGGCACCTTCGGCTCACCGCAGCTGCTGATGCTCTCCGGCGTCGGCCCCGCGGCCCACCTCCGCGATCACGGCATCGAGGTGCGCCATGATCTCCCCGGCGTCGGCGAGAACATGCAGGACCATGCCGGGATCAGCCAGACCATGTGGGTCAACCGAACGACCTACAACGTGCAGACAGGGCCGCTGAGCGTGCTGTTCTACGGCGCCCAGTGGCTGCTGACGGGCACCGGCCCCGCCTCCACGCCGATCGCCCAGGTCTTCGGCTTCCGCCGCTGCGATCCGGGCAAGTCGCGCTCCCACGTGCAGTACATGTTCACGCCGGCGGGCTACGACCTCACCGCCGACGGGCCGGAGGTCTTCGACAGGCCCGCGATCACCGGGCTGACGACCCTGCACCGGCCCTATTCGGCTGGCTCCGTCCGCCTCGCCTCGGCCGACCCCCTGGCGCCGCCTGCGATCCAGCCCAACCTCTTCGCCGATGCGCGCGATGTCGAGACCCTGGTGCTCGGCGCGCGTTTCTTCCGCACCGTGCTGGCGAGCGAGCCCATCGCGCGCTACATCGTGGGCGAGCACCTGCCCGGCGCGGGCGTGCAGTCGGACGACGAGTGGCGCGCCTACATCCGCGCCAACGCCATCGGCGTCTATCACCCGGCCGGCACCTGCAAGATGGGCCACGACCCCCTTGCGGTCGTGGACGACGGCCTCAAGGTGCACGGGCTGGACGGGCTCTACGTGGCCGACGCCTCGATCATGCCGACCGTCGTCAGCGCCAACCTCAACGCCACCTGCATCATGATCGGCGAGCGCGCGGCCGAGATGATCCGCGCCGCCGCCTGAACCGCGCTACACTGTCGCGAACCGAGATAGCGAGGACCTCATGCCCTACACCGTCGCCGCAGCCCTCAGGGTCAAGAAGAAGCACGTCGCCGAGTTCACCCGGCTGGTGAAGCGCCATGCCGCCAACAGCGTGACCAAGGAGCCGGGCTGCATCGCCTTCGAGGTGAGCGTGGACCGCGACGACCCCAGGCGCTTCGTCTTCTACGAGATCTACGGGACCGAGGCCGACTTCCAGGCCCACACCGAGACGCCGTGGTTCAAGCGCCAGATGGAGCGGACGTCCCACATGGTCGACGGCGATTTCGAGATGTTCTGTCTCGGCGACCGCATCGCCGCGCCCAACAAGTAGCGGCCCGGCCTAACGCGCGTAGCGGGCCCAGAGGGCGGCGGGGTCGGCGCGCTTGTCGAGCTTGGCCGCGGCCTCGGCGATCTCGGCCTCGCTGGGGCCGCCGTGCTCCAGCGCCCGGAAGGCCCGCACCACCGGGCCGGCGCGGTTCGCGTGGCGCTTGGCGGCCAGGCTGATGGGCTCGTGCAGCGCGCCCGAGCAGTGGGCGCAGGGCCAGGCGAGACGGGCCATCAGCTCGGCCGCCTCGCCGCCGGGATAGCGCTCCAGCAGCTGCACGATGGTCGTCGAGCCGCTGACCGGCTGCGGCGCGTCAGCCGCAGCGGGGGCAGACATGGTCGCCTCCCCTACTCCGCCGCCTCCGCCATCGGCTCGACTTCTGCCGGCATGCGGATCGCATCGCGCGGGAGCTGGTAGCGCGCAAACGGCAGCACCGCGACCTTGGCGTCCGGCCCGTGGCGGGCCATCGCCGCGGCGAAGGCGTCCTCCAGCGAGGTGCCGGCCTCGATGCCGATGTCGGCGGCCATCTCGAGGTTCTCCTCCAGCGTCACCACCTGCAGGTGCTTGCGCACCATGACCTCGTAGATCGGCACCCAGATGCAACCCGCCCACATCTCGATGGTGCGGCTGTGGATGTCGCGGTAGACGCGCTCCAGGTTCGCCGGAGACGGCGGCATGTAGGGCTTCATCAGATCCATCAACGCGAGCCCGGGAAAGTCGCCGAGATGCGTGCTCACGCCGGGCGACGGGCTGCAGTAGATGAGCGTGCCGCCGTCCCGCACCAGCAGATCGGACGACATGCAGCCCCAGCCGGTGTGGAAGAAGAGGTGGTCGGTCGGCGCGAAGACGCCGCAGATGGCGATGTCCGCCGGGCCGCCGGTGGGGCGGTCGTAGGCGTACGTATCGTTGAAGGTGCGGATCGCCTCGCGATGCGCGTCCGGGTGCGCGCCGAAGTTGATGAAGCAGAGGCTGCCCTTCGTATCCAGCACGCTGTTGAGCGTCGCCGTGAGCCCGCACATGGTGGCAGCCTCGTCGATATCGGTCCGCATCGGCCCGGCCATGGCGCCGTAATGGGTCTTGGGCGACATCACGAAGGCGCAGTGGTTCGATTCGATGGTTTCGTCAGAGACCACGCCGGGCAGGATCAGCTTGCCGCCGCCGCCTGCGCCCCAGTGGTTGGACTGCGCCTGGCCCATGGAAAGCGTCACGTCGGACTTCGCCACCTCCTTGTGCAGCCAGACCGGCGTGCCGCCGGTGGTCATGCCGATGAAGACGTACTGCTCGGCATCGCGCGGCTCGTTCTGGAAGAAGGGGATGCCGAGCCGCTCCATGCGGGCCAGGTTCTCGCGGCCGAGCTTCAGCTCCGTGTCGCGCTCCGACATGGGGAAGACCTTGCCGTTGGCGCAGACGACGCGGGCGTCCCTGATGCCGTGCGCCTCGACGGCATCGAGAACCGCGGGCAGCAGCTTCGACGCCGGCGTCGGGCGGAACTGGTTGTCGATGATAATGGCAAGGCTCTTGTCCGGCCCGATCATCTGCGAGAAGGGCGGGCCCGAGTGCGGCGCCTCCAGCGCGGCCGCGCAGGCCTCGGTCGGGTTCGCAAGCGGCGCGGGCTCGTCCGGGAAGAGCGCGGCCAGCAGGTTGGCCTCGGGGATGTCGAGGGTGAGCGTCTCCCGATAGACCATGGACGGATCGTCGGCCGAGCCGATGGTGAGCGGATCGAGGGACTCGTAGGGGATCACCGCGCGATAGGTGTCGGACATCGCCGCCCTCCTGCGTTTGAGCCGGCCAGAGGCCGCGAAACTGGCATTCCCGCGCCAAGCCGAGTGTAATGGACGGAGCCGGTTATGCACAGGGCGCCCTCGGCCGGGGGGCGCCCGCCACAGGGGGGAGCACGACATGGCGACCTATCCACGGCTTTTCTCGGAATGGAAGATTCGCAACACCACGATCAAGAACCGCGTGGTGTTCCCGCCAACCTGCCCGAGCTGGGTCTCCGACCCGTGGAACGGGCTCTTCATCGACATGGCGACCCACTACTACCGGGAGCGTGCAGAGGGCGGCGTGGGCCTCATCATCATCGGCGGGACTCACGTCCACCGGAGCTCGCTCATGGCGCCGCTGCTCATGCCGCAGCTCTTCGACGACCGGCAGATCGAGCCGCTGTCGAAGATCGCGGACGCGGTTCATGCCGAGGGCTGCAAGCTCGCGATCCAGCTCTGGCACTCGGGCGTGCGAGGCTTCCCCACCTTCAAGCAGGAGGCCACCTACGACCCGGACGAGACCTGGTACTCGGTCTCGCCGAGCCAGGTGCCGCTCGGCGAGTTCCCCGGCGCATCGACGCCCAAAGAGCTTGACGAGGACGAGATCGAGGAGCTTCTGGAGGCCTTCGGCAGCGCCGCGGTGCGCGCCTTCGCGGCGGGGCTCGACGGGGTGGAGCTTCACCTCAGCCACGGCTACCTGCCCTGGCAGTTCATCTCGCCGCTCTACAACAAGCGCACCGACCGCTGGGGCGGCTCGCTGGACAACCGCCTGCGCTTCCCCCTCGAGGCACTGAAGCGGATGCGCGCCGCCGCCGGCGACGACAGGTTCGTCGGCTACCGCATCAACTCGACCTCGTTCTGGCCGGGCGATCTCGAAATCGACGAGGTGCGCGACATCGTCGTCGAGATCGAGAAGCGGTCCGATATCGACTACGTCAACGTCTCGGCCGGCGTGCACCACGCCTTCATCCACACGCCGATGGAGTTCGAGGCAGGCTGGGAGCGCGGCTACGCCCGCAAGATCCGCGAGGTCTCGTCCAAGCCCGTGCTGCTGGTGGGCCGCATCACGACGCCGGACGTGGCCGAGCAGCTCCTGGAAGCGGGCGACGGCGACGCGATCTGCCTCGCGCGCCAGCTCTTCACCGACCCCCACTGGGCCAAGAAGGCCGCGGAGGGCAACGCCGACGACATCCGCTCGTGCGTCGCCGCCAACTTCTGCTGGAAGAGCGTGAGCCGGGGCGGCCGGGTGCAGTGCATCTACAACCCCACCATCGGCCGGGAGGGCAAGTGGGGCGAGGGCACGCTGGTCAAAGTGGCGGAGCCCAAGTCCGTGCTCGTCATCGGCGGCGGCCCGGCCGGGCTCGAATACGCCCGCGTCGCCGCTGCCCGCGGCCACAACGTCACGATTTACGAGGCCGAGGGCGAGACCGGCGGCCACGTGCGGGTGCAGTCGCTGCTGCCGACCCGGGCCGAGTACGGCGAGATCGGCCGCTGGCTCGCAGCCCAGGCCGAGAAGAACGGCAGCCGCATCGTCACCGGCGCGCCGGTGACGGAGGACGACCTCGACCAGGCGCTGGAGGCGGTGAAGCCCGATCACGTGGTGGTGGCGACGGGCTCCGCCGTCGCGGTCGACGGCTTCCAGGGCTGGACCGGCGATCCGCTGCCCGGCTGGGAGTCCGGCAACTGCGTCGGCTGGGACACGGTGGCGCAAGGCCAGGCCCGGCCGCGCGGCAAGGTGATGGTGCTGGACGACCTCTGCGACGTGGTGGGGCCGCTCACCGCCGTCGCCTGCAAGGAGGGCGGCGCGGACGACGTGACACTGGTCACCCGCTGGCCCATGGTCGGCATGGAGACCATCCTCGACGTCTACCTCGACTGGATCCTGCCCAAGCTCTACCAGACGGGCGTGACGGTCTGCGTCGATCACTTCGTCCGCCGCATCGAGGGCGGCTCGGTGACCCTCTACAACGTCCACCACGAGGAAGCCGAGCGGCAGATCGAGGCGGACTGGATCGTCATGGCCACCGGCCGGCGCTCCGTCAATTCGCTCCACGGCGCCGTTGCGGCGCGCGGCGTCTCGGTCGAGACCATCGGCGACGCCACCGCGCCCCGCTCGGCCTACGAGGCCGTCTACGAAGGCCACCGCCAGGCCCGCAAGCTCTGACCCGCCGCGTGCTTGACGTACCGGACACACCCCCCGTCAATCAGGGAGAACCGCCATGCCCGCCGCCTATCTCATCTCGACCTCGGAAGTGACCGACCCGGAACTGATGCAGGAGTACGTGGAGAAGGCGGGCCCGACGAGCGGCCCCTACGACGCAGAGCTGCTCGCCGCCACCACGGAGGTCGCGCACATGGACGGCACCTGGAAGCCGTCGCGCGTGGTGGTCTTCCGCTTCCCGAGCATGGAAAAGGCCAAGGCCTGGTACAACTCGCCCGAGTATCAGGCGATCGTCGACATGCGGCTCAAAGCCGCCGAGAGCAGCCTGATCTTCGTCGAGGGCGCTGACTGACGCCGCCGTTCGGCGCCCGTCCGCTCAACGGGCGTCTGCGTCGGGCAAGAAGTGCCCGATGGCGTTGGCGTAGTAGCGCAGCATGTCGCGCTCGTCCTCGCTGGCGCGGTAGAGCCCGTCCGCTTCCGTCACGAAGTGGCGCAGCGTCAGCATGCGCAGGCCCACGGTGACCGCGTAGTCGCGGTCCGCGCGCGGGATGTGGACGTAGGCGCCCGCACGCTCCAGCCGGTCGATCAGCGACTGGCTGCGCCCCTTGATCTCCAGCAGGTCGAGCGCGTCGCCCCGTGCGTCGACGAACACCGTCGCCACCAGCGAGACCGGCAGCACCGGGATCGCCGCCGCGATCGCCGTCAACAGCTCGCCGCCGAGCTTCTCCACGGCCTCGTGGCGGGCGTCATCCTCCAGCGCGCGAAAGTCGATCCCGCCGGCCTTCGCGTAGTCCCGCATGGAGATCGGTGTGGCGAAGTTCACGCAGGCGTAGCCGAAGCGGTACCAGCGGCGGCGGATCATGAGGCCCACGTTGTGGGCGACGAAGCCCGCTGCGGTCGCGAGCACGCGCGCCTTGCTGCGCCGGGGCTCGCCGGGCGCCGGCGCGCGCACCAGCATGCGGTCCTCCAGCACGCGGTCGTAGTTGATCCCCACGGGCACGAAGACGAGGTCGCGCGCGCCCTCCGGATCGAAGGACGAGACCATGTAGTTGATGAGGCCGAGCTTGGGCTTGCGCAGGCGGCCGTCGCGGCTGAGGCCGCCCTCGGGATAGACCGCCTGGACCACGCCGCCGGCCGTCGCCGCCTGCACGTAGCGGGCCAGCACCTGGCGGTAGAGGCGGCTGCCCGAGCCGCGGCGCACGAAGTAGGCGCCGAGCGAGCGCACCAGCATCCGGAGCGGCCAGACCCGCGCCCACTCGCCCACGGCGTAGCTCAGCGCCGAGCGATGCGCCGCCATGTAGGCGACGATCACGTAGTCCATGTTGCTGCGGTGGTTCATCACGAAGACGACGCTGGCGCCGGGCTCGATGCGGGCGAGCGCCTCGTCGTCGGCATAGCCGAGGCGCACGCGGTAGAGGCTCTCCACCGCGCGCCGGGCCACGTGATAGCCGATGCGGAAGTAGGCGTAGGCGTTGAAGGAGGGCACGATTTCGCGGGCGTAGCGCTCCACCTGGCGGCTCAGCACCTCGCGCGGGATGCCGGTGGCCTTGGCCTCGGCGTCGATCGCCTCCATCACATGCGGGTCGTAGCTGAGCTGGTCGATCAGCACCCGGCGCTTGGTCTGCAGGAAGGGCGGGATCTGTAGCTCCAGCCGCGTGTTGACCTCCTCGATCATCCGGTTGAGGCGGCGGCGCAGGAACCAGCGCGCGCTCGGCATCAGGATCCGGTCGAGCGCGGCCCAGAGCGCGAGCGCGCCCACCACCGCGAGGATCCAGAGCGGCAGCGCGAGCGAGCCGGTCATGCGGTCGCCTCGCATCGCGCCGGGCGGGGCTCGCCCGGGGCCGGCGGCTTCCCCGCGCAAGCGCGGTCGCGGCAGAGGGTCATAACCGGCATCGCTCCGACAGAACTCGCGGCAGTCGCGCAGATGCGCTAGTTATAGCAGCATTGGGGGCGACGCTGGGTGGCGCCCCACCGGAGCGGCGAGCGGGCGCGGTGCCTGCCGGCAAGCGCACGCAGAGGCGCGGTGACGGGCCATGAAGGCGGCGAACTCCAACGAAGACCAATTCGCGATCCTGCGCCGGACCATGGTCGAGCAGGTGGCGCTCCACGCCGACCACGTGAGCGGCAAGACCGGCCGCGCGCCGATCGCGGACCCTGTCATGGAGGCGATCGGCCGGGTCCCGCGCCATGCCTTCGTGCCGGTCGAGATGGCGCTCTACGCCTACCTCGATTCTCCGCTCCCCATCGGCTGCGGCAAGACCATCTCGCAGCCCTTCATCGTCGCGCTCATGACCGACCTGCTGGAGATCGGCGCAGGCCACAAGGTGCTCGAGATCGGCACCGGGCTCGGCTACCAGGCGGCGTTGCTGGCGGAGCTTGCGGCCGAGGTCTACACGGTCGAGCTGATCGAGGAGCTGGCGCAGAGCGGCCGCCGCCGCCTCGGCGAGCAGGGCTACGGCAACGTGCAGTTCCGCATCGGCGACGGCAGCCTGGGCTGGCCCGACCATGCGCCCTTCGACCGCATCATTGCGACCGCCGCGCCCGACCTGATCCCGCCGTCGCTGCTGCAGCAGCTCAAGCCTGGCGGGCGCATGGTGATCCCGGCCGGCCTCGAGGACGACCAGCGCCTGCTGCTCGTCACCAAGGACGGGAACGGGCGGATCGAGACCGAGGAAATCCTGCCGGTCCGCTTCTCCCAACTGATGAACGCCGCCGACGAAGCCGGCGCCGACGACTGAGCGATCCCGCCGTCACGAATCGCCTCCTTGATTGCCTGCGAAAAATACGTATATAATATACGTACGTATAATTTTCCGAGCGAAAACAATGGGCAAGACGATCGCGGCATCCGCGTTTCAGGCGCAATGTCTCCGTATAATCAATGAGTTGCGCGAGGGCGGCGAGCCGGTGACGATCACGAATCGCGGCAGGCCCGTCGCGGTGCTCTCGCCCGTGCAGCCTGAGCCTGAGATCCGGTCGATCATCGGCGCCATGAAGGGAACGGTGCTCGCCTACGACAATCCCTTCGCGCCTGCCGTGGAGTCCTCCGCCTGGGACGCCACGCGTTGATCGTGCTCGACACGCACGTGCTGGTCTGGGCCGTGGAGGGCGACCGCCGGCTCGGCACCAACGCCCGCGCCGCGATCGAGGCGGCGGAACGCGCCGAGGCCGTCGGCATCTCCGCCGTTACGCCCTGGGAAATCGCCCTGCTGGCCGAGCGCAACCGCCTCCGCCTCGTGCAGGAGGTGGGCACGTGGATCGAGGCGGTCCTCGCCCTGCCCGGCATGAGGCTGATGCCGATCGAGCCCGCCGTCGCGCTCGACAGCGTCAGGCTGCCGGGCCCCTTCCATGCCGATCCCGCCGATCGCTTGATTATCGCGACCGCCCGCCACAGCGGGGCACGGCTGGTCACCGCCGACGGCACCATCCTCTCCTACGCCAAACGCGGCCACGTTGACACGATCGACGCGAGGCTATAACTCCTGCCGCCCCGCAACACGGCGCGCAGGACCCCGAACCCATGAGCGACCTCACTCTTGTCATCGGCAACAAGAACTATTCCACTTGGTCGCTCAGGCCCTGGCTCGCGCTGCGCCATGCCGGGATTCCGTTCGACGAGCGGCTGCTGCTGCTCTTCGACGAGAACTGGAAGGAGGCCATCGCCGCCGTCTCGCCGTCAGGCCGCGTGCCCGTGCTGCTGCACGGCGAGCGCACGGTGTGGGAGACCCTCGCGATCATCGAGTACGCGAACGAGCTGTTCCCTGACGCTGGGCTCTGGCCCGAGGACCGCGACGCCCGCGCCACGGCCCGCGCGGTCGCGAACGAGATGCACGCGGGCTTCACCGCGCTCCGCAACCACATGCCGATGAACCTGCGGCGCACCGACCTCAAGGGGCGGGGCCGGGGGCCGGGCGTCGAGGGCGACATCGCCCGTATCTGCGCGATCTGGCGCGACTGCCGCGGCCGCTTCGGCGCCGGCGGCGACTTCCTGTTCGGCCCCTTCTGCGCGGCCGATGCCATGTACGCGCCGGTGGTGACGCGGTTCGACACATACGGGGTCGAACTCGACGAGACCTGCGCCGCCTACAGCCGCGCCGTGCTGACCCTGCCGGCCTTCGTCGAATGGCGCGAGGCTGCGCTCCAGGAACCCTGGATCGTGCCCGAAGACGAGATCGACTGAGGGCCGGCCCGCTCTACGACAAGTCGAAGGCCGGCACCTCGCAGCGGGTGACGGCCACCTTGCGCGTGGTCGGCGGGGTGTTGCGGCTGCGGCCGACGAAGCGGGGAATGCCGTCGGTGATGACGGCACCGACGGCGACCGGATCGCCGTTGCTCATGGTGGAAAGCGCATCCGGCCGGGTGGCGCCGAGCGGGGCGTCGACGATGACCACGTCCGCGTCCCGCCCCGCCCGCAGAAAACCGCTGTTCAGCCCGTAGATCTCGGCCACGTTGCCGGTCGCGGCCGCGATCGTCCAGGTGGGATCGAAGCCCGCGAGCGAGGCGATGTTGACCATGGTGTAGATCATGCCGAGCGGCATGACGCCGCTGCCGGTCGGCGTGTCGGTCGCGATCAGGAAGCGGTCGAAGGCGTCGTGCTTGCGCGCCATCTCGGCGCAGAGCAGCGTGGTCCGCAGATTGCCGGCGGTGCAGACCTGCATGGCGATCCCGGTCTCCGCCGCCACCTGCTCGAAATAGCGGTCCTCGATGGCGACCGGCCCGCCGTTGATGTGGAAGGAGACGGTGGGGTCGATGGCGATCAGGTCGTCGCCGGTGATGGGGAAGGAGCCGGGGATCGAGGCGCCGCCGGTGTGCAGCGTCGTGAGCAGGCCGGCCTCCCTGGCGTGGCGTACCAGCGCCACGTACTCGCGCGCTGTCTCGACCGCGCCGAAGCCCGCCTTGGCGAGCCAAACGCCATCCCGGTGCACGTCGTCGAAGTCTGCCCGCGTCAGCCCCGGCTCCAGGATGATGGAGCCCGCGTGCACCCGCATGCCGCCCGGCCGGTAGTGCTCGAAGCACTTGAAGGCCGCGACCGCCAGCGCCTTGACCCCGGCGGGGTCCTTCGGCCGGCCCGGCACGTGGACCTCGGACGCCGAGATCGCCGTCGTCGTGCCGCCGTGGACGTAGCTCGTGAGGTAGCCCACGGTGTTCTGGCGCGGCGTGTAGTCGCCGAAGGTGACGTGCACCTGGGAATCGATCAGCCCCGGGATCGCCGTCGCCCCGCCGGCGTCGATGACGACGTCGCAGGCGTCGATGGCGGCGGCCTCCACGTCGCCCACCGCTTCCAGAACGCCGTCGGCCGCGACGAGCGCATCGCCGCCCACGAAGGGCGCGCGCCAGTCGCCCGAGACGATGCGGCCCAGGTTGACGACCGCGACCCTCACGGCCCGCCCGCGCCTTCGTTGCTCCGCATCAGCCCTTCCAGGATGCGGTCGGCGCCGGCCCAGTCGTAGCGTCGGAAGCAGTGCGCGGTGGTGACGAACTTGGCGCCCGCGTAGAACATCTCGTACTGGGTGTGGCGGCCGGCGAACTCGGAGCCCACCGCGTCCCAGGCGAGCTTCATCAGTGCCATCCGCTCGGCCGCGCCGTCGCCCTCCCGCGCGGACACCTGCGTCCGCTCGATCAGCGGCGCAATGGCAGGATTCTCGAGATCGGCGGCCGATGACGGCAGCATGATGAGGCCACCGCCCGAGAGCGCGCGGATCTGCTCGATCAGGCGCGGATAGAGAGCCTGGGTCTGGACCTGGGCCGCGTACATCATGCTGGCGTTGGGCACGTAGTAGTCGCCCGCCATGCCGCCCGCGCTCTCCATGCCGTAGAGCAGCCCCTCCACGGCTGCGACCGCCGACGCCATCTCGCCGAGCTGCTCGCGCACGGGCGCCATCGCCACCGTGCCGATGGTCTCCGCGATGCGGCGCGCGAGCGCCACCAGGAACTTGAGCTTCACCACCAGTCGGATCTGCGACTGGTAGTTCTGCAGCACGTGGCCCGGCGTGTCGTGGAACTGTGCGCGGCACATGTCGGTGTCGCCGAAGACGAAGATCCGCTCCCACGGCACCTTCACGTCGTCGAAGTAGACCACCGAATCGTTCTCGTCGAAGCGGTGGGAGAGCGGATTGTCCCAGGCGCTCGTGGCGCTCGCCTCGTAGCTCTTGCGCGAGAGCACCTTGAGGCCGCGCGCATCCAGCGGCAGCGCGAAGGAGATGGCGAAGCGCTCCTCGCCTGGCTTCAGCGGCTGCAGGTTCGCGACCAGGATCTCCTCGGCCATGACCGAGCCGGTGCCGAGCATCTTCGCCCCGCGCACGGTGACGCCGTCTGCATCCTCGTCGACGACCCGCATGGTCATCTCTTCGCTCGCCTGCTCGCCCCAGGCTTTGGATCGATCGCCCTGCGGATTGATGATGACGTAGGTGAGATAGAGATCGTTGTCGCGCGCATAGGCGTAGTAGTCGCGAAGCGCGCTGGCGTGGCGGGCGCCATGACGCGCGAAGACCTCGATCCCCATCACCTGCCCCGTGATGGAGGAGGCGAGGTGATCGGGCGAGCGCCCGAGGAAGCCGCCGTGGAGCTCGGCCCAGGCGGTGAGCGCCTCGCGCCGTTCGACCAGCTCCGCGTAGCTGCGCGGGATCTGCCAGGCGCGGTTCGCGCGCCGCCCGGTCTCGGTCTCGAAGGTCATGCGCTCGACGTTCTCCGCCGCCGCCTGGAAGTCGTAGAGGGCGGCGGCCGAGCGGCAGGCGGCGGCGAAGGCGGGGTGGTCGGCCACGCGCGCGATCAGCCGGCCGTCGAGATAGACCTCGCGGTCCCTGTCGAGGGCGCGCAGGTGGTCGGTGCCGCTCTTCACATCCATCGGGCGATCATAGCGCGTTTCCGCCGCCGGTCCGCTCGGGCGCACTCGTCAACGCCTCCATCGGCACGCCGGGCCTTTCAGGTCCGGTGCTCCGTCCGGTCCGCGCCCCGGTAGACGATGCGGTCCAGGTTCTCCAGCGTCCGACGGTGGAACGCGACCGCCACGGGATCGAAGTCGTGCGCCGGCATCGGCTCGTGCTCGAAGCATCCGTACGGGTCCCTGCCCCTGACCAGGGTTGCGCTGTCCCAGGCGGCCTGGGTCTGGCGGGCGTCGGGCGGGATGTAGCGAATGGCGATCGCAATTCGCCGGTTGTCGCTCCGATTGGGATGGGAGGCGTGCGCGAGACGGTAGTTGAAGAGCGCCGCATCGCCGGTGCCGACCTCGATGTTGACGGCTTCATCCTCGTTGACCTCCACGATCTCCTGACCGCGGGACAGCATGTTCTCGCCCTGCCAGGTGTCGCGGTGCGGCAGGTCGGGCCCCAGGTGGCTGCCGGGAATGAAGCGCATGCACCCGCTCTCCACCGTCGCCGGCGAGAGGGCCACCCACGCACTGACGAGATTGTCGGTGTCGATGCCCCAGTAGTTGCTGTCCTGGTGCCAGGAGACGAACCGGGCCGAACGCGGCTCCTTGATCCACCACTGGCTGCCCCAGCACATGATGTCGGGGCCGATGAGGTCCTCCACCGCATCGAGCAGCCGGGCAGAGCGGATCAGATCCGCCATCCAGCGAAAAAGCAGGTGGGAACGCGCCGAGCCCTTGCCGCCCTCGCCGTACGCCGCCGCCGAACTCTCCAGCGCGCGACGCGTCGCGGCCGCCTCGTCCGGGTCGAGCACGCTGACCGGTGCGTAGAATCCCTCCCGCCGATACTGTTGGATTGCGTCTTCGCTGAGCAGCCTGGTCATTGCGCTAGCCATTCTAGCCTGGAGAGAGGCCGAGGTTCTCGCGCAGCGTCGGCCCGGCGTAGTCCGCGTGGTAGAGGCCGCGGCGCTGCAGCTCTGGCACCACCAGGCGGGCGAAATCCTCGTAGGCGCCCGGCATATGGGTCGCCGCGAGCACGAATCCGTCGCAGGCTTCGCCCTCGAACCACGCCGCCATCTGGTCGGCGACGGCAGCGGGCGTGCCCACGAAGTGGGGCATCTCGCCCAGCGTGCCGCGCCGGCTGTAGGTCACGAAATCCTCGACCGTCGGGTGCGGGTTGCCGCTCAGCGTCACCACGCGGTCGCGGATCGCCTGCAGGCCGCTGATGGAGGCCATCTCCTCGTCGGTGAAGGGCTCGCCCGCGGGCTTCGCCGCGAAGTCGTAGTTGAGCGCTTCGGAGAGCAGCGCCAGCGTGTCGATGGGGCGCGCGAGGCCGGCGATGAAGGCGGCCTTCTCCTCCGCTTCCGCCCGGCTCTCGGCGACCGTGACGTAGGCCGCCGGCGCCACACGGTAGGAGCCCGGCGCGCGGCCGGCGGCCATTGCAGCCTCGCGCGTGGCCGCATAGGCCTTCCTGCCGAACTCCAGCGTGGGATAGATCGCGAAGATCACGTCGGCCCAGCGTGCGGCGAACTGCCGCCCCCGCCCGCTCTGGCCGGCCTGGATCACGATGGGGCGCCCCTGCGGCGTGCGGGGCACGGTGAAGGGTCCGCGCGAGCGCAGGAAGCGGCCCTCGTGGTCGAGACGGCGGACGCCCGCCGGGTCGGCGAAGACGCCCTGCTCCTTGTCGAGCACGATCGCGCCCTCGTCCCACGCCTCCCAGTGGCCGAGCACCACCTCCATGAACTCGTCGGCCCGGTCGTAGCGCTCGTTGTGCTCGATCACCCTGTCTGCGCCGTAGTTCGCGGCCTCGGAATCGTTGAGCGAGGTCACCACGTTCCAGGCGGCGCGGCCGCCGCTCATGTGATCGAGGGTCGAGAACATGCGGGCCACGTGGAAGGGCTGGTAGTAGGTGGTGGAGCAGGTGGCCCCGAGCCCGAGCCGCGTGGTCGCCGCCGCCATCATGGTGAGGATGGGGATGGGGTCCATCTTGACCACCCGGACCCCGTTGCGCACCGCCTCGGCGTGGTCGCCGCCGTAGATGTCCGGCAGCGCGAGGCGGTCGTCGAAGAAGGCGAGGTGGAACTTGCCGGCCTCGAGGATCCGCGCGATCCGCCGGTAGTAGTCGGCGGTGAGGAAGTCCGTGGCGGACTCGGGGTGACGCCACGACGCCGGGTAGTTGGAGCAGTTCTGCGCCTGGAGGAAGCCCACCAGCACCATCTGCCGCTTGCTCATGCTCACCGTCGCTCGTCGTTGCTCACCGGGGCGGGAGGGCGGCGCCGGACGCCCGGGCGGGGTTTAGCACGGCAGGCAGGCATTTGCAGTCGCATGGCGGGCAGGGCAGGCCTGTGCCATCCTGACCGGGCTGGGAGGGAGCACCCGCAAATGATGCTCCGCCACCTGTTCGGCGCAAATGCGACCGCGGAGACGATGATCGACGCGATCGCGCGCGATGCGCAGGAGACCGGGGCACTCACCGGGCGGCCGGTCTTCGCCGAAGCCGTCATGGAAACAATGCGCACCGTGCCGCGCCCGGCCTTCGTCCCCGAGGGGGAGAAGGCCTCCGCCTGGGAGAACCGGCCGCTGCCCATCGGCCACGGGCAGACCATCTCGCAGCCCTACATCGTGGCCCTGATGTCGGAATTGCTCGACGTGGAGCCGGATGCCCGCATCCTGGAGGTCGGCACCGGCTGCGGCTACCAGACCGCCGTCCTCTGCGCGCTGGGCGCGGTGGTCTATTCGGTCGAGGTGGTCGAGCCTCTGGCGATGGCGGCAGCGCTGCGCCTCGCGGAACTGGGCTACGCCCGGGCCACGGTGCGCGCGGGCGACGGCCGCGGCGGCTGGCCGGAGCACGCGCCCTACGACGGCATCATCGTCACCGCAGCCGCGCCCTCGGTGCCGCCGGCGCTGGTGGATCAGCTCAAGCCCGGCGCCAGCCTGCTCATCCCCGTCGGGCGTGCGGCTGCGACCCAGAGCCTGCAGCGCATCCGCAAGTACCACGACGGCTCCCGCGAGACGACGACGGTCCTCCCCGTGGCCTTCGTCCCACTGACCGGCGGGCGGGGCTAGCCATCCGCGAAGGGGGCGAGGCCGTCCAGGTAGGCGAGCACCTGCTCCAGCGGCTCGACGTCGCAATACTTCATGTCGAGATCGAACAGGTTCCACTCGATCGCGGCGGGCACGCGGTCGCCCACGCATTCGCGCACGATGACGGTGCGGAAGCCCTCGCCGAGCGCGTCCTCCACCGTGTGGCGGACGCAGCTCGCCATGGTGACGCCGGTGCAGATCAGCGTGTCGATGCCACCGGCGCGGAGGATGCCGCCAAGGTGCGTGCCGGCGAAGGCGCTCGGCCGCTTCTTCACGATCAGCGTGTCGACGCCTTCCTCCAGCGGCACACGGTCGTCGATCTCGGTCGCCTCCGAGCCCAGCATGAGGTCCTCGAAGGGCTTCTTGAGCGGATAGGCGCCCATGTCGAAGCGGCTGCAAAAGGCGGTGGTGGTGTAGATGATCGGCACCCTCTTGGCGCGGGCGGCTTCGAGAAGGCGCTGCACGCCGGGGATGATGCGCTCGTCCATGTCCTCGCAGGAGAAGCGGTAGCCCGGCCGCGTCCAGGCGTTGGCGAGATCGATGTTGAGAAGCGCGGGCCTCGTGCCGTAGCCCGAGCGCTGGTTCCAGCCGCGCTGCTGGTAGAGCCCTGAATCGCCGGAGAAGATGGTATCCAGGGCCTCGCGAACCTTGTCATCCAGCGGCATCGCCGCCTCCCTCGTCGTGTGCTGCGGGGTGAAGGGTCAGGCCAGCGGCGGCCGCTTGTCCGCCCAGGGCGCCGCCTCCTCGAACGCCGCCGCGGCCCGCAGAATGTCCACCTCGCGGTTGATGCCCGCCACCATCTGCAGGCCGACCGGGAGCCCGTCTGCCGTGAAGCCCGCCGGGATCGAGGCCGCCGGCTGGCCGGTCAGGTTGAAGGGATAGGTGTAGTAGACCCAGGAGACGATGTTGCGCGCGCCCAGCCCCGGCGGCGTGTCCCGGCCCACGTCGAAGGCGGCGCAGGGCAGCGTCGGCGAGAGCAGCAGGTCGTAGCGCTCGAAGAATTGGCGCATCCGCTCGCGGAACTCGTAGCGGGCGAAGACCTGGGTGAAGAACTCCACCACCGAGCCGCCGAGCCCGGCGCCGAGCGTCGCCACCACGGCGGGGTCCAGCTCGTCCGCCCGCTCGGCCATCAGGTCCTTCAGCTTGGTGCCGATGCCGCCGTAGAATTCCGCCATCCAGAGCTCGACCGGATCGGCGCCGAGGGCGTCCTCCACAAGCTCCACGGTGCAGCCCAGCGCCTCGAAGCGCCGCGCGGCGGCCTCGCAGAGCACTGCCACCTCGGGATCGGGCGTGGCGTAGCCGAGGGTCGGGCTCCAGGCGATGCGCAGTCCCTCCGCGCCTTCGTCGCAGGCGGCCAGAAAATCCGGCACGGGCTCGGCGACGCCGAAGGCATCGCGCCGGTCGTGGCCCGCCATGACGCCGACCAGCAGGGCAGCGTCCCGCACCGTCCGCGCGACCGCGCCGACATGGGAGAGCGTCGGCGCCGCCGGGACGGGGAAGAGCGGCACCCGGCCGAACTGCGCCTTGATGCCGAAGAGGCCGCAGAGGGCGGACGGGATACGGATGGAGCCGCCGCCGTCGGTGCAGACAGCGAAGGGGGTGAGCCCGGCGGCGACGCTGGCACCCCCGCCGCCGCTGGAGCCGCCGGGGGTCTTCGCCAGGTTCCACGGGTTGCGCGTGATCCCGCTGAGCGGGCTGTCGGTGACCGCCTTGCAGCCGAACTCGCTGGTGGTGGACTTGCCGACGATGCAGCCGCCGGCCGCCCGCACCCGCTCCACCGAGGGCGCATCGAAGTCGGGCACGTTGTCGGCGAAGGGCCGGGAGCCGAAGGTCCAGGGCACGCCGGCGACCGCCACCAGATCCTTGACCGAGACGGGCAGCCCCGCGATCGCACCCCCCTCGCCTGCCGCAATCGCGCGCTCCGCCTCGCGGGCGGCGGCCAGCGCCTGCTCGGGCGTGCGGTTGACGAAGGCGTTGATCCGGGGCTCCAGCGCCTCCAGGCGGGCGAGCGTGTCCTCCACCAGCTCCACCGGCGAGATACTGCGCTCTGCCAGCAGGTCCTTGAGTTCGAGCGCCGTCATGTAGGCGAAGCTCATCCTGCACTCCCGTTCAGGTGGCCGTTCAGATGGCGCCGAGGCCGCGGTCGAGCACCGTCTCCCGCCTCGCCACGCAGGCGGCGAAACGCGCCTGCATATCCGCCGCGTCGAGGTCGCGGCCGATGACCACGATCCGGGTCTCGACCTCGCCGCGCGGCCAGGACTCGGCATAGGTCGGCGGGCTGAAGGTGGCCTGCACGCCCTGGATGATGACCGGCTTGTCCATGTTCTGGAAATGCACCATGCCCTTCACGCGGAAGAGGTCCTCGCCCTTCTCCTGCGTGAGTTCCAGGAAGAAGCGGAGCAGCGCGTTCCACTCCAGCGCCTCGCGGGACCGCAGGCAGACGGCGCCGACACCGGGCGTATGCGCATGATCGTCGCGGTCCTGATCGCGGGCGGCGGGCTGTTCGGCGCCGATCCAGGCGCCCAGCATGTCGCCCCGGCGCTTGGGCTCGAACAGGTCGAGATCGAGCAGGCGGTCGATGGGCAGCGCGCCATGGGTAGTGACCTCCTTGACCGAGAAGGGGTTGAGGCGCTCGACCGCAGCGACCGCCCGGGCGAACTGCTCGCCGTCCACGAGGTCGCGCTTGTTGAAGATCAGCTTGTCGGCGATCGCGATCTGCTTCTCCGCCTCCGGCGAACGCGCGATCTGGCCGGTCACGTGCTTGAGGTCCACCATCGTCAGCACCGCGTCCAGGCGGAAGGTGAGGTCGAGCTTCATGTCGGTGTAGAAGAGCCGGGCCAGCGGCGAGGGATCGGCGATCCCCGTGGTCTCGATCACGATCTTGTCGAAGTCCACCTGGGGCTCGGCGAGGCCCACCTTGCGCAGGAAGAGCCGGTTGAGCCCGTCCATCAGATCGCCCTGGGCGGCGCAGCAGATGCAGCCGTTGGTAAGTTCCAGCATGTCCTCGCTGGCGCGCGCAATGAGGTCGCCGTCGATCCCGATCTCGCCGAACTCGTTGACGATGACCGCGATCTTGCCGGCATCCGGCGCGCTGAGAAGCCGGTTGACCAGCGTCGTCTTGCCGGCGCCCAGGAAACCCGTCAGCAGCGTGATGGGAATCCGCTCGTCGACCGTCCTGTCGTCGATGCGAGACACGGGCGGCTTGCCCGGCGCCGGGCGCAGCCGGCCTACTCGTCGAGGATCGCCCAGGCGCGGACCGGCGCGCCGCTGCCATTGCCGATCTTGATCGGCGGCCCGTAGAACATGAACTCGCCCTTGCCCACCAGCTCCTCGAGGTTGATGAGCCATTCGTAGTGGGCGATGCCGCGGTCGCGGCAGACCCGGTGGTTGGGAAAGAGGTTGTCCGACGGCTTGTCGGTGGACGGGCCCTCGACACCGTGCAGCCTGGAGCCGCGATCGGCGAGCCAGTGGGTCGCCGCTTCGGTGATGCCGGGGTTGCTCCACACCGACTTCACGTCCGGGTAGTGGCGGTTGTGGAGGCCGGTGTTGAGCAGCACGATGTGGCCGTCCACCTTGACGCCGCCCTTCTCCTCCGCTGCCTCGAAATCGCTCACGTCGATGTCGCCGAGGTCGGGGATATGGGTGAGATCCCAGCAGACCGCCTTGCCCATGAACATGTCGAGCGGCATCCGGTCCACCGACGCGCCTTCCGGGTTGACGTGGTAGAAGGCGTCCACGTGGGTGCCGATGTGGTCGATCATGCCCATGTAGGTGGTGGCGAAGGAGAGCCGGTCGTCCTCGACGCCTAAGAAGAACTGCTCGCGGGTCTGCTCGTGGGTGTAGTGGGGCACGATGACCGGGCGCTGGAACAGCTTGTGCGCCGGCATGTTGTCGGTGAGCGTCAACGTCAGGTCCACCATCCGCTCGGTCATGCCCGGATCCCCCCTTCGCGTCTGCGTTGCCGGAAGCTTATCAGCGCCGCCGCCGCCACGCCATATCGCGGCTGACAACACCCTGGCGCACGGGGCTCGCATCGCAGCTTGTGTTTGGCGCTGGCCCGGCTACCCTCGCCCCCGGTCGCAGCCGAAGGGAGCACGTGATGTACAGGACGAGCGACGGGGAGGAGCTGTTCATCGTCGACGGGCACACCCACTTCTGGGATGCCGCGCCGGCCAACCAGCGCAACATCCACGGCAAGCAGTTCATCGACTGCTTCTACGCCTATCACAGCGCGCTCAGCCCCGAGCAGGAGGTCTGGCCGAAGGAGAAGTTCGAGAAGTATGACGCGGAGACGATGGTCAACGACCTCTTCGTCGACGGGCCGGTGGACATGGCGATCATCCAGCCGACCTACCTCAAGGAGTTCTACATCGAGGGCTTCAACACCACCGAGCAGAACGCCGTCATCACGCAAGCGCACCCGGACCGCTTCATCCTCAATGGCTCCTTCGATCCGCGCGAGGGCACGGCCGCGCTGGAGCATATTCACGCCCTGAAGGAGGCCTACGGCATCAGGGGCGTGAAGCTCTACACGGCGGAATGGCGCGGCGCCTCGCGCGGCTGGCGGCTCAACGACACCGAGGCCTACCGCTGCTTCGAGCTTTGCGAGAAGCTCGGCATCACCAACATGCACGTCCACAAGGGGCCGACGATCACGCCGCTGGCCAAGGACGCCTTCGACTGCCACGACGTGGACTACGCGGCGACCGACTTCCCCAACCTCAACTTCATCGTCGAGCACGTGGGGCTGCCGCGCCTCGACGACTTCTGCTGGATCGCCGTGCAGGAGGCGAATGTATGGGGCGGTCTTGCGGTCGTCATGCCGTTCATGCACGCGCGCCCGCGCTACTTCGCGGAGGTGATCGCGGAGCTTCTCTTCTGGGTGGGCGAGGATAAGCTCACCTTCGCCAGCGACTACGCCATCTGGACGCCGAAGTGGCTGGTGGAGAAATTCTGGGCCTTCGAGCTGCCCGACGACATCAAGCAGGAGCGCGGCGTCGATCTCACGCCCGAGGTGAAGAAGAAGATCCTGGGGCTCAACGCCGCCCGGCTCTATGACATCGACATCGACGCGGCCAAGGCGAAGCTCTGGAGCTAGGGCGCTGCCCCGGTCTTTCGCATGAACAACCTTACCTTTAGTCGTCATGCCCGGACTTGTTCCGGGCATCCACGCCTCTTATCCCTGCCGCACGAAATACCCGTGGATGGCCGGGACAAGCCCGGCCATGACGGGAGGAGGGAGGCCGGCATTACTCATGCTTGTTTCTTGGAGACGGCGCGAGGGCGCGGGCGGTGAGCGGGCAGGAAGGAATGCGGGAAGCCGAGGTCCTGGCGCGGCTTGCCACCGTCACCGACCCCGAGCTGGACGAGCCGGTGACCGACCTGGGCTTCGTCGAGGGCGTGTCGGTCGGCGCGGACGGCGCGGTCGCCATCGACTTCCGCCTGCCGACCTTCTGGTGCGCCGCGAACTTCGCCTACATGATGGCCGAGGACATGCGGGACGCGGTGGCCGCGTTGCCCTGGGTGACGGGCGTCGTCCCCCGCCTGCAGGCGCACATGTGCGCCGAGCAGGTCAACCGCGGGGTCGCCGAGGGCCTGGAATTCGGCGCAGCCTTCGGCGAGGCGGGCGAGGACGATTCGCTCGCGGACCTGCGCGCGACCTTTCTCCGCAAGGCGTTCCAGGGGCGGCAGGAGGCGCTGCTGCGCGCCCTGCTGGCGCAGGGCCTGGGCAAGGGCGCGCTGGCGGCGATGACCCTCGCGGCGCTGGAGGGCACCGCCGTCGCCGGGCCCGAGGGCGCCCGGCTGAAGTGCCGCTACCTGGAGATGAGAGCCCGCGTCGGCGGGCCGGCCGGCTCAGGCGACCGCGCCTTCGTCACGGCGGACGGCGCGCCAATCAACGCGGCGTGCTTCGACGAGCATCTGCGCACGCTCGGCAGCGTCCGCATCGCCATGGAGTTCAACGGCGCGCTCTGCCGCGGCCTGCTCGCCGCCCGCGAGCGCGCGTCAGGCGGATAGCAGCCGCGAACGGCCGTCAGATCTGGTCGAGGGCCTGGTCGAGGTCGCCGATGATGTCGTCGATGCTCTCGATGCCCACCGAAAGCCGCACCACGTCGGGGCCGGCGCCGGCATTGGTCTTCTGCTCGTCGGTGAGCTGGCGGTGGGTGGTGGAGGCCGGATGGATGATGAGGCTCCGCGTGTCGCCGATGTTGGCGAGGTGCGAGAACATGTTCACCTTGTCCACCACCTTGAGGCCCGCCTCGTAGCCGCCCTTGAGGCCGAAGGTGAAGACCGCGCCGGCGCCGCGCGGCAGGTACTTCTGGGCGAGCGCGTAGAAGGGGTTCGATTCGAGCCCCGCGTAGGAGACCCAGGAGACCTTGGGGTGGTCCTCCAGGTAGCGGGCGACCGCGAGCGAGTTGGAGCAATGGCGCTCCATGCGGAGCGGCAGGGTCTCCACCCCCTGCAGGAGGTTCCACGCCGCCTGCGCCGCCATGCAGGGGCCGTAGTCGCGCAGCGCCACCGCGCGCATCTTCATGGTGAAGCCGAAATCGCCGAAGGTCTCGGCGAAGGTGAGGCCGTGATAGGCCGGGTCCGGCTTGGTCATGCTCGGGAACTTGTCGTTCTGCCACCAGTCGAAGCGGCCGGATTCGACGACCATGCCGCCCATGGTGTTGCCGTGGCCGCCGATGAACTTCGTGGTCGAGTGGACCACGAGGTCGGCGCCGTGATCGAACGGCCGGCAGAGATAGGGCGAGGCCATCGTGTTGTCGACGATGAGCGGCACGCCGTGGCGCTTCGCGACCTCGGCGAGCGCCTCGAGATCGAGCACGATGCCGCCGGGGTTGGCGAGCCCCTCGCAGAAGATGAACTTGACCTTGTCGGTCATCGCCTTCTCGACGTTCTCGGGCTCGGTCATGTCGACGAAATGGCAATGCCAGCCGAGCTTCTTGAAGCTCAGGCCGAACTGGGTGACCGAGCCGCCGTAGAGATTGTTGGACGAGATGAACTCGTCCCCGCTCTCCAGCAGCGTCGCGCCCACCAGGAACTGCGCCGCGTGGCCGGTGGACGCCGCGACGGCGCCGCGCCCGTTCTCCAGTGCCGCGACCCGCTCCTCCAGAACGGCCACGGTGGGATTGGTGATGCGCGAGTAGATGTAGCCGAAGGTCTGCAGGTTGAAGAGCTCGGCCGCGTGATCGGCATCGTCGAAGGCGTAGGACGTGGTCTGGTAGATGGGCGTGGACCGCGCGCCGGTGACCGGGTCGGGTCGCGCGCCGGCGTGGACCGCGATCGTCTCGATGCCGTACTCGCGCTGGATCGCGGCCTCGGCGGCCTCCGCCTTGAGGGGTTGCATCTCGTTCATGCGTTGAGCGGCCTTGCCCGCTTGGCGGATACGATCCGCGAGTTGATGCCGCTCCAGCTCAGCTCGCCCGAGAGCCGGGCGAACTCGATCTTGGGGCAGCGGTTCATGACGACCGTGAGCCCGGCCTCCTCGGCGAGCTTCGCGGCATGGTCGTTGCGGACGGTGAGCTGCATCCAGAGCACCTCGATGCCCTTCTCGTCCTTGTTCGCGATCACGTCCCTGGTGATGTCCAGCGCCTCCTCGGAGGTGCGGAAGATGTCCACCATGTCGAGCTTGTCGGGGACCTCCGCGAGGCTGCCGTAGACGGTCTCCCCCAGGATCGTCTCGCCGGCCCGCCCGGGATTGATCGGGATCACCCGATAGCCCTTCTTGGTCAGGTACTTCATGGCGTAGAAGCTGGGCCGGCGCCACTGTGTGCTGGCGCCCACCATGGCGAAGGTCTTGACCCCGCGCAGGATGCGGCGCAGGTGCTCGTCGGCGTAGCCGTCGTGCCTGGGCAGGAAGACGAGCGGATGCCCGTCCGTGGACTTGATCGCGACATCGACCATCGTGAGAAATCCGTGCGGCTGGCGGGAGCGCGGGAGGGGCACAAGTACGCCTCCCGCCCCGGCCAGTCAAGGCGCCAGGCACCAGGGCCGGGCAGCACCGCGTGCGTAACCGGCCCCGCCCCAATTACGTCTCCGAGGAGGCGCGCTCGGGCTGCTTGCCGTAGGTCTTCATGATCTCCAGGACCTCGGCCATCTTGCGCTGGGAGATGATCTTCGGATCGTTGCCGGTGGCCGCGCCGATGGCGAGCGTGCGGATGTAAAGTTCGGCCAGGTACTCGACTTCCACGAGCAGGTTGACGCACGCATCCGGCGTCTCGCCCAGCACGATGACGCCGTGGTTCTGCAGGAGGCAGGCCCTGCGGCCCGCGAGCGCGGGGAGCGCCACGTCGGAGAGCGCCTGGGTGGTCGGCGTGCGGTAGGGCGCGCAGCGGATGGCGGTGCCGCCGGCAGCGGCCACCATGTAGTGGACCGCCGGAATCTCCATCCCGTGCACGGCGAGCGCGGTGCAGTGGACGGCGTGGCTGTGCAGCACGGCGTCCACATCCGGGCGTGAGGCGAGGATGTCGCGATGGAAGCGCCATTCACTGGTGGGGCGGCGGGTGCCGGCATGGCTGCCGTCGAAGCCCATCTCCACGATGTCGGCGGGCGTCATCGCGTCGTAGTCGAGCCCGGACGGTGTGACGAGGAAGCGCTTGCCCGCGCGGTAGCCGACGTTGCCGGAGGTCCCGTGGTTGAGGCCGAGCGCGTTCATGCGCCGCGCCGCGTCGATGACAGCGCGCCGGGCCCTGAGATGCGTCGGTCTCTTGCCAGGCATGGCGGCCGGCCGGCGGTCTCCCGCTAGCGCCCGCCTGCTGCGCCGGCGCCTTCGAGGACTGCGACGATGGCCGCCGAGATGGCCTCGATGCCGCCGGAGCCGTCGACCCGGGCGAAGCGCCCGCCGGCCTCGTAGTGGGGAATGATCGGGGCGGTCTGCTCGTGGTAGGCGGCAAGCCGGGCGATCATGGTCTCACGGTTGTCGTCGGCGCGGCGCGTGAAGTTCGTGCTCCCGCACTGGTCGCAGACGCCCTCGACGGCGGGCCGCTTGAACTGGTCGTGGTAGCCGGCACCGCAGTCGGCGCAGGAGAAGCGACCGACGATGCGCTGGATCAGCGCCTCCTCATCGACCTCCATCGCGACCACCTTGTCGAGCGCGAGCCCGCGCTCGGCCAGCATATGGTCCAGCGCCTCGGCCTGCGCCACCGTGCGCGGGAAGCCGTCGAGGATGAAACCCTGCGCGCAGTCGGGCTCATCGATCCGCTCCGCGATGAGGGCGACCATCAGGTCGTCCGGCACCAGCTCGCCGGCCTCCATGATCGCCTTGGCCTGGGTGCCGAGCGCGGTGCCCGCCTTCACCGCCGCCCGCAGCATGTCGCCTGTGGAAAGCTGGACGATGCCGAAGCGCTCGACCAGCCGTTGCGCCTGTGTGCCCTTGCCCGCGCCCGGTGGGCCGAGAAGGATCAGGTTCAACGCCGGCTCCCCCGGAGCTTTGCCTTCTTGATGAGCCCTTCGTACTGGTGCGCGAGCAGGTGGGACTGGATCTGGCCCACCGTGTCCATGGTGACGGTGACGACGATGAGCAGACTCGTGCCGCCGAAGTAGAAGGGCACGGCGTACTGCGAGATCAGCAGCTCGGGCAGGAGGCTCACGGCGGCGAGATACATGGCGCCCCAGAAGGTGAGCCGGGTCAACACGTAGTCGAGGTACTCCGCCGTGTTCTTGCCTGGACGGACTCCGGGTATGAAGCCGCCGTTCTTCTTCAAATTGTCGGCCGTGTCCTCGGGGTTGAAGACCACCGAGGTGTAGAAGAAGGTGAAGAAGATGATCGCGGCCGCGTAGATGATCATGTAGATGGGCTGGCCGCGACCGAGGTAGCTCGTGATCGCGATCATCCAGTCGGGGCCGGTGCCGGCGTTGATGCTGAGCGCGGTGATCGGCAGCAGCAGGATCGAGCTTGCGAAGATCGGCGGGATCACGCCGGCGGTGTTGACCTTCAACGGCAGATGGGTGCTCTCGCCGCCGAACATCCGCCGCCCCACCTGTCTCTTGGGGTATTGGACGACGATTCGCCGCTGCGCCCGTTCGATGAAGACGATGAAGGCGATGACGGCGACCGCCATGACGAAGAGCGCGATGAGCACGACGGCGGACAGCGCGCCCGTTCGCCCGAGTTCGAGCGTGCTTGCGAGCGCGCCCGGCAGCTCCGCCACAATTCCGGCGAAGATGATGAGCGATATGCCGTTGCCGACTCCTCTGGCGGTGATCTGCTCGCCGAGCCACATCAGGAAGATCGTACCGCCCGTCAGCGTCACCACCGTGGTGAGGCGGAAGAAGCCGCCGGGATCCAGCACCAGGTCGCCGCTCTGGCCGGTGTAGCCCTCGAGCCCCGACGAGATGCCGAAGGCCTGCAACGCGGCGAGGAAGACGGTGCCGTAGCGGGTGTACTGGTTGATCTTCTTGCGCCCCGCCTCGCCCTCCTTCTTGAGCTGGGCGAGGTGCGGCGAGACGGTCGTCATCAACTGGATGATGATGGCCGCCGAGATGTACGGCATGATGTTGAGCGCGAAGATCGTCATGCGCCCGAGCGCGCCGCCGGCGAACATGTTGAACATGCCGAGGATGCCGCCGGCCTGCTGCTGGAACACCTCGTCGAGCACCACCGGGTCGATGCCGGGGATCGGGATGTACGTGCCCAGCCGGTAGATGATCAGGGCGCCGAGCGTGAACAGCAGGCGCTTCTGAAGCTCCTTCGCCTTGGCGAAGGCCCCGAAATTGAGGTTCGCAGCGAGTTGTTCGGCAGCCGAAGCCACGTCCGTCAGGCGTCCTTCGCCGTTTCCTCTGGCCGCGTGTCGGCCTTGGCCAGCCCGCTCACGGTCACCGAGCCGCCGGCCGCCTCGACCGCGGCGATGGCCGCCTTCGATGCGCCGGTCACCTCGATGGCGACCGCGCTCTCGATCCGGCCCTTGGCGAGCAGGCGCACGCCGTGGCGCCCGCGCGTGAGCCCGGCGGCAGCGAGCGCCGCCTCGGTCACCGGCGCGCCCGCGTCGAGACGGCCGCGCGCGATCGCCTCCTGCAGGCGGCCGATGTTCACGGTCTCGAAGGTCTTGCGGAAGCGGGCATTGGTGAAGCCCCGCTTCGGCAGGCGCCGGTAGAGCGGCATCTGGCCGCCCTCGAAGCCCTTGATGGCGACGCCGGCGCGCGACTTCTGGCCCTTGTGGCCGCGGCCCGAGGTCTTGCCCCGGCCGGAGCCGATGCCGCGGCCGAGCCTGCGGCCCTTCCTGGACGCGCCGGCACGGTCGCTGAGTTCGTTCAGCCTCATCACTCGGCCTCCGCGTCCACCGGCTCGGCCCGCACGAGGTGCGGTATCTTGTCGATCATGCCGCGCACGGAGGGCGTGTCCTCGAGCACGCGGCTCCGGTGCATCTTGTTGAGGCCGAGGCCGACGAGCGTCGCGCGCTGATCCGCCGGGCGGCCGATCGGGCTGCCAATCTGGGTGACCCGCACCCGGGCCGATGCCTTGCTCCCGGCCATGACCTACGCCTGCTCCGTCCGCTCCTTGGCGGACTCGTCCTGGCCGAAGATCTGGCTCACCGTGCGGTTGCGCTTGGCGGCGACGGCGCGCGGCGAATGGCAGCGCCCGAGCGCGTCGAAGGTCGCCTTGACCATGTTCTGCGGGTTCGACGTGCCGACCGACTTGGCGACGACGTCCTTCACGCCCAGCATCTCGAACACGGCGCGCATGGGCCCGCCCGCGATGATCCCGGTGCCGGGCGGCGCTGCGCGAACGATGACCTTGCCCGCGCCGAAGCGGCCTTCCACGTCGTGGTGCAGGGTGCGCCCCTCGCGAAGCGGCACGCGGACCATGCGCCGCCTGGCCTGCTCCGTGGCCTTGCGGATCGCCTCCGGCACCTCCCGCGCCTTGCCCGAGCCGCCGCCCACGCGCCCGCGCTGGTCGCCGACGACGACGAGCGCCGAGAAGCCGAAGCGCCTGCCGCCCTTCACCACCTTGGCGACGCGGTTGATGCTGACCAGCTTGTCGAGCAGCTCGGGTTCATCGCGGTCGCGGTCGCGCCCGCGGCCGCCGCGATCCCGATCCCGATCCATGGATGGTCGTGCCATACCGGGCCCTTCCCCTAGAAAGAGAGGCCGCCTTCGCGGGCTGCCTCGGCGAGCGCCTTCACGCGCCCGTGATACTGGTATCCGCCGCGGTCGAAGACGACCTCCTTGTGACCGGCCGCCAGCGCGCGCTCGGCGATGAGCGCGCCGACGCGCCCTGCGGCTTCGCGGTCCGCCCCGCTGGTGCTGCGCAGCGCGCTTTCCACCGTCGAGGCCGCGGCTACTGTCCTGCCCTCTCTATCGTCAATGAGTTGGGCGTAAATGTGGCGGTTGGAGCGGAAGACCGAGAGCCGCGGCCTGCCGCCGGCGGCAGCCTGCAGCCTGAACCGCACCCGTTGCTTGCGCTTATTGAAGTCGGTCCTGCTCATCGCTACTTCTTCTTGCCCTCCTTGCGCCGGACGTACTCGCCGACATAGCGGATGCCCTTGCCCTTGTAGGGCTCGGGCTTGCGGAAGGCACGAATCTCGGCGGCGACCTGGCCGACCGCCTGGCGGTCGTAGCCGGCGACCCTGATCGCCGTCGGCCGTTCGCACGTGATCTCGATGCCATCGGGAATGGGATAGCGGACCCTGTGGCTGTAGCCGAGATCGAGCGTGAGCGTGCGGCCCTCGACCGCAGCGCGGTAGCCGACGCCCTCGATCTGCAAGTCCTTGTGGAAGCCCTGGCTCACGCCCACGACCATGTTGTTGATGACGCTCCGGGTCAGCCCCCACATCTGGCGCGCGCGCTTGGTCTCACCCCTGGGCGTGACCACGACGGAGCCGTCGGCCAGCACGGCGTCCACCTCCGGCGCGACCGTGGCGGCGAGGCTGCCGAGCTTGCCGCTCACGCTCACCGCCGCGCCGTCGATGGAGACCTCGACGCCCTCCGGAATTGCGACCGGGTTCCTGCCGACACGAGACATCTCAGAACACCCGGCAGAGCACTTCGCCGCCGACATTCTGCTTGCGCGCCTCGTTGTCGGAGAGCACGCCGCGCGGCGTCGAAAGAATGGAGATCCCGAGCCCGCCATAGTGCTTGGGCAGGTCCTTGATGCCCGAATAGACCCGGCGGCCCGGCTTCGAGACCCGGTGCAGCTCGGCGATCACCGGCTGGCCTTCGTGGTACTTCAGCTCGATAGAGAACGCGGGCTTGCCGGTGTCCGACTCCGCTGCCGCGTAGCCCCGGATGTAGCCCTCCCGCTCGAGGACGTCGAGCACGGAGCCGCGCAGCCTGGATGCGGGCGTCATGACGGAGGACTTGCGCGCCCGCAGCCCGTTGCGAATGCGGGTCAGCATGTCCGCCAGGGGATCGGTCATCATGGCGTCAGCCTCACCAGCTCGATTTCACCATGCCGGGCACCTGGCCGGCGGAAGCCAGCTCCCGCAGCGCGATGCGCGACAGCCCGAACTTGCGATAGGTGCCGCGCGGCCGGCCGGTGAGCCCGCAGCGGTTCCGCACCCGCACCTGCGCGCCATTGCGCGGCAGCTCCGCCAGCTTGAGCTGCGCCGCGAAGCGCTCCTCCGCCGGGCGCGAGCGATCGCGCACGATGGCGCGCAGGTCCGCCCGCTTGGCCGCGTCCCGCTTCGCCATCTGCTGGCGCCGCTTGTTCTTCTCGATCGTGCTCTTCTTCGCCATCTCTCAGCCTGGCCCCTCCGCGCTCACTGGCCGACGAACGGCATCTGAAAGCCGGCAAGCAGCGCACGGCCCTCGTCATCGGTCCTTGCCGTCGTGCAAATGACGACGTTCATCCCCCGCACCTGATCGACCTTGTCGTAGTCGATTTCCGGAAAGACGATCTGCTCCTTGAGGCCGAGGGCGTAGTTGCCCCGGCCGTCGAAGGCGCGCCCGGAGAGCCCGCGAAAGTCGCGTACCCGAGGCAGCGCGATGGTGATCAGCCGGTCGAGGAACTCGTACATCCTCTCCCGCCGGAGCGTCGTCTTGCAGCCCACCTGCATCCCTGTGCGCACCTTGAACGCGGCCACGGACTTGCGCGCCTTGGTGATGATCGGCCTCTGGCCCGCGATCAGGGTCATGTCCTGAACCGCGGCGTCGATCTTCTTGCCGTCGGTCGCGCCCTCGCCCACGCCCATGTTCAGCACGATCTTCTCGAGCCTGGGCGCCTGCATGCGATTGGTGTAGCCGAACTGCTCCATGAGCTGCGGCCTGATCTCGCTCTCGTAGAGCAGCTTGAGCCGGCTCGGCTCCCTGGATTCGGCGTTCGACCTGCCCTTGGTCTCAGACATCGATCACTTCCCCCGAGCGGGCCGCGACGCGCACCTTGCGCCCGTCCTCGAGCGTCTTGTAGCGAACGCGGGTGGGCCGGTCGCTTTCGGGATCGATCAGCGCCACGTTCGAGATATGGACCGGTGCCTCGCGCTCGACAATGCCGCCCTGCGGGTCGGCCTGTGTCGGCTTGACGTGGCGCTTGGTCACGTTGACGCCCTCGACGAGCACGCGGTCGGTCCTGGTCACGACCCTGAGCACGGCGCCGCGCTTGCCCTTGTCCCGCCCGGTGAGGACGATGACCTCGTCATCCTTGCGTATCTTTCGCTTGCGCATGGCGGCCTACAGCACCTCGGGCGCGAGTGAGATGATCTTCATGTACTGGCGCTGACGGAGCTCGCGGGTCACCGGCCCGAAGATGCGGGTCCCGATCGGCTCTCCCTGCGCGGTGATGAGCACGGCTGCGTTGCGGTCGAAGCGGATGGCGCTGCCGTCGGGCCGGCGGATCTCCTTCGCGGTGCGCACGATGACGGCGCGGTGCAGCTCGCCCTTGCGCACCTTGCCGCGCGGGATCGCCTCCTTCACGGTGACGACGATGGTATCGCCGACCGAGGCGGTCTTGCGCTTGGACCCGCCCAGCACCTTCACGCACTGCACGCGCCTCGCACCGGAATTGTCGGCGACGTCCAGATTCGTCTGCATCTGAATCATGGCGACCGACCCTTCCGCTGGCTAACCGCGACGCTCAGCGCTGCTCGGCGCCGGCATCGTCGAGCACGATCCAGCGCTTGCGCTTGGAGATGGGGGCACATTCGCGAATCTGCACGATATCGCCGACCTTGTGCCTGTTGCCGTCGTCGTGCGCGGCATAGCGCTTCGACCGGCGCACGACCTTCTTGTAGAGCGGGTGCATGACCCGGCGGTCGATGCGCACGATGACGGTCTTGTCCGCCTTGTCGCCGACCACGGTGCCTCGCATCACACGGCGCGGCATGTCAGCCCTCCTTCACCCATCGCTCTCACCTTCAGGCCGCGCCGCCGGCAGCGCGCCTGCGCTCGGCAACGATCGTCTTGATGCGGGCCACGTCGCGCCTGACGGCGCGCATGCGCGCGGTATTCTCCAGCTGGCCCGACGCCCGCTGGAAGCGCAGGTTGAACGCCTCCCTCTTCAGCGCGAGCAGCATGGTCTGCAGCTCGTCGTCGGTCTTGAGGCGGATCTCCACGCCGTTCATCACGACGCCCCCTCACCCAGCCGCGTGATCACCTTGGTCTGCACCCTGAACTTGGCCGACGCGCGGCGGAACGCCTCTTCCGCCACCGCGCGGGGCACACCGTCGACCTCGAACATGACGCGTCCGGGCTTGACCCGCGCCACCCAGTATTCCGGCGAGCCCTTGCCCTTGCCCATCCGCACCTCGGCGGGCTTGGTCGAGACGGGCACGTCGGGGAAGACGCGGATCCAGATCTTGCCGGCCCGCTTCATGTGCCGCGTGATGGTGCGCCGGCCCGCCTCGATCTCGCGCGCCGTGATGCGGCCGGGCGTGATCGCCTTCAGCCCGTAGGCGCCGAAATTGAGCTGCGTGCCGCCCTTGGCCGCGCCGTGGATACGGCCCTTGTGGGCCTTGCGGTACTTGGTGGACTTCGGCTGCTGCATGATCCGGCTCCGCTCCCCGCCCTAGCGCGGCGTCGCCTGCTCCATGGCGCGCTTGTCCTGCGCCATGGGGTCGTGCGCCATGATCTCGCCCTTGAACACCCAGACCTTGACGCCGCAGGTGCCGTAGGCCGTGCGCGCCGTGGCGAGCCCGAAGTCCACGTCGGCCCGGAGCGTGTGGAGCGGCACCCGGCCTTCGCGATACCACTCGGTCCGCGCGATCTCGGCCCCGCCGAGGCGGCCGCCGCAGTTGATGCGGATGCCCTGCGCGCCAAGCCTGATCGCGGACTGCACCGCCCGCTTCATGGCCCGGCGGAACGCGACGCGTCGCACGAGCTGCTGGGCGATGTTCTCGGCCACCAGCTTGGCCTCGATCTCGGGCTTGCGGATCTCGACGATGTTCAGGTGGACGTCGCTCCCCGTCATCGAGGTGATGTCGGTCCGCAGCCGCTCAATGTCCGCGCCCTTCTTGCCGATCACGACGCCGGGGCGCGCGGTGTGAATGGTGATGCGCGCCTTCTTGGCCGGCCGCTCGATGACGATGCGCCCGATGCCCGCCTGGTTCAGCCGCTTGAACAGGAACTGCCGGATCTGCAGATCCTCGTGCAGCATCTGGGCATACTCGTCATCGGCGTACCAGCGCGAATCCCAGGTGCGGTTGATGCCGAGGCGCAGCCCGACGGGATTGACCTTCTGACCCATCAGGCCCCCTTCGCGCGTTCGCGCACCACGATGGTGAGGTGGCTGAACGGCTTCATGATGCGCCCGACCCGCCCGCGGGCTCTCGGCCGCCAGCGCTTCATCACCAGACCCTTGCCCACCATCGCCTCGGCGACGAAGAGCCGGTCCACATCGAGCTCGTGATTGTTCTCGGCGTTCGCGATCGCCGACTGCAGGCACTTGCGCACGTCGCCCGCGATGCGCCGGCGCGAGTTGGCCAGCGTGATCAGCGCCTCGTCCACCGGGCGGCCGCGGATGGTGGCGGTCACCAGGCCGAGCTTCTGCGGGCTGATCCGGAGGTTCCGGATCTTGGCCTGGGCTTCCGTCTCGCCCAGCTGCCGGGGCCGTGCCATCTTGCCCATGTTCAGCCCCGCCGCGCTCTCTTGTCGCCGGCATGGCCGTGGAAGACCCGCGTCGGCGAGAACTCGCCGAACTTGTGGCCGACCATGTTTTCGTTCACCAGCACGGGCAGGAACTTGCGCCCGTTGTAGACGCCGAAGGTGAGGCCGACGAACTGCGGCAGGATGGTGGAGCGCCGCGACCACGTGCGGATGATGTCCTTCCGCCCGCTCGCCCGCGCCTGCTCGGCCTTCTTGAGCAGATAGCCGTCGACGAAGGGGCCCTTCCATACGGAACGCGACATCGCTCGTCCCCCGCCCTATTTCTTGCCCCGACGCCGCATGATGAAGCGGTCGGTTCGCTTGTTGCTGCGCGTGCGCTTCCCCTTGGTCGGCACGCCCCAGGGGGTGACCGGATGCCGCCCGCCCGAGGACTTGCCCTCGCCGCCGCCGTGGGGATGGTCGACCGGGTTCATGGCGACGCCGCGCACCGAGGGCCGGCGGCCCTTCCAGCGCATGCGGCCGGCCTTGCCCTGATTGGTGTTCTGGTTGTCGGGGTTGGAGACTGCGCCGATGGTGGCCATACATCGGCCATGGACGATACGCTGCTCGCCCGACGGCAGCCTGAGCTGGGCGTAGCCCTGATCCTTGCCGACCAGCTGCACGTAGTTGCCGGCGGAGCGCGCGATCTGGCCGCCCTTCCCCGGCTTCATCTCGACGTTGTGGATGATGGTGCCGACAGGGATGTTGCTCATCGGCATCGCGTTACCGGGCTTGATGTCGCAGCGCTCGCCGGAGACCACCTTGTCGCCCGGCGAGACCCGCTGCGGGGCCAGGATGTAGGCCTGCTCGCCGTCCTCGTAGCGGACCAGCGCGATGAAGGCCGAGCGGTTGGGGTCGTATTCCAGCCGCTCCACCGTCGCCGGCACGTCGAACTTGCGGCGCTTGAAGTCGACCGTGCGGTAGCGGCGCTTGTGGCCCCCGCCGCGGTGGCGCATGGTGATGCGGCCATCGCTGTTGCGCCCGCCCTTCTGGCTCAGCCCCTCGGTGAGCTGCTTGACCGGCTTTCCCTTCCAGAGGTCGGAGCGGTCCACCAGCACGAGCTGGCGGCGCCCCGGCGTGGTCGGCTTGTAGTGCTTGAGTGCCATTGCCTAGAGCCCGGTCATCACGTCGATGGTATCGCCCTCGCCGAGCGACACCGTTGCCTTCTTCCAGTCCGAGCGCTTGCCGGGCCGGCCGCGGCGGCTGCGCTTGACCTTGCCCTTGACGATGCTCGTATTGACCTTCCTCACCTTGACCTCGAACAGGCCCTCGACGGCCTCCTTGATCTGAGGCTTGGTCGCGTCGGTGCGCACCCTGAAGGTGACCTGGTTGTTCTCCGAGCCCTGCGTCGACTTCTCGGTCACCACGGGGCCGAGGATCGTGTCGTACCAGCGCTCTTTGGGTTCCGTGCTCATGTCAGCCGCGCCTGCAGGTCTTCCGCCGCCTTGCGGGTCAGCACCAGGCGATCGCGGCGCAGGATGTCGTAGACATTGGCGCCGAGCTGGGGGAGCACCTGAATCCCGGTCAGGTTGCGCGCCGCCCGGGCGAAGCCGGCATCGATCTCGTCGCCGTCGATCACCAGCGCCGACGACCAGCCGAGGCCGGCGAGCCGCTCGGCAAGCACGCGGGTCCTGGCCGAGCCGAGGTCGAGGGAATCGACGATCGCGAGCTTGCCGTCGGCCTGCTTGCTGGAGAGCGCGGACTTGAGCGCGAGCCTGCGGACCTTCTTCGGCAGCTTGTGCGCGTGATCGCGCAGCACGGGGCCGAACTGCGCCACGCCGCCCCGGTGGTGCGGCGCCCGGCGCGAGCCCGCGCGGGCGCGGCCCGTACCCTTCTGCTTGAAGGGCTTGCGCGTGGAGCCTCTGATCTCGGCGACCGACTTGGTCTTGTGCGTGCCCGCCCGCCGCTTGGCGAGCTGCCAGCGCACGGTGCGGTGCATCAGGTCTGGCCGCACGGCCGCGCCGAAGACCTCGTCGGCAAGCTCGATCTTGCCGACCTTCTTCGCGTCGAAATCGATGACGTCGACCTTCACGAGGACTCCTCCTCGCCGCTCTCGTCTGCGTCGTCAGCTTCGGGCAGAGCGCCCTCTTCGGCCTCGGGCTCGGCCTCTTCGGCCGCTTCAGGCTCCGGCTCCGGCTCGGCCAGGAGCCCTGCCGGGAAGGGAACGTCGTCCGGCAGGCGGCGCTTCTTCGCATCCGACAGCAACACGACGCCGCCCTTCGGGCCGGGCACGCCGCCCTTCACCATGATGAGGCCGCGCGCCGCATCCGTCGCCACGACCTCGAGGTTCTGCACGGTCGCACGCGCGTTCCCCAGCTGGCCCGCCATCTTCTTGCCCTTGAACACCTTGCCCGGGTCCTGGCACTGGCCGGTCGAGCCGTGGGCGCGGTGCGAGACGGAAACGCCGTGGCTCGCGCGCAGGCCGCTGAAATTGTGCCGCTTCATGCCGCCGGCGAAGCCCTTGCCGATGGACGTGCCGACCGCATCGACGAACTGGCCGGCGGCGAAGTGGTCGGCGGCGAGCGTGGCGCCGACGTCCACCAGCGCATCCTCGCTCACGCGGAACTCGAACAGGTGGCGCTTGGGCTCGATCCGCGCCTTCGCGAAGTGGCCGCGCCGGGCGCGGGACGTGTTCTTGACCTTCACGCCGCCAGCGCCGAGCTGGAGCGCCACGTAGCCGCCCTGATCCTGGGTCCGCTGGGCGATGACCTGGCAGCCCTCCACGCGCAGCACGGTCACCGGCACGTGCTCGCCGGCGTCGTTGAAGACGCGCGACATGCCGAGCTTCTCGGTGATCACGCCCGTGCGCCTGCGTTCTGCCGCCTGGCCCGCCATGACGCCCTCCTACAGCCTGATCTCGACGTCGACGCCTGCGGCGAGGTCGAGCTTCATCAGCGCGTCCACGGTCTGCGGCGTGGGATCGACGATGTCGAGCAGCCGCTTGTGCGTGCGGATCTCGAACTGCTCGCGCGACTTCTTGTCGATGTGAGGCGAGCGAAGCACCGTGTACTTCTCGATCCTGGTCGGCAGCGGAATGGGTCCGCGAACCTGGGCGCCGGTACGCTTGGCCGTGTTCACGATCTCGCTCGTAGACGCGTCGAGCACACGGTGATCGAACGCCTTGAGGCGGATCCTGATATTCTGGCTGTCGATGGCCATTGTGGCTTCCCGGCCCCTTCCCCTGCCCGCTCTGGTCTATTCCACGATTTTGGCGACGACGCCGGCGCCGACGGTGCGCCCGCCCTCGCGG
>JAPPMY010000180.1 GCA_028818855.1 Rhodospirillales bacterium
GCCAGGAAGCTCGGCACGTGCTTGGCCGAGCAGGTCGGCGTGAATGCGCCGGGGACGGCGAAGAGCGCAGTCTTCTTGCCGCCGAAGTAGTCGTCGCTCGATACGTCCGTGAGCCCGTCCGCCGTCAACATCTTGAAGTTTACCGACGGCACCTTGTCGCCCGCGCTGACTGCCATTGTCTCCCTCTCCTTTCGGGTGTTCGATCGCCGGGTCCACCCCGGTTGGCGCGCACTATGCGAAGAGCGCCGCGGGAATGCAAACCCTGCCACGGCCGCTGACGGCCCGCGCTGCGCCCGCCCCGCCGCACCCCGTTTTCCGCCGGGCGAGCGCGTGCTAGGGAATCCGGAAACGGCACGGCAAGACGCGATTGGGGAGGTTCCATGCGGGCCACGGAGCGATGACGGAGGGCTTGCCCACCCAGGCAGAGGTGGTGATCGTCGGCGGCGGCATCATTGGC
This sequence comes from Rhodospirillales bacterium, assembly GCA_028818855.1. Taxonomy (GTDB): domain Bacteria; phylum Pseudomonadota; class Alphaproteobacteria; order UBA828; family UBA828; genus WTGU01. The sequence continues at coordinate 458 of JAPPMY010000180.1, forward strand.
TGCAGCATCGCCTATCATCTGACCGGGCTCGGGCGGCGGGACGTCGTCCTGCTCGAGCGCGGGCACCTCACCGGCGGCACGTCGTGGCACGCCGCCGGCCTCATCAACCAGCTTCGCGCGACGTCCACGCTGACCGAGCTTGCACGCTATGCCGTTGGCCTCTACGCGTCGCTGGAGGCCGAGACGGGTCAGGCGACGGGCTTTCGCCGCAAGGGCAGCCTGCCCATCGCGCGGACCGAAGAACGGCTCACCGAGATCAGGCGCATGGCCGCGCTCGGCGACTGCTTCGGCGTCGAGGCCCACGAGATCGGGCTGAACGAGGTGAAGACGCTCTATCCGCAAGTAGACGTCTCGCGGATCAAGGGCGCGATCTACATCCCCGGCGATGGCCAGACCAATCCCGTCGATACCGCGATGGCGCTCGCCAAGGGCGCGCGCGCCGGCGGTGCGCGCATCGTCGAGGAGACGGCCGTCACGGGCTTCGAGCGCAGGAACGGCGCGGTCTCGGGCGTGCGTACCGAGGCCGGCACGATCGCCTGTGAGACCGTCGTCAACTGCGGCGGCGTCTGGGCCCGCGAGATCGGGCTGATGGCAGGGGTGAGCGTGCCGCTCTATGCGGCCGAGCACATGTACGTCGTCACCGACCCGATCGAGGGCCTCTCCCCCGACGCGCCGATCATCCGCGACACCGATGGCTACATCTACGTGAAGGAGGATGCGGGCCGCCTGCTCGTCGGCTCTTTCGAGCCGGTGTGCAAGCCGCTGCCGCTGGAGAACCTGCCCGCCGGCGCCGAGTTCGTCGAGCTGGCGGAGGACTGGGACCATTTCGAGCTGCCGATGACCAACGCGATCGAGCTGCTGCCGGTGCTCGAGCAGGCGCCCATCCGCCAGTTCATGAACGGGCCCGAGAGCTTCACGCCGGACAACAAGTTCGTGCTCGGCGAGGCGCCCGAGCTGGCCCGCTTCTTCGTCGCCGCCGGTTTCAACAGCCAGGGGATTCTCAGCGCAGCCGGCGCCGGCAAGGTGATGTCCGAGTGGATCGTCGAGGGTCAGCCGACGGTGGACCTGGCCGAGCTCGACATCTCGCGCTTCGCCGGCTTCCAGAACAACCGCCGCTACCTGGTCGACCGCACGCGGGAAAGCCTCGGCCTGCTCTTCCAGATGCACTGGCCGCATCGGCAGGTGGAGACCGCGCGCCCGGTGCGGCTCAGCCCGCTGCACGCACGCCTCGCAGCCCACAACGCCTGTTTCGGCGAGGCTGCCGGGTGGGAGCGCGCCAACTGGTTCGCCCCCGATGGCGTGAAGCCGGCGTACGAATACGCCTGGGGCAGGCAGAACTGGCACGACTGCGTGCGCGACGAGCACGGTGCCGTGCGCAACGCCGTCGGCATCCTCGACATGAGCTTCTTCGCCAAGTACCTGGTCCAGGGCCCGGATGCGGAGCGCGAGCTGCAACGGCTCTGCGCCAACAACGTCGCCGTGCCGGCCGGCAAGGTCGTCTACACGCAGCTTCTCAACGGGCGGGGCGGGATCGAGGCGGACCTCACCGTCACGCGGCTTGCCGAAGATCGCTATCTCGTGGTGACGTCGGCGGCCTCGCAGACCCGCGACCTCACCTGGATCGAGCGCAACCTGAGCGAGGGCGCCCGGGTCTATCTCACCGACGTGACCTCGGGCTCCGGCGTGCTCGCGGTGATGGGCCCGCACGCGAGAACATTGCTGAGCCGCGTCAGCGATGCCGACCTCGCCAACGAAGCCTTCCCCTTCGGCACCTTCCAGGACATCGACATCGGCTACGCACACGCCAGGGCGATGCGCGTTTCCTACGTGGGTGAGCTGGGCTGGGAGCTGCACATCGCCACCGAGTATGTCGTGCCGATCTTCGACCGGCTGATGGAGGCCGGCGCCGACCTCGGCGTGAGACTCTGCGGCATCCACGCGATGGATTCGCTTCGGATGGAGAAGGGCTACCGCCACTGGGGCCACGACATCACCCAGGCCGAGACCCCGCTGGAAGCCGGCCTCGGCTTCGCCGTCTCGTTCAGGAAGGAGAGCGACTTCATCGGCCGCGCAGCCCTGGAGCGCCAGCGCGCCGACGGGCTCACCCAGCGCCTGGTTCACGTGATGCTGGGTGCGCCCGAGCCCTTCATGTTCCACGACGAGACGATCTACCTCGACGACGAGGTCGTGGGCCGCATCACGTCTGCGGCGTTCGGCTACCAGTTCGAGCGCCCGGTCGGCATGGGCTATCTCGAGAGCGCGCGGCCGCGCGCGTGGCGGACGCTCGACGAGGGTGCCTACGAGGTGGATATCGCCGGCGAGCGTGTGCCCGCGACGGTCTCTCTCACGCCCTTCTACGATTCGGCGGGCGAGAGGCTGCGGAGCTGAGGGCGAGGACCATGCCCGAGTGGTACCCGAAGGAGCGGCTGGGCGACTTGCCGGCGGAGGCGGCCCGGCGCTGGGGCGCGCGGGAGGCGCTGGTCTGCGACGGCAAGCGCTGGACCTACCGGGAGCTGGACCGGGAGGTGGACCGGGTCGCCAAGGGGTTGATGGCGCTCGGCGTGGAGACGGGCGAGCACGTCGCGCTCTGGATGAACAACCGGCCGGAATGGCTGTTCCTCACATTCGCCATCGCCAGGATCGGCGCCGTGCTGGTGCCGCTCAACACCCGCTACCGTACCGACGACGTAGCCTACACGGTGCGCCAGTCCGACAGCGGCACCTGGATCAGCATCGACCGCTCCGGCCCCGTCGACTACGCGGCCATGCTGGCGGACGTGCTGCCGGAACTCGCGGCGCAGGACCCGCGCGCGGTGGACATCGAGGGCTTCCCGCGTCTCCGCCGCCTGGTCGTGGTCGGCGAGAACCACGTGCCGGGCACGCTGGGCTGGGAGGCGATGCTCGCCGGCAGCGAGGCGATAAGCGATGCCGCGCTCGCCGCCCGGGCGCGCGCGGTCGATCCCGACGCGCCGGTGATGATCGGCTACACCTCGGGCACCACCGGCCATCCCAAGGGCGTGCTCCACACCCACGTGATGATCCGCAACATGCGCGAGCGCGCCAACCGCATCGGCCTCACCTTCGAGGACGTGATCGTCAACCCGCTGCCCCTCTTCCACATGTACGGTTTCAGCGAGGCCGGGCTGATCGCGGTGATCGCAGGCGCCAAACACGTGCTGCTGGATCGCTTCGACGCCGACGAGTGCATGCGCCTCGTCGAGACCGAGAAGGGCACCATCACCCACGGTTTCGACACCCATTACAAGGAGTATCTCGACTCGCTCGCGCGCACGCCGCGCGACATCTCGAGCCTCCGCTTCGGCACCTTCCCGTCGGGCATGACGAGTTCCGCGCGCATCGCCCGGCGCGTGCAGGCCGAGATGGTGCCCACCTTCACCGGCTGGGGCATGACCGAGACCTTCACCTTCGCCACCATGTCCTTCGGCAACTCGACGCCCGAGCAGCGCTCGGACGCCTCGGGCTTCCCGGCGCCCGGTTTCGAGATCAAGGTCGTGGACCCAGAGACCGGGCGGGAGGTCGCCGCCGGCGCGGAAGGCGAGCTGCTGATCCGCGGCTACATGATCACGCAAGGCTACTACAGGAAGCCCGAGGAGACCGCGGAGGCGATCGATGCCGACGGCTGGCTGCACACCGGCGACACGGCGCTGCTCCGTGCGGACGGGCACATCCGCTTCGTCGGCCGCTTCAAGGACCAGCTCAAGGTCGGTGGCGAGAACGTGTCGCCGGCGGAGGTCGAGGCCTTCCTCATGGCCCATGAGGCCATCGACCAAGTGGCGGTGGTGGGCTACCCGGACCCGCGCCTCGCCGAGGTCGCCGTGGCCTTCGTCGTCACGGTGCCGGGCGAGTCAGTCACGAGCGACGAGGTCGCCGCCTACTGCAAGGGCCGGATCGCGAGCTTCAAGATTCCGCGCCACGTGCTGCCGGTGGACGCCTTCCCCATGACCGCCAGCGGCAAGGTGCAGAAGCACAGGCTCCGCGCGCTCGCCCTTGACATGCTGGGCGAGCCGACAGCCGAATCCACGGCCGACCGCGCCGCCGAATAGCGGCCGGCCCTCAGGCACCCGTAGCTCGATACAACCGGACTGGATCGCATCCGGTCGCCCCACGTTCTCGCTCGTTTGCAGGGTGGCCCGAAAAACCCCCACCTCACCCCGGCCCTCTCCTCCCCGCCGGGGAGGAGAGGGAGTGCGGTCGGCGCCGCCTTCGTTCCCCCTCCTCCCGGGAGGAGGGGGACAGGGGGAGGTGGGAGTCCTTTCGGACCGCCGCGATCCGGTAAGGTCGGATTATCCTTCACGCCGCCTTGGCGAGGCCTCGCAGCACGTAGTGCAGGATGCCGCCGTGGCGGTAGTAGTCGGCCTCGTCGGCGGTATCGATCCGGCAGCGGAGCGGAACCTCCTGCACGGGCCCGTCGGCACGGCGAATGCGGCAGGTCACGGTCATGCGGGGCGTGATGCCGCCGGCGATGCCTTCCAGGTCGATCCGCTCGCTGCCGTCCAGCCCCAGGCTCTTCCGCGTCGCGCCCTCGGTGAACTCCAGCGGCAGCACGCCCATTCCCACCAGGTTCGAGCGGTGGATGCGCTCGAAGCTCTCGGCGATGACGGCGCGCACGCCGAGCAAGCGCGTGCCCTTGGCTGCCCAGTCGCGCGACGAGCCGGTGCCGTACTCCTTGCCCGCAAACACCACGAGCGGCACGCCTTCGGCCTGGTAGGCCATGGCCGCGTCGTACACCGGCATCTCCGTGCCGCCCGGCATGTGACGGGTGATGCCGCCCTCGGTGCCGGGCGCAAGCTCGTTGCGGATGCGAATGTTGGCAAACGTGCCCCGCATCATCACGTCGTGGTTGCCGCGCCGCGCGCCGTAGGAGTTGAAGTCCCGGCGCGCGATCTGGCGCTCGAGCAGGTAGGCGCCGCCGGGTGTTTCTGCGCCGATGGCGCCGGCCGGCGAGATGTGGTCGGTGGTGATGGTGTCGCCCAGCAGGCAGAGGATGCGCGCGCCCCGGATGTCCTCCGGCGTCTGCGGCTCCGCCGCCATGCCCTGGAAATAGGGCGGGTGCTGCACGTAGGTGCTGCCGGCGTCCCAGGCGTAGGTCTGCCCGGCAGGCGCTTCGATGGCGCGCCAGTCGTCGTCGCCGGTGAAGACATCGCCGTAGCGCTCGCGGAACATCTCGGGCGTGATCGCGCTCTGCACGGTGTCGCGTATCTCCGCCGCCGTCGGCCAGATGTCGCGCAGGTAGACCGGCTCGCCGTCCCGCCCGGTGCCGAGCGGCTCCGCGCTGAGATCGCGCGTCATGGAGCCCGCGATCGCGTAGGCCACCACCAGCGGCGGCGAGGCCAGGTAGTTCGCCTTCACGTGCGGGCTGATGCGGCCCTCGAAGTTGCGGTTGCCCGAGAGCACGGAGCAGACCACGAGGTCGCCGCTCTCGACCGCGTCGGCTATCGGTGGCGTGAGCGGCCCCGAGTTGCCGATGCAGGTGGTGCACCCGTAGCCCACGAGGTTGAAACCCAGCCTGTCGAGATCCTCCTGCAGGCCGGCTCTCGCGAGATAGTCCGAGACCACCTTGGAGCCCGGCGCGAGCGAGGTCTTGACCCAGGGCTTGACGCTCAGGCCCCGGGCCGCCGCGTTGCGCGCCAGCAGCCCGGCGCCCACCATCACGCTCGGGTTGGACGTGTTGGTGCAGCTCGTGATGGCGGCGATCACGACGTCGCCATGCCTGAGATGGTAGTCGGCGCCCTCGACCGGCACGCGCGTGGCTCCCGCCTCGTCCGGCACGCCGAAGGTCGTCTCCAGCGTGCCGGCAAAGGACGTCTTGGCGTCGGAGAGCCGGATCTTATCCTGCGGCCGCTTCGGCCCGGCGATGCTGGGCTCGACCGCACCCAGATCCAGCTCAAGCGTGTCGGTGAACGCCGGGTCCGGCGTGCTGGCCTCGCGCCACATGCCCTGTGCCCTGGCGTAGGCCTCGACGAGCGCCACGCGGTCGGGATCGCGGGCGCTCCCGGTGAGATAGTTGATGGTCTCGCGGTCGATGGGGAAGAACCCGCAGGTCGCGCCGTATTCGGGCGCCATGTTGGCGATGGTGGCGCGGTCCGCGAGCCCGAGGTCGTCGAGCCCCGGCCCGAAGAACTCCACGAACTTGCCCACCACGCCATGCGCGCGCAGCATCTGCGTCACGGTGAGCACCAGATCGGTCGCCGTCGCCCCTTCGCGCAGCCGGCCGGAAAGCCTGAAGCCGATCACGTCCGGCAGCAGCATGGAGATCGGCTGCCCCAGCATCGCGGCCTCGGCCTCGATCCCGCCCACGCCCCAGCCGAGAACGGCAAGGCCGTTGACCATCGTCGTGTGGCTGTCGGTGCCGACCAGGGTGTCGGGATAGGCGATGGCGGCCCCGTCCGCCTCGTCGGTCCACACCACTTGCGCGAGGTATTCCAGGTTGACCTGATGGCAGATTCCGGTGCCCGGCGGCACGACGCGGAAGTTCTCGAAGGCCTGCTGGCCCCAGCGGAGGAAGGCGTAGCGCTCGCCGTTTCGTGCCATCTCCAGCGAGACGTTCTGCCCGAAGGCCTGGGTCGTGCCGAAGTGATCCACCATCACCGAGTGGTCGATGACGAGATCGACCGGCGAAAGGGGATTGATGCGGCTGGCATCGCCGCCGAGCGCCGTCATGGCCGCCCGCATGGCTGCGAGGTCGACCACCGCCGGCACGCCGGTGAAGTCCTGCATGAGCACGCGGGCAGGCCGGTAGGCGATCTCCCGCCCCCCTCGTCCCTCGTTCAGCCAGCCCGCCACCGCGCGGACATCCTCCACGCTGACGCTGCGGCCATCCTCGAAGCGGAGCAGGTTCTCGAGCAGGACCTTGAGGGAGAACGGCAGGCGGGCGATGTCGCCGAGGCCGGCCTCGCCCGCCGCCGGCAGGCTGAAGTAGTCGTACGAACTCCCGCCCACGCTGAGCGTGCGGCGGGTGCGCAGGGTGTCTTGTCCCAAGGCGATCAACGTGCTGCCCCCTCTTCCGAACCGGCGCCTGGCGCCTTCGCGCTGCGCTGCGCACGGTTTCTTGCCGGCCGCGCGCGCCGCCGATAGGCTTGGCGTTCCCGGACCTTCTAGGCTCGACCGGAGAGGGGTGCAAGATTCCCGGCCCGGCAAGCCCTCATACCTCATCAGCGTCACGGCTCACGTCGTCCCCCGCCTGCTTCGAGGCGCACGATGTGGCCTGCATCCGCGGGGAGCGCCCGGTCTTCTCCGGGGTCTCGTTTCGCCTGGAGCGGGGCGGCGCGCTCGCGCTCGTCGGGCCCAACGGCGCGGGCAAGTCGAGCCTGCTCCGAATCCTCGCCGGTCTCCTGAAGCGGGCAGACGGAACGCTGGAGTGGGACAGCGCGCCCATCGACGAGAACTGGGCCGCCCATCGCGGCCGGCTGCACTACGTGGGCCACCTCGATGCCGTGAAGCCGACGCTCACGGTGGCCGAGAACCTGGACGGCTGGGCCCGGTTCAGGGGTGCCGCGCGGGCCGCACCCGAAGCGCTCGCAGCGCTCGGTATCGAGGACCTCGCCGACGTTTTCGGACGCTATCTCTCGGCCGGGCAGAAGCGGCGGCTCGCGCTCGCCCGCGTGCTGGCAACGCCCGCGCCGCTCTGGCTGCTGGACGAGCCGACCGTCACGCTCGACGCCGATGCGGCCGCTCGCGTCGAGGCCATGATCGCCGCGCACCGGGCGGGCGGCGGCATGACGATCGTGGCCACGCATGGGGAGATCGCGCCGGGCGGCGCCCAGCGTCTCGACCTCGGCCAGCACGCGGTATCGGCCGCCGAACTCCTGGCTGGCCAAGGCCATCGGCCGGAGGAGGAAGAGTGGTAGGCGTGTTCCTCCGGCTCATCGGTCGCGAGTTGACGCTCGCCGTGCGGGGCGGCATCGGCTCCCTGATGGCCGTGGTCTTCTTCGTCATCGCGGTGACGCTCTTTCCCCTCGGCATCGGGCCGGAGCTTGGCCTGCTCAGCCGCATCGCGCCCGGCGCCGTTTGGGTCGCGGCGCTGCTCGCGGCGCTGCTCTCACTGGATCGTCTTTTCGTCGCCGACCACGAGGACGGCAGCCTCGAACAGTTGATGCTCGGCACGCTTCCGCTGGAGTTCGTCGTTCTGGCCAAGACGGTCGCGCACTGGCTCACGACCGGGCTCCCGCTCGCCGCCGCCGCGCCGATTCTGGCGCTCCTGTTGAACATGAGCACGGACGGCCTCGTCATCCTGATCGTGTCGCTCGTGCTAGGCACGCCGATCCTCAGCCTGATCGGCGCCGTGGGGGCGGCGCTCACCGTGGGCCTGCGGCGCGGGGGCGCGCTGATCGCGCTTCTGGTCTTGCCGCTCTATGTTCCTGTTCTCATATTCGGTGTGGGCGCGGTCGAAGGGGCCGTGCTCGACATCGGGGTGCGTGCGAACCTGTCGATCCTGGCGGGCGGGCTGGTGGGCGCGCTGGCGCTGGGCCCGGTGGCAGCCGCGGCAGCGCTCCGCATGACGGTGGAATAGGTGGGATGGCAACACGGGCGACAGGGGCGGCGCGGCGAGGGAGGGCCGGATGGGCCAGCATCCACTTCTTCGCCAACCCGGCCCGTTTCCTCCGCGTTGCCCGCGCCGTCTATCCCTGGGCGGCGGGCGCAACGGCGGCGCTGATTGCCGCCGGCCTAGTGCTCGGCCTCTACGTGGCGCCGCCGGACTACCAGCAGGGGGACGCCTACCGCATCATCTTCGTCCACGTGCCGGCGGCGTGGATGTCGCTCTTCGTCTACGTGGTGATCGCGCTCTGCAGCGCGGCCAGCCTCGTCTGGCGCCATCCTCTGGCGGACCTGGTGGCGAAATCGAGTGCCCCGGTCGGCGCGGCATTCACCGTCATCACGCTGCTCAGCGGCTCGCTCTGGGGGCAGCCCATGTGGGGCACCTGGTGGGTGTGGGATGCGCGGCTCACCTCGATGCTGGTCCTGCTCTTCCTCTATCTCGGCTACATCGCGCTCCACGCCGCCTTCGACGACCCGGCCAAGGGCGCGCGCGTCGCCGCGATCCTGGCGCTGGTGGGCGTGGTCAACGTGCCCATCGTCAAGTTCTCGGTCGACTGGTGGAACACGCTGCACCAGCCGGCGACGATCTCGAAAATCGACGCGCCCTCCATCGACAGCTCCATGATGGCGCCGCTGCTGCTCATGGCGGCGGGCTTCATGACCTACTATCTGACGGTGCTGATTCCGCGTGTCCGCGCCGAGATCGCGAATCGGCGCATCCGCAATCTGCGTCTGGCCCAGGTCTCGCGTTAGAGCGCGTCCGTTCTTGACGGGATCACGACAGCCCGAAGGACTCCCACCTCCCCCTGTCCCCCTCCTCCCAGGAGGAGGGGGAACGAAGGCGGCGCGGCCTTTTCTCCCTCTCCTCCCCGCCGGGGAGGAGAGGGCCGGGGAGAGGTGGGGGCTGCCGGGCCGCATAGCGTGCAAAATGAAGAACGTGCGGAGCCGGATGTGACCGCGCGTCCGGTCGGATGTTGCTTTAGCTCTCGGCGATGCTGCCGAGCGCTAGGTACTTCTCGCGTCGGTGGCTGCGCAGCCCTGCGCCGTCGAGGCCGCGGAGCTCCACGAAGGCCGTCTCGAGCGCCGCGCCGGCTTCGTCGATCGCGCTCACCGCATCGCGATGCGCGCCGCCCACGGGCTCGGGCACGATGGTGTCGATCACGCCAAGCTCCCGTAGGTCCTCGGACGTGAGCCGGAGCGCCTCCGCCGCCACCTCCGCGTGGGCCGCGTCGCGCCAGAGGATCGACGCACACCCCTCGGGAGAGATCACCGAGTAAACCGCGTGCTCCATCATCAGCACGCGGTTGGCGACGCCCAGCGCAATGGCCCCGCCGGAGCCGCCTTCGCCGATGATAAGCGCGACCACCGGCACCCGGACGTCGAGACTGGCCTCGATGCAGCGCGCGATGGCTTCGGCCTGGCCGCGCTCCTCCGCGCCCACGCCGGGATGGGCGCCCGGCGTGTCGATCAGCGTCAGCACGGGCACCTGGAAGCGCTCCGCGAGCCTGAGCAGGCGCGCCGCCTTGCGGTAGCCCTCCGGGTTGGCCATGCCGAAGTTGTGCGCGACCCGGCCCTCGGTATCGGCGCCCTTCTCCTGGCCGATCACCATGACGGTATGGCCGCGCAACCGCCCCAGCCCGCCGATGACGGCACGATCCTCGCCGAACGCGCGGTCGCCCGCGAGCGGCACGAAGTCGGTGACGAGCCGCGCGATGTAGTCGGAGCAGTGGGGCCTAAGCTGATGGCGGGCGACCAGCGTCTTCTGCCACGGCGTGAGGCGGCTGTAGGTCTGCCGGAGCAGGCGGTCGACCTTGCCCTCGAGGCGCGAAACCTCGTCGAGCATGTTGACGCCGCTGTCGTCGCTGAGGTGGCGAAGCTCCTGGAGCTTGCCCTCAATCTCAGCGATCGGCTTTTCGAAATCGAGGTAACTGGTCATCGAGTCGCCCGCTCGCCTAGCGCCTATATACCACGGCACGCACGGAAATTCGCGTTCACGATTGTCGGAGCATGTCTTGCAGTGCCGCCGGCCTGGTTTGAGACTCCCTGCTCCTACCCTGGGGGATATGGGTTTTCGCGCCCAATTCGCAAGCACCGCGCGGGGCCGGCCGGGATGCCTCAGGCGTTGCCGCCCGCCCCGTCGCGTGGGCGCGGGATCACGCGGAGCCGCGTGATCTGGTTGCGCTTGCGGGCACGGACCTCGAAGGTAAAGCCGTGGAACGAGAACGACTCGCCGATCTCGGGGATCTCCTGCGCCTCGTTGAGCACCAGGCCCGCGATCGTCGCGGCTTCCTCGTCGGGCAGGTCCCAGCCATAGGCGCGATTGAGGTCGCGGATCGCCGCGGTTCCCCGGATCAGGAGCGAGCCGTCCGCCCGCTCCACCACCTCGCCGCGCGCGATGTCGTGCTCGTCCACGATCTCGCCCACGATCTCCTCGATGATGTCTTCGAGGGTCACGAGGCCCATCAGCGAGCCGTACTCGTCGACGATGAGGGCGAAATGAGCCTGCCGCTCGCGGAACGAATGCAGCTGCTCGTCGAGCGGCGTCGTCTCCGGCACGAACCAGGGCTCGGTGACGATCGACAGGATGTCGAGCCGGTCGAGGTCGGCGAGGTTCGAATGCACAGCCCGCAGCAGGTCCTTGGTGTGCAGCACGCCCACGATGTTGTCCGGCTCGCCCTTCCAGACCGGAAGCCGCGTGTGAGGGCTGCGCACAACCTGGTCGAGGATGTCGGCGAGCGCAGCATCGGCGTCGATCATCTCCATGGTCTTGCGGTGGGTCATGACCGCCCCGACATCGACGTCCTCCAGGTCGAGGATGCTGTGGAGCATGTCGTGCTCGTGCTTGACCATCTCGCCCTCGCGGGCCTGCAGGGTGATGGTGCCGCGCAGCTCCTCTTCGGCGGCGCTCGCCGATCTCGTCGCCTGGGAGGCGCCGGCCACGCTGAGCGTCGCCGAGACGATCAGCTGCACCGCGCTCACGATGGGAGAGAGCATCCACACGATCGGGCGCAGCACCGGCCCCACGCGGAGTGCGACCCGGTCGGGGTGGCGGATCGCGTAGGTCTTGGGCAGGACCTCGGCGAAGACCAGGATGACGAGGGTCATGCCGATCGTCGCATAGGCCACGCCGGCATCGCCGACGACCGAGATCAGCAGACTCGTGGCAAGAGCCGACGCGAGGATGTTGACGGCGTTGTTGCCGAGCAGGATGGCGCCGATCAGACGCTCGCGGTCTTCCCTGAGACGCTCGACCGCGCGTGCGCGCCTGTCGCCCTCGCCGGCGAGATGGTGCATGCGCGGGCGGGAGGCTGCGGTCAACGCAGTCTCCGAGCCGGAGAAGAAACCCGATAGCGCGATCAGGAGGCCGATCGCGCCGATGGTGATGGCAGTCTCGCTCGTCATGGCCGTGTCGTTGGGAATTGTGGTCGGGATTCAGCGGGAGGCGGAACGAGCCCCCTGGTCGAAGGCCTGATCGAGAAGACCGCCAAGCGCCTCAGGCGGGACGTCCTGGCTGAGAAAGGCGCGTCCGATGCCGCGCGTGAGCACGAACGTCATGCGTCCGTCCTGCACCTTCTTGTCGCGCCTCATCCGCGCGATCAGAGCAGGCGGATCCCAGCGGATCGCGGGCAGGGCCGCCGCCTCGCTGGGGAGGTCGATCGCGCGGAAATGGGCCGTCACCCGCGCTGCGTCGTCCCCGGTGCAATGGCCGAGAGCCGCGGAGAGGCGATGGGCGAGCACGATGCCGTAGGCGACCGCCTCGCCGTGCAGGAGCGACCCGTCGTAGCCGGTCTCCGCCTCCAGCGCGTGTGCGAAGGTGTGGCCGAGATTGAGCAGGGCACGCGTGCCGCTCTCGCGCTCGTCCGCGGCCACGATGCGCGCCTTGGCCCGGCAGGAATGGGCCACGGCCGTGCGCGTCAGGTCGCGATCGCCCGCGAGCAGCGCCGCCCCGTTACGTTCGAGCCAGGCGAAGAATTCCGGGTCGTCGATGAGGCCGTACTTCACGATCTCGGCGTAGCCCGCCCTCAGCTCCCGCGCCGGTAGCGTGCCGAGCGTCGCCACGTCGGCCAGCACCAGGCGCGGCTGGTAGAACGTGCCGATCAGGTTCTTGCCGTGGGTGCTGTTGACGCCGGTCTTGCCGCCCACGCCGCTGTCGACCTGCGCCAGGAGAGTCGTCGGTATCTGAACGAACGGGACGCCGCGCAGCAGGACGCTTGCGGCGAAGCCGGTGAGGTCGCCGACCACGCCGCCACCGAGCGCAACCAGCGTGGTCGTGCGCTCGATCCCGCGGCCGAGAATGTCGTCGAGCACGCCCCCGAGCGTCGCCAGGTCCTTGCTGTGCTCGCCGGCATCGACGATCACGTGAGAGCACGCGAAGCCCGCCTCCTTCAAGGCGTCGAGTGTCGAGTCGAGGTAGACATTCGCGACGACGCTGTCGGTGACCACGATCGCCGAGCGGCCGGGGAGGAGGGGCGCCAGCAGCGCCCCCGCCTCGCGCAGGAGGTCGCTGCCCACCAGCACGTCGTAGCTGCGCGGGCCAAGCTCCACGCGCACCGTCTCCCGGGCCTGGCCGGGTCGCGGGTCGGGGTTGGTCGTATCCACCGGGGTCAGGCCTCGATCCCCGCCGACGGCGGCTCCGGACCGGTTTCCCTGCGCTGCGCCTCCCGGTGCGCGCCGATCGCGTCGAGCACCGCGTCCACCGTGTGTTCGTGCGGCCCGTCCATGCTGTCGACGACGACGTCGGCCTCCGCATAGATCGGATGGCGCTCCGCAATCAATCGCTGCAGGATCGCGCGCGGATCGCCGCCGGCCAGCAGCGGGCGATTGGTGCGTCGCGAGACGCGGGAGACCAGCAGGTCGAGATCGGCGCGCAGCCAGACCGATATGCCGCGCGCCCGGATCGCCGCGCGGGTGTCAGGGTCCATGAACGCGCCCCCGCCCGTGGCGAGCACGTGCGCCGGCCGATTCAGCAGGCGAGCGATGACCCGGCGCTCGCCGTCCCTGAAGGCGGCCTCGCCGTGCAACTCGAATATGTCGGTGATCGAGCATCCCGCGGCGCGCTCGATCTCAGCATCGGCGTCGACGAACGGCATGCCGAGCCGGCCGGCGAGCCGGCGGCCGATCGCGCTCTTTCCCGCACCCATCAGGCCCACGAGGACGATCGAGCACTCGATTCGCGGGCACCCCTTGTTCGACGTCATCGGCTCAGCGGCACGCTCCGCCCCGCCCGGGCGCGCGTCGTTGAAGCGCCGCGTCCGCGCCGATAGACTGCCACACCGTCGCCATAATCGGATTCTAGCACACAAGCGACACATGCCTGCGGGCTGATTCTCGGCTCGCCTGCATCCAAGAGTGAGGGCACGTCCCCTTGAAAGTCCTCGTCGTCATCCTCCTGCTCGTCATCGGTGGCGGGATCGGCTTCCTCCTGACCTGGGACATTCCGCCGCCAAGCGGCCAGATCGAAAAGGTGCTGTCCAATGAGCGCTTCGAGAAGTGAGAGCGCTTCTCGGTAGCCCCATGCCGCGATCTCTCATCTCTCGTTCGCCGGCCGGCCGACACCCGTTGTCCGCTGCTGCCGGCGTCGCCGTCACGATCATGTTGATCTTCGTTGCCTCCGCGGGTGAGGGCATCGCTCAGGACGCCGACGAGCCGCTGCGGCTGATACCGGCGCAGACGGACGAAGCCTCCGGCGACAGTTCGGAGCCGGGCGAGGCCGGCACCGCAGCCTCCAGCGCGGAGCCGATCATCGAAATCGGGCCAGACGACGTTCCCGTGCTGACCATCCCCGAGTCGGGCGAGAACGGGATCGAGGTCGGAGCCCTCGACGCCATCGACCCCGACGCCGCCGGCGTGCTTCTCGCAGGGGTCGCGCGGTTCCTCGGCGATATCTGGTCCGGCTCGCGCAGGGCGAGGATCGAAGCCTTGTTGCCGCGCCTGCCGGCCGCAACGCCGTCTCCGGTCATGCGGGGGTTGGCGCTTTCGCTGCTCACCTCTCCGGCAGAGCCGCCAGCGGGTCCCGGCGAGACCGGCGCCCTGGCGCTGGCGAGGGTCGAGCGTCTCACCGCCATGGGCGCGCGCGACGCCGCCGTCGCTCTTCTCAAGGCGGCCGGCCCGCCCGGCGCTGCGGACGCCATTGCCCGGATCACCAACGACCGCTGGCTCACGGCGCTCGACTATGCCGCGGCCTGTGAGCGGGTGCTGGGCAGGGCCGGGCCCGGGGATGGCTATTGGCGCCGGGTGCGCATTCTCTGCCAGGCACATGCCGGTCTCGTCGAGGCCGCGACGCTCGGCCTCGAACTCCTGCTGGAGACCGATGCCGCGCCCGATCAAGCCTTCGACGACGCCATCTACGCCATGGCCGGGCTGGCGGAGCCGGTCGCGGATGGCCGGGCCGACCCGACTCCGCTCCGTGTCGCCGCTTGGCGACTGGCGCAGTTGCCGATCCCCGCCCAGGCGGTGGCGAAGGCGGCGCCGGATCTGCTTCCGGCCATCGTCGGCGCCCCGGAAAGTCTGCCCGGAACCCGGCTGTTGGCGGCGGAACGCGCCGAGGCGACCGGCGCGCTCTCCATCGAGTCCCTGCGCGCCCTCTACAGGGAAATGGCCTTCTCGGCGGAGGAATTGGCCGATGCTCTGGCGCAGGTCGAAGCGCTGGAGCCGCCGCTCGGCCGCTCGCTCATGCTCCAGGCGGTTGAAGCCCAGACGGCGCCGGCCCTGCGGGCGGAGCTGCTGGCGGCCGCTCTCTTCCTTGCCGAGGCCCAGGGCGCCTACGGGACCGCGGCGCGCGCGCTCGCGCACGTGGTGCAGACCGTCCCCTCCGAGGCGGAGCATGTCTGGTTCAGCGACGCTGCCGGGCGGGCGCTGTTCGCCGCCGGCGACCGGGAGGGCGCCGCGGCCTGGTACGCGCTCGCCAGCGAAGAAGCGCCGCGCGATGCCGGGGCGGCGCGGTCTGCGATCCGGCTCTGGCCCCTCATGCTGCTCACCGGCGACGAGATTCATCTGAAGACGGCTCCGTTCGAGGTGTGGCTGGCACTGCGGGCCGAAGAGGGCGAGCGGGCTGTCGCGCTCGCTCGCGCCAACTGGCTGGTCATTCTGGTCGATGCGCTGGGCGGGCAGATCGATCCCGAGGTGTGGGATCGCCTTCTGGCCGAGGGACGGCCGATGCCGGCCCAGGCGCCGACGCTGGCGCTCCTGCACGGTCTTCGTATGGCGGCCGAAGGGGGTCAGCTCGGCGAGACCGTTCTGATGGCGCTGATCCTGCTGGGCGACGGCGGTCCTGCCGCTGCCGGTCTCCCGACCGTGGGACCCGTGGTCTCCAGCCTCGTTTCTGCCGGCCTCTCGGACGAGGCGCGGGCGATCGCCCTCGAGGCGGTGCTGGCGGCAGGGCTTTGAAGCGCAGGGGGCGACGGCCATCGGCCGGGGCGGCGCTTGGCGCGGCTGATTCCGCCGCCATCGAGGCCTTTCTCGAAATGGCGGTAGCCGAGCGCGGACTCGCCCGCAACTCGATCGATGCCTACCGGCGGGACCTCGCCTGCTTCGCCGCTCATCTGGCGCCATCCCGCATCGCGCTGGCCGATGCGCAAACCAAATCGATACGCGGGTTCATGGCTGCGCAGAGCCGCGCCGGCGTCGCGGCGCGGACTGTCTCCCGCCGGCTCTCGTGCCTGCGCCAGTTCTACCTGTTCCTGCTGACCGACGGGCGGCGGGACGACGACCCCACCGCTCCGGTCGAGTCGCCGACACTCCCGCGCACGCTCCCCGGCGTGCTGAGCGAGGAGGAGGTGGAGAGGCTGCTGGCTGCCGCCTGCCCGCCGGACGACGCGACAAAGGCGTCGAGCAAGCGCGCGGCTGACGGCCTCCGCCTGCGCGCCATGATCGAGCTGCTCTACGGCAGCGGCCTGCGTGTCTCCGAGCTGGTGTCGCTGCCGCTTCAGGCGGCCTCGGCGGAGACGCGAACCCTGCTGGTGCGGGGCAAGGGCGACAAGGAGCGCATCGTCCCGCTGGGAGCGCCCGCGCACCGCGCGCTCGACGCCTATCTGGCCGTGCGCGATCGTCACCTGGCGGAGGGGGCGCCGTCGCGCTGGATGTTTCCCTCCCGCAGCGCGTCCGGCCACCTCACGCGCCACCGCCTCGCGCAGATGCTGAAGGCCGTGGCCCGCAAAGCCGGGATCGAGCCGGGCAGGGTTTCGCCCCATGCGCTGCGTCACGCCTTCGCCAGCCACCTGCTCGCCAATGGCGCGGACCTGAGGGCGGTGCAGAAGATGCTCGGCCACGCCGACATCGCGACGACGGAGATCTACACCCATGTCCTCGACGAGCGGCTCAAGCGCGTGGTCGAGACCGGGCACCCGCTGGCCGCCACGGGCCGCGCGCGCTCGGGCGGCTAGGCCGGGGCAGGCAGGGCATGGGCAGGCGGGCGTGTTGCGCGCGCGAAACGGGGCATCCGGTTGTCGGCTCACGGCGCGCTGTATTAGTGTGGCCAATCGCCGCGAGCTACAGGTGGGCCGGCGGGCGGCCGTGGGGTGCCGTTTCGGTGCCCGTGGGGTGACGGACAGGCGATGAGCGGACAACGGCCATTCCTGCTTCGCATGAGCCTCTTCCTGGCCCTCGTGGTCGGAATCGTCGTCGTGCTGAGCGGCACCTTGGCCGAGGCATTCTTCGCCAACTCCGTGCTCAACGGCGTCATCCTCGGCGCCCTGATCATCGGCATCGTCTACAACTTCCGCCAGGTCCTGCTGCTGAAGCCCGATTCGGCCTGGCTCGCGGCCGTGAAGCAGGCAGAGGTGCCGGGCGCAGCGGCGCCGGCGTCTGCGCGCAAGCCCCGCCTGCTGGCGCCGCTGGCGACGATGCTGGCGGACCGGCAGGGCCGCATGACGCTCTCCGCCGTCTCGCTGCGCAGCCTGCTCGACGGCATCAGCTCGCGGCTCGACGAATCGCGCGACCTCTCGCGCTACATGATCGGCCTGCTGATCTTCCTGGGCCTCCTCGGCACGTTCTGGGGCCTGCTGCAGACCGTGACCTCGGTCGGCGGCGTGATCGGCGATCTCTCGGTCGCCAACCAGGACATGATCGGCGTTTTCGATGACCTCAAGGGCGGTCTCGAAGCGCCGCTCGAAGGGATGGGCACGGCGTTCAGCTCGTCGCTCTTCGGCCTTGCCGGCTCGCTCGTTCTCGGCTTTCTCGACCTGCAGGCGAGCCAGTCGCAGAACCGCTTCTACAACGAGCTGGAGGACTGGCTTTCCTCCTACACCCGTCTCACGGGCGGCACCCTCTCGATGGACGGCGACCAGTCGGTTCCCGCCTACGTCAGCGCGCTCCTGGAGAAGACCGCCGACAGCCTGGAGGATCTCCAGCGAACGCTCGCGCGCGGCGAGGAGCAACGGGCGTCGTCGTCGGCCAACCTGCTCTCGCTGACCGAGCGGCTGGCGACCCTCACGGACCACATGCGCTCCGAGCAGGACCTGATGGTCAAGCTGGTCGAGAACCAGCTCGAGATGCGGCCGGTGCTGGAGCGGCTCGCGGCGGGCGCCACCCGCGAGACCGGCCTCGACGAGCCCAGCCGCGCCCATCTGCGCAACATGGACGTCTATCTCCAGCGCCTCCTGGAGGAGGTGGTCTCCGGGCGGGAGCAGTCGGTTTCCGAGCTGCGCAGCGAGATCAAGCTCCTCGCCCGGACCATGGCGGCGGTCGCGGAAAACAGCCGCCGCTAGAGGCTGAGCGCGGGAAGCCGCCCGGTGAACGCCGCATCGCGCCAGAGACGCAGAGGCACCCGCGCCGACTACTGGCCGGGGTTCGTCGACCTGATGTCGACGCTGCTCCTGGTCATGATCTTCCTGCTCGTCGTCTACATGCTGGCGCAGTACTTCCTGCAGCGCTCGCTCTCGGAGGAGGCCGAGGCGAAGGACGATATCCAGGCCGAGCTGAACAGCCTCGACGAGATGCTCTCCATGGAGCAGCAGGCCAACGCGGACCTCCGGCTCAACATCGCCCAGCTCGCGGACCAGCTTCAGTCCTCGCTCTCCGTCCGGGACCAGCTCATCGCCGAGCTTTCGATGGTGACCGGCGAGCGCGACACGCTCCAGCTTCGCCTGAGAGAGATGACGGGGGAGGCGCAGACGGCGCTCGCCGATCAGGCCCAGGCGTCGATCAGGGCCGATGCCGGCGAGGAGAAGATCAAGGTCCTGCTCTCCGACGTGGAGCGCCTGCGCCGCGACATCGACGCGCTGCAGGCCGTGCGCAGGGACCTCGAATCGAAGGTCAGCGTGATGGCCGCAGCCCTGGTCGAGAGCCGCAGCGAGCTGGACCAGAGCGAGGACGAGACGGCGGCCGTGCGCGCCGACCTCTCCGCGCTGCGCGATACCAGGGCGGAACTGGAAGCGCGCCTCTCCGACGAGCGGGAGCGCACGGTGCTCGCCCAGCGCACGCTGCAGGACCGCGAGATCCGCCTCGCCGAGGTGCAGGCCCTTCACCTCGCCGCCCAGACCACCATCGAGGGCAACGAGGCGTCGCTGGGCGAGACTCGCGCGCTGAGCGCCCGCCAGCGCGACCAGATCGCCGTCCTCAATCAGCAGATCAACGCGCTGAGATCGCAGCTCGGCCGCGTCGAGCGGGCGCTGCAGATCTCCGAGCAGAAGAGCGAAGAGCAGGAGGTCACGATCGCCAACCTCGGCCAGCGCCTCAACATGGCGCTCGCCGCCAAGGTCGAGGAGCTCGCCGCCTACCGCTCCGAGTTCTTCGGCCGGCTGCGGGAAGTGCTGAGCGAGCGGCGCGACTTCACCATCATCGGCGACCGCTTCGTCTTCCAGTCGGAAGTCCTGTTCGCGTCCGCCTCCGACCAGCTGGAGGCCGAGGGCCACGAGCGCCTCGCGCAGTTTGCGCAGGTCCTCCAGGACGTCATGGTTCAGATCCCGACGGAGCTGCCGTGGATCCTACAGGTCGACGGGCACACCGACAGCCGGCCGATCCAGACGGCGCGCTTCCCCTCCAACTGGGAGCTTTCGGCCGCGCGCGCGATCTCGGTGGTGAACTTCCTCATCGCCCTCGGCATCCCGCCGGAGCGGCTGAGCGCCACCGGCTACGGCGAGTTCCAGCCCATCGACGACCGGGACGACGAGATCGCCCACCGCCGCAACCGCCGCATCGAGCTGAAGCTGACGCAGCGGTAACCAATCACCCCGCGGCGCTGCGTGGCGCGTCCTCCTCCGACTCCTCCTCCCGGCCGTCGTTGAGCTGGAGCGCAGCGAGCCTCGCGTAGAGCCCGCCGCGCGCCATCAGCGCCCGGTGCGTCCCTTCGGCGACGACGCGGCCCGCGTCCATCACCACGATGCGGTCGGCCTTCTGCACGGTGGCCAGCCTGTGCGCGATGACGATGGTGGTCCGCCCCGCCATCAGCCGCTCCAGCGCCGCCTGCACCGCGCGCTCGCTCTCGGCGTCGAGCGCGCTGGTCGCCTCGTCGAGCAGCAGCACCGCCGGGTTGCGCAGCACGGCCCGGGCGAGCGCCAGTCGCTGCTTCTGTCCGCCCGAGAGCCGCGTCCCCTTCTCGCCGAGGAAGGTGTCGAAGCCCTCCGGCAGGCTGTCGAGGAAGGCCGCAGCCCCCGCCGCTTCCGCCGCGGCGCGGACGTCCTCGTCGCCCGCCTCGGGCCGGCCGAAGCGGATGTTCTCCCGCGCGCTCGCGGCGAAGATCACCGCGTCCTGCGGCACCAGCGCAAACGAGCGCCGCACCGCATCCAGCGCGGCCTCGCGCAGGTCCACCCCGTCGAGCGCGACGCGCCCGGCCTCAGGGTCGTAGAAGCGGAGCAACAGGTTGAACACGGTCGACTTGCCCGCGCCGGACGGGCCGACGAGGGCGACCGTCTCCCCCGGCGCCACGCTGAGCGAAAGCTCGTGCAGCGCCGGCGCGTCGGGTCGCGCGGGGTAGTGGAAGGTTGCGCGGTCCAGCTCCACCGCGCCCCGCTGCGGCTCCGGCAGGGGCTTCGCCACCGCCGGCGCAGGTGCCAGCGTCGGCTCCTCGTTGAGCAGCTCCGCCAGCCGCTCGGCCGCGCCGGCCGCGTGCTGCAGGTCGCCGTAGACCTCGCTGAGCGAGCCCACGGAGCCCGCGACCACGATGGCGTAGAACATGAAGGCGGTCATCTCGCCCCCGGTCATCCCGCCCTGGAGCACGGTGGTGCCGGCGATCCAGAGCACGAGGCCGACGCCGCAGAAGACCAGCAGGATGACGATGGCGGTCAGCAGCGCCCGCGCCTGCACGCGCCTGAGCGCCGCGCGGAAGGCCCCCTCCACATGCGCGCCGAAGCGCTCGCCGCTGCGCTCCTCCTGGCCGAATGCCTGCACCGTGCGGATGCCGCCGAGCGCTTCCTCCAGGTGGCCGCCGACGTCGCCCACGCGGTCCTGCGCGAGGCGGGAGTAGCGGCGCACGCGCCGGCCGAGCACGACGATGGGGATCACCACGACCGGCACCATCAGCACCACGAAGCCGGTGAGCGTCGGGCTCGTCACCACGAGCATCGCGCTCGCGCCGACGAAGAGCATCAGGTTGCGGAGCGCCGAGGACGCCTGCTGGCCGATCATCGTCTGCAGCAGGGTGCTGTCGGTGGTGATGCGCGACAGCAGCTCGCCCACCTTGTTGATCTCGAAGAAGGCGGGGCTCAGGCTCACCAGCCGGCGGAACACCGCCCGCCGGATGTCGGCCACCACCCGCTCGCCCAGCCAGGAGACGAGGTAGAAGCGGGCGAACGTGCCGGCCGCCAGCAGGCCCACCATGCCCGCCATGTACATCAGCGCCTCGTGCAGGCGGCCGATCTCCTCGCTGCTCAGCCCGTCGTCGATCAGGACCCGCAGCCCCTGGCCCATCGCGAGCACCGCCGCCGCGCTCACGCAGAGCGCGATGACCGCCGCCACCATGACCAGGCGGTAGGGCCTGAGGAAGCGGAACAGGTAGCGGATGCGGCCGATCTCGCCGCGCGGCGGCCGGGCGGAGACGGCCGTGTCGTCCCCGTGCCGGCTGCCCCCTCGCTCGAACATGCTCACCAGCGCCGCTCCCGTCCCCCCGGGCCGCCAGCGCCGCGCGCCGAAGGCGCGTAGGCAAGCGAGCGGAGCGAGCGCCCGCTGTCGAGGGAAAGAAATGAGTCTATGGGGGGAGAGGAGGCGTTGGGGCTTCCCTCGGCGCGCACGCACGCTTGCGCTCCGCCCGCCCTGTCTGTATCTAGGCCGCTCTGCAAGCGGGGCCCGCCATGAAGAAAGACATTCATCCCGACTACCACGAGATCACCGTCGTTCGAACCGACGGCAGCACCTTTACCACGCGCTCCACGTGGGGCAAGGCGGGCGACACGCTGACGCTGGACATCGACCCGCTCTCGCACCCGGTGTGGACCGGCGGCGCCCAGCGCCTCGTCGAC
Organism: Rhodospirillales bacterium; assembly: GCA_028818855.1. Classification (GTDB taxonomy): domain Bacteria; phylum Pseudomonadota; class Alphaproteobacteria; order UBA828; family UBA828; genus WTGU01. Next base: position 22,405 of record JAPPMY010000180.1, read on the forward strand.
CGCGGCGGCCAGGTCTCGCGCTTCAACAAGCGCTTCGGCGACTTCGGCCTGAACTAGAGCCCCTCCTCACCCCGACCCTCTCCTCCCGAGGGAGGAGAGGGAGACAAGGCTCGTGCCGTCGGCATTCCCCCTCCGCCTTCGGGGGACGTGCGCCCAGGAGCGCCCTCGCGTCCGCCCGGCTCGACGCGATGACCCGGAGCCCGCGATTTCAGGCGGTCTATACCGGTCTATACCGGCCCATAGTGGCACATAGTGGCACATAGTGGTCCAAAATGGCCCAAGGGAAGCGGCCCAAAGTGGCACAATCCGGTCCATAGCGGCTCACTCTGGCCCTGAGGCGGTCTGCAAGCGGAGCGAAGCGTGCAGCGCCGGCGCCGCTCCGGGCCACGCGAGAGCCTCCGGGGCGACAAATTCTCCCTCCCGTCTCCTTCGACCGCGCACACTCCGGGCCGCCCGGACGCGTGCGTCCTTCCGTCTGCCACATGGCGCGATGATCGCACGCGCGCCCGCCGCGCTGCACCGCACCATGGTGCGGTCGCTCGCCGCGCGCCGGATCGTGCCGCGCGCTAGGCGGCTTCCGCCTCGCCCTCCATTGCGCGGGCGAAGTAGTCGACGTCGATCTCGACCACCTCAAGCGTGTCGGGGTGCTGGCGGCGGATCAGCACGTCCTCTCCCGGCTCGCCCAAGAGCACCACGAACGCCTTGAAGCCCCGTTCGCCGCTCTGGGGGAAGTGCGTGGAGCCGCGATCCTCGAAGATGGCCGTGCCCTGCTTCAGCGCGCGGCGCTCGTCGTACCACCACTCGCCTTCCAGCGTGTAGGCGAGCACGCGGCAGCGATGCTCGTGCATGGGGAAGGCCGTTCCCGGCGCCATGTCGTAGAGGAAGGCGACCGTGTTGGTCTCCCGGTCGACCCAGAGCACCTTGATGAACGAGCCCTCGTAGCCGAGGTCCTTCATCTCGACCCAGGGCCGGTCCTCGTCGTGGATCACCTCGTCGGCATCCATGTGGATGATCGGCCAGGGCTTACCGGCCACCAGTCGTGCATCGCTCATGACGTGCCCAAACCTCCCCCTGCATCCTCCGCCCGCCCGCGACGCGGCCCGGCCCCGCCCCGCCCCGCCCGAAGGCAGACCCGGAAGCCGCGCGCGACTTGCTCCAGGCCAGCCCACGTTACGCCAACGCCCCCCGCATTTCACCCACGCACGCCCCGAAAGGGCAGAGGAGAATCTCAGGCGCCACCGCCAACTCTCCCTCTCCGCCCCTGGGGGCGGAGAGGGCCGGGGTGAGGTGGGGGTGTTTCTTTTCACGCAATAGCCGGATATGCCCACACCGTTCGCTGAGATGTCCGGCCATCCACGTCGCGTTCACACCCAAGACTATGGAAGTTCCAATGTACCCCTCAAGTTAAGTATGGTATTCCAAATTCCGCAGATAAATATCGTTGTCGACAATAATATTGATATTCCGTAAAGTAAAATACCTAAACGATTTGGTCCCCTAAAGTTCTTGCGCACCTCCTTATCCAAGTGGATCTCCACGCTGTAGAATAGTATTCCAAAAATTCCTGCCGACAAACCAATTCCAAAATAAAAGGATGCCCCGATCAACGTGTTCACTATAGCGTCATTGTTAGAATCTGATATTGCTATCAATATTGATACAAGCGCCCCACCATTGAGAATCAACAAGGCCTTTAGAAAGAACAAAACTAAGTTTGTGTTTGCACTGAACACATGAGCCTTCGCATTATCGACTCTATCTTTTTCATCACTCTCTTGATTCGGCCCACGATCATTCATGCTCTAGGCCCATAATGCGAAATTCTGAACGTCTCCAGCACCGCTTTCGCTAGATCGTGCGGTAGTGCGTGCAGCACCCAAACAGATAGCACCGACGCCGAAAGTAGGCACGTTACTCATCGCTATCATTCGTCAGTTTCAGCCACTCGGCGAGGCCGCCCAGTGTGAAGACAGTGCAGATTCAAACTCAGAGCCGACCGGCAGGTCGACCAGTTCAAGCGTTGCCCAAAAGTTCGTCCGTCCTACCAAACTCCGCCCTGATCGCCTCGTTCTGTTCGCCCAGCGCGGGGACGGGGCGGAGGGGGCGGGAGTTGCCTTCGCCCGCGCCGTCCGCGTAGCGGGCGGGGGGTGCGACGATCTCGACCGGGCCGGCGGCCGTCTCGACGGCTGCCCGGCGGAGCTGCGGGTGCTCTGACAGCCCCGCGACGTCGTTGAGGCGGCCGAAGGCGATCCCGGCGGCGCGGAGCGCTTCCGCCAGCGAGTCCATGTCGTGCGTGGCGAACGCGTCCACGATCAGCGCGTCCATCGCGGGCCGGTTGGCGAGCCTGGCCGGGTGGCCCGCGAAGCGCGGGTCCGTCGTGAGCGCCGCATCCCACAGGACGCCCGCGCAGAAGCGCGCCCACTCGCGCTCGTTCTGGATCGCGATCACCATCTGCCCGCCGCAGCCCACGGGATAGGCGCCGTAGGGCGCGATCATGGCGTGGCTGAGGCCGGTGCGCGCGGGCGCCTTGCCGCCGTGCTCCAGGTGCAGCAGCGGCACGGTCATCCAGTCCGCCATGCCGTCGAAGAGCGAGAGGGATATGCCGCTGCCGCGGCCCGAGCGCGCCCGGCCCAGCACCGCTTCCAGGATCGCGCCGTAGGCGTTGAGCCCGGCGCCGATGTCGCAGACCGAGACGCCGACGCGGCTCGCCGACTCCGCCGTGCCGGTCACCGACGCGATCCCCGATTCGCACTGGATGAGGAAGTCGTAGGCCTTCATCTCGGCGTAGGGGCCGCTCTCGCCATAGCCGCTGATGTCGCAGGTGATGAGGCGGGGGTGGCGTCGCCTGAGAGCGGCCGAGTCCAGGCCCGCCCGCGCCGCCGCGCCCGGCGCGAGGTTCTGCACGAAGACGTCCGCGCGCGCGATCATGCGCTGCAGCAGGGCGTTGTCGCCTGCCGCCTTGATGTCGAGGACGACGGATTCCTTGCCCCGGTTGAGCCAGACGAACCAGGCGCATTCGCCCCTCACGTGGCGGTCGTAGAGCCGCGCGAAGTCGCCCTCCGGCCGCTCGACCTTGATGACGCGCGCGCCCGCGTCCGCGAGCCGGCTGGTGGCGAAGGGCGCGGCCACCGCCTGTTCCACCGAGACCACCAGAAGCCCCGCGAGCGGCCCTTCGCCCGCCTCGCTCACGCCCCACCCCCGGAGCACGATCCGACCGTATCCAGCAGGGGCAGATCGAGCGCCACCCACCTCCCCCTGTCCCCCTCCTCCCAGGAGGAGGGGGGATACAGGCGGCACCGTCCGTTCTCCCTCTCCTCCCAGCGGGGGAGGAGAGGGACGGGGAGAGGTGGGGGGCTCGGGTCGTGCTGGATCCGAGACAGGGACATCGTGTCGTTCGGTCCCATCCGGTGTGCTCGGAGAATGCGCTCAGTACGAGCGCGGCATGCCGAGCACATGTTGGCCGAGGTAGGCGAGGATGAGGTTGGTCGAGATCGGCGCCACGCGGTAGAGCCGGGTCTCGCGGAACTTGCGCTCCACGTCGTATTCCTCGGCGAAGCCGAAGCCGCCGTGGGTCTGGAGGCAGGTGTCGCCGGCCTTCCACGAGGCCTCCGCCGCCAGCAGCTTCGCCATGTTGGCCTCGGGCCCGCAGGCGCGGCCCGCGTCGAAGAGCGCTGCGGCCTTGCTCACCATGAGCCGGGCCGCCTCCATCTGCGCGTAGGCCTCCGCGATGGGGAACTGCACGCCCTGGTTCGCGCCGATGGGGCGGCCGAAGACCTTGCGCTCGGCGGCGTACGCGCTCGCCTTCTCGATGAACCAGCGGCAGTCGCCGATGCACTCGGCGGCGATGAGGATGCGCTCGGCGTTCATGCCGTCCAGGATGTAGCGGAAGCCCTTCCCCTCTTCGCCGATCAGGCTCGCGGCCGGGATCACGAGGTCGTCGAAGAATAGCTCCGTCGTCGCGTGGTTGATCATGGTGCGGATCGGGCGGATCTCGAGGCCGTTGCCGACCGCCGCCTCCAGCTCCACGAGGAAGACCGAGAGGCCCTCCGTGCGCTTCTTCGTCTCTTCCTTCGGCGTGGTGCGGGCGAGCAGGAGCAGCAGGTCCGAGTGCTCGGCCCGCGATATCCAGACCTTCTGGCCGTTCACCGTGTAGTCGCCGTCCGGCCTGCGCTCGGCGGTGGTGCGGAGCTGCGTCGTGTCCGAACCCGTGGTGGGCTCGGTGACGCCGAAGGCCTGCAGCCTGCGCGCGCCGCTCGCGATCTCGGGCAGGTAGGCCTCCTTCTGCGCGTCAGAGCCGTGCCTGAGCACCGTCCCCATGGTGTACATCTGCGCGTGGCAGGCGCCGCCGTTGCAGCCGGTCGCGTGGATCTCCTCCAGGATCGCCGCGGCAGCCCCGATGCCGAGTCCGCTGCCGCCGTAGCGCTCCGGGATGAGCGCCGCGAGGAAGCCCGCGTCGGTCAGCGCCTGCACGAACTCCTCCGGGTAGGCCCTGGCGCGATCCTTCTCCCGCCAGTACTCGCCGGGGTAGCGCGCGCAGAGCGCCCGGACCGGCTCCCGCAGCTCGCGGTGGTCCTCGTCGAGGTCGATGAGGGCGGGGCGCTCGCTCATTCCACGGTGACCGACTTCGCGAGGTTGCGGGGCTGGTCCACGTCGGTCCCCTTCAGCACCGCCACGTGGTAGGCGATGAGCTGCACCGGGATCGCGTAGAGGATGGGCGCCACGAACGGGTCGAGCGAGGGCAGCGCGATGGTGTCCTGCGCCAGTTCCGCGAGCGCCTCGCAGCCCTCGGCGTCGCTGATGACGACGATGTGGGCGCCCCGCGCTGCCGCCTCCCGCAGGTTCGACGCCGTCTTGTCGAAGAGCGGGCCGGGGGGCGCCACGACGATCACCGGCACCCCCCGGTCGATCAGCGCGATGGGCCCGTGCTTCAGCTCGCCGGCGGCAAAGCCCTCGGCATGGATATAGGAGAGCTCCTTCAGCTTGAGCGCGCCTTCCATGGCGATTGCGTAGCCCGTCCCGCGCCCGATGTAGAGCACCGTCTCCGCCTGGCGCAGGGTCTCGGCGAGCGCCAGGATGCGCTCGTCGTGGCCCAGCACGTCGGCGGCATGCGCCGGGACATGGGCGAGCGCGTCGGTGAGCCGGGCTTCCTCCGTGCCGTCGATGGCGCCGCGGGCGCGCGCGAGCGCGATGGCGAAACAGGCGAGCGTCACGAGCTGCGTCGTGAACGCCTTGGTCGATGCCACCCCGATCTCGACGCCGGCATAGGTGGGGAGAACGACGTCCGCCTCGCGCGCCATCGTGCTCTCGCGCACGTTGACCACGGCTGCGCTCGGCACGCCTGCTTCTCTTGCGAAGCGGAGCGCCGCCAGCGTGTCCGCGGTCTCGCCCGACTGCGAGATGAAGAGCGTCACGCCGTCCTTCCCCAGCGGCGGCGCGCGGTAGCGGAACTCGGACGCGATGTCGATCTCGACCGGCACCCGCGCGGTCTGCTCGATCCAGTAGCGCGCGGCGAGGCCGGCATAGTACGAGGTGCCGCAGGCGACGATGGTGGCCCGCTCCACCCCCTCCAGCGCGAAGGGCAGTTGGGGGAGCGCCACGGTCTCCTCCCCCTGGCTGTAGTAGGCGCCGACGGTGTCGCCGATCGCGCTCGGCTGCTCGTAGATCTCCTTCAGCATGTAGTGGCGGTAGTTGCCCTTGCCGATCATGGCGCCGTCGTGGGCGGTGATGCTCTCGGGGCGCTCGACGGGCCGCCCGTCGGCGTCCCGGATGGAGACCGCGTCGGTGCTCAGCACCGCCCAGTCGCCCTCGTCGAGATAGCTGATCCGCCGCGCGAAGGGAGCGAGCGCCAGCGCGTCGGACGCGAGGTAGATGGCGTCGTCCGCGTGGCCCACGGCAAGCGGCGAGCCCCGCCGGGCGCCGATCAGCAGGTCCCGGTGGCCGGCGAAGATGATGGCGAGCGCGAACGCCCCTTCCAGCTCGGCCAGCGTCGCGGCCGTGGCGTCCTCCGGGTCGAGGCCGCGCCCCATGTGGGAATCGATCAGGTGGGGAACCACCTCGGTATCGGTGTCGGAGGATAGCTCGCGCCCCTCCGCCTCCAGCCTGGCGCGCAGCTCCCGGTAGTTCTCGATGATGCCGTTGTGGACCACGGCGACGCGGCCGGCGGTGTGCGGGTGGGCGTTGGTCTCGCTGGGCTCGCCGTGGGTCGCCCAGCGCGTGTGCCCGATGCCGACCGTGCCGCTGACCGGGCTCTGCGCGACAAGGCGCTCCAGCTCCACCAGCTTGCCCTCGGCCCGGCGCAGCTCGATCGAGCCGTTGGCGAGCGTCGCCAGCCCGGCCGAATCGTAGCCGCGGTACTCGAGCCGCCTCAGCCCCTCCAGGATGTGCGGCGCCGCCTGATCGTGGCCGGTGACGCCGATGATTCCGCACACGGTGCCCGCGCTCCTCTCGCTTGTCGCCTAGTCTCTCGTCCCGTCCGGCCGCAGCCGGGAGCGCCGCCGCGCCGCCGCGCCTTCGCGCTGGCGCTGCTCGCCCCTGGCGACGGCGATGGCGTCGGCCTCCACGTCTTCGGTAATCACGCTGCCCGCGCCCACGACCGCGCCGGGGCCGACGGTGACAGGCGCCACCAGCGCCGTGTTGGAGCCGATGAACGCGCCCTCGCCGATCTCGGTGCGGGATTTCCGGTAGCCGTCGTAGTTGCAGGTGATGGTGCCGGCGCCGATGTTGGCGCCCGCGCCGACGCCGGCATCGCCGACGTAGCTCAGGTGGTTGATCTTGGCGTCCTGCTCGACGGCGCTGTTCTTCACCTCGACGAAGTTGCCGACCCGGGCGCCTTCGCCGATGTCGCTGCCGGGCCGGAGCCGCGCGAACGGGCCGATGACGGCGTTGCGCCGCACGCGAACGCCCTCCAGGTGGCTGAACGGCCTGATCTCGGCGCCGTCGTCCACGGCAACGCCTGGGCCGATCGCGACGTTCGGCCCGATCGTCACGTCGGCGCCGAGCCGCGTGTCCGCACTGAGCCAGACGGTGGCGGGATCGATCAGCGTCGCCCCGCCTTCCATCGCGGCCCGGCGCAGCCGGTCCTGTATGACGCGCTCGGCGGCCGCGAGCTGGGCCCGGTCGTTGATGCCCATGACCTCCTCGGCCAGCGCCTCGGCGACAGCGCACACGCCGCCTGCCGCCGCGACCACGGCAGGCAGGTCGGTCAGGTAGTACTCGCCCTTGGCGTTCTCGTTGCCGATGGCATCCAGCAGGGGGAAGAGCCTGCGTCCGTCGATCGCCATCGTGCCGGCGTTGCAGAGTGTGACCGCGCGCTCGTCTGCGCCGGCCTCGGCGTGCTCGACGATGCGCGCGAGCGTTCCGTCCGACGCCAGGATGAGGCGGCCGTACTCGGCCGGATCTTCGGGGCGGAAGCCCAGCACCGCGGCCGCGGCCTCGCCATCGCGCCGGGCCTCCACGAGCCGCGCAAGGGTTTCGGCGCGGACCAGCGGCGTGTCCGCGTAGACCACGATCACGTCGCCGTCGAAATCCTCCAGCAGCGGGCGGGCCTGCGCCACAGCGTGGGCGGTTCCCAGCGGCTCGGCCTGCACCACGCAGCGCACCCCGCCTGCGGCCCCATCCGGGCCGAACCCCGCCGCCTCCAGCTCGGGCCCGATCACCAGCACCGTGCGCTCGGGCGAGAGCGAGCGGGCATTCGCCAGCACGTGCTCCACCATCGGCCGCCCGGCGAGCGGATGCAGCACCTTGGGCACGGCCGAGCGCATCCGCGTGCCCTTGCCCGCCGCCAGCACGACACAAGCCACCCCGCTCATCCGCGCCTCCCCGCCGCGATGCGCGCCCGCCGGCGACGCGTGCGATGGCAGACCGCATGTCTCACGCCAGAAATACTCATTCGTTCAGGGATATCCGACGCCGGAAGCACGGTGTAGCGCACGATGGACGCCATCATAGCATGTCCGCGTTCGCTGCGGCCCCGCGGCGCCTTGTCAACATGCGCGCCTTCCCGCACCATCGGCGGGATGCGCGAGCATGTGGACGCGGTCCTCCTCGACTTCGACGGGACGCTCTTCGACACCGCGCCCGATCTCGTCGCGGCGCTCAACCGGACTCTGGTCGAGATCGGCCATGCGCCAGTCCCCTTCGAGGACTTCCGCCAGCGCGCGGGCTCGGGCGCCAAGCGCCTCCTCCTCGCGGCGCTCGACGCAAGCGGGGCCGAGCGGCCCGACGACAAGGAGCTGCGACGCCTGATCCAGCAGCTCATCGCCTACTACTTCGAGATCGAGACCGAGCGGATCAGGCCCTTCCCCGCGGTCCTCGCCACCATCGAGCGCCTGCGCGACGCGGGCGTGTCGCTCGCCGTCTGCACGAACAGGGGGGAGCGCTCCACCCGCCGCCTGCTCGCCCACTTCGATATCGACCGTCACATCGCGGCGGTGCTCGCCGGCGACACGGTGGCCAGGATGAAGCCCGATCCGGGCCATGTTCGCGAGGCGCTCGCCGCCCTCGCTGCCGAGCCGGGACGCGCGGTCATGGTCGGCGACAGCGCGGCCGACGTGGACTCCGCCCGGGGCGCGGGCGTCGCCGCCATCGTGACCGCCTACGGCTACAGCCCGACACCGCCGCATGACTTGGGTGCCGACGCGGTGATCGACGACTTCGCCGAACTGCCGGCATCGATCGAACGACTCTTCCGGGCCTAACCCGCCCGCCGGCCGTCCCCGGCCTCATCGAGCTGCCGGCGCCAGAGCGCCAGCGTTTCGGCCGAGATGCGATCCTCGGAGAATTCACGCTCGACCAGCGCCCGTCCGCCGGCGCCCAGGCGCGCCCGCAGCGCGGGATCGCCGGCGAGGCGCAGGATCGCCGCCGCCAGCGCGGCTGCGTCGCGGGGCGGGACGAGCAGGGCGCTCTCGCCGTCGCACGCGATTTCGCGGCTTCCCGGCACGTCCGCCGCGACGATGGGCCGCGCGGACGCCGCCGCCTCCAGCAGCGCCTTGGGCAGGCCCTCCCGATACGACGGAAGGACCGCGATGTGCGACTCCTTCCAGACCGCAGGGATGTCGTCCCGGTGGCCCTGCCAGTCGACGAGACCTTCGGCCCGCCACCCTTCGAGCCGGACAAGAGGGACCACCGCCGGGTTGCCCTCGTCCGGCGCGCCGATCAGGGTGAAGCGCAGGTCGGCGCACCGCGCACGCGCGGCCCTCGCGGCCTCGACGAACTCGCCCACCCCCTTGTCCCACAACTGGCGCGAGACCATCGTCGCGCGAACCGGACCCTCCGGCTCGGGCGAGGGCGCGAAGCGGGCCGTGTCGACGCCGCATCCCCGGATCACCACGATGCCGCGTCGATCGATGCCGAGCCCCGCCAGAAACGCCGCGTCGTCCGGGTTCTGAACGATGCAGGTGCTACGCCGGCCGCTCAGCGCCCAGCGAAGCGCCCGGCGCAGGAGGGGGCGGAGCAGCCGCGCCTTCACGTCGCGGGACGTGAACACGTAGCCGAGGCCCATCAGGGCGGCCGCGAATGCGGGCACGCCGGTGAGCCGCGCCGCCGCGGCACCGTAGAGCACCGGCTTCATCGCGACGGCATGGAGGATGTCCGGCCGCTCGGCCCGCGAGATCCGCACCAGCGCCGCCAGCGTGCGCGCGTCCGCCAGCGGCGAGACCCGTCCCCGCTTCATGGTGAGGGGCAGCACCCGAATTCCTTCGGCGCGGATCGCTCCGCCGTGGGCCGCGACCGGGCAGGCGACGGCGACGGCGAATCCAGCGTCCCGCGCCGCCCGCGCGATCGGCATGATGTGGGAGAAGAAGAAGCCGTCGTCGCCCGCGACGAAGAGCAGGCGGGGCTGCGCGCTCACAGCGTCCAGCGCCGGAGCCCGTCCGGCAGATCGACCTCCCGCCACATGTTCTTGATGTCGGCGACGAGGCCGCCCGGCGCCAGCAGGCCGGCCAGGGCCGCCCCGCCCAGCGCCCGGTAGGGTGCATGAGCCACGGCGCCCAGCACGCAGGCGTGCGCGCCGGCGTCCTCGATCCGCGGCAGGAGGCGGATTCCGAATCGGCGCTCCACCTCGTGCGGGTCGGCCAGGGGATCGTGGACGTGCGTCTCGATGCCGCGCGCTTCGAGCGCGCTCACCATGCCCGGCACCTGGGAGTTGCGCACGTCCGACACGTCCTCCTTGAACGTGATCCCGAGCACGAGGACCGGCCCGTTCGGGGCCTCCAGGCGGCGCGCGACCTGCTCCACGATGAAGGACCCCATCGCATCGTTGGTGCGGCGCCCGGCGAGGATGATCTGCGGGTCGTGACCGATCTCCGCCGCGCGGTGGGCCAGGTAGTAGGGATCGACTCCGATGCAGTGGCCGCCCACCAGCCCCGGCCTGAAGTCCAGGAAGTTCCACTTCGTGCGGGCGGCGTCGAGCACGTCGTGGGTCGAGAGCCCCAGGGAGCAGAAGATCTGCGAGACCTCGTTGATGAAGGCGATGTTGATGTCGCGCTGGGCGTTCTCGATCACCTTGGCGGCCTCGGCGGTGCGGATGTCGCGGGCGACGAAGACGTTGCCGTCGTTGACCGTGCCGTAGAGGGCGGCGAGCCGGGCGGCGACCTCGGGCGTCTGGCCGGCGACCACCTTGGTGATGCGGTCGAGGCCGTGCTCCGGATCGCCGGGGTTCATGCGCTCCGGCGCGTAGCCGACGTGGAAGTCGGCGCCGGCCTCGAGCCCCGACTCGCGCTCCAGCACCGGCGCGCAGATGTCCTCGGTGACCCCCGGCCACACGGTGCTCTCGTAGACCACAACGGCACCGCGCGCGAGGCGGGCGCCCACGGTGCGGGACGCGGCCAGCACGGCGCCGAGATCGGGCCGCTTCTCCCCGTCGATCGGCGTCGGCACGGCCACGATGAAGATGTCCGATCCCGCGATGTCGTCGGCGTCGGCGGAGAGGCGGAGGCCGGCGGCGGCCAGTTGCCCGGCCGAAACCTCGCCGGTCCGGTCCCGGCCCCGCGTCAGCTCGTCGATCCGGGCCTCGCTGATGTCGTATCCCAGGATCTCGACGTGCTCGCTCAGGGCCACGGCGAGAGGCAGGCCGACGTATCCGAGACCGATGACAGCGACGCGCATGGGACCCTTGTCCGAACGGTGAGCGCGGGGAGCCCCCGCTTGCCTGAGCCGCCGATCAGCCGACAATGGCACGCAAGCGGGATCGCCGGCAGGCTATGCGCGCGCAACCGGCGCTTTGTCAAACGCTATCCCCGGCCGCGGGACACAATGATCGGGAGTTGCCGAGCGGATGACGATCCTCGTGACCGGGGCCGCCGGCTTCATCGGCTTCCACGTGTGCCGGGCGCTTCTCGCGCGCGGCGAGCGCGTGCTCGGCATCGACAATCTGAACGACTACTACGACGTCCGCCTCAAGGAGGCGCGACTCGCCCTGCTGCAGGGGCACGCGGCCTTCGCGTTCGCCCGCGCCGACGTCTCCGACCGCGAGGCGATGGCCGCGGCGGTCGAGCCGGAGCGGGCGTCGATTGCCCGGATCGTCCATCTCGCGGCCCAGGCCGGGGTGCGCCATTCGCTGGCGGACCCCTACGCTTACGTGCAGGCCAACGTGATGGGCCAGGTGGTGATGCTGGAGCTCTGCCGCAGGCTGCCCGCGCTCGAGCACTTCGTCTATGCCAGCTCCAGCTCGGTCTACGGCGGCGTCACCGAGGTGCCGTTCTCGGCCGATGCCCGCGTCGACAGCCCCATCTCCCTCTACGCGGCGAGCAAGAAGGCGGGCGAGCTGATCGGCCACGTCTACGGGCACCTCTTCGCCGTGCCCGCGACCGGGCTCCGCTTCTTCACGGTCTACGGCCCCTGGGGCCGGCCTGACATGGCCGCCTTCATCTTCACCCGGGCGATCCTGGAAGGCCGGCCGATCACGCTCTTCAACCACGGCCGCATGAAGCGGGACTTCACCTACATCGACGACCTGGCGCCGGCGGTGCTCGGCATCCTCGACGCGCCGCCGGCCGGCGGCAGCGCCGGCGTTCCCCACCGCGTCTACAACATCGGCAACAACCGGCCCGAGTCGCTCACCGACTTCGTCGCCATCCTGGAGCGCGCGATCGGCCGCAAGGCGGTGATCGAGCTGGCGCCGATGCAGCCCGGCGACATCGCGGAAACCTGGGCCGACATCACCGCGATCGCACGCGATCACGGCTTCCGGCCCACCACCACCATCGCGGACGGCCTCCCCCGCTTCGTCGCCTGGTACCGCGAGCACTACGGCGTCTGACCGCCGACCACGCGTTCGCCGGCTGGTACCAAGTCCGTCCCTATAGAATCACGGCGGCCGAAGGACTCCCACCTCCCGCTCTCCCCCTCCCGACTTATCCAACTCCCTCAGTCGCCGGGCGCTCACTCCGTTCGCTTGGCTCCGCGCCTAGCGGCGCGCGGCGCGGTCGCGCCGTCCGGGCCTGCGGCCCGGAGGGCGGAGGGGGAACGAATGCGGCGCCAGCTTTGTCTCCCTCTCCTCCCCACCGGGGAGGAGAGGGCCGGGGTGAGGTGGGGGATTTTCGGGCCACGAAGTAGGCAAAGTGGGCCGCTGCAGCTACGGCGTCTGAGGCCGCTCAACCCCTTCCCGCCGCCTTCTTCCAGCCCAGCTCGGCGAGGACGCGGGCCCGGTCGCCGTACTCGTGCGCGTTGGGTGCGCTGGCATTGCCCTGGAGGCCGCGGGCGTAGACCCCCTGGCAGATCGCCGCCATGCGGAAGAAGGCGAAAGCCATGTAGAAGCGCCATTCGGCGATCTCGCCGCGGCCCGCGCGCTCGCAGTAGGCGTCCCGGTGCGCCTCCTCCCCCGGCAGCCCCAGCGCCTCGAAATCGGCGCCGCCCAGCCCCGGTAGCGCGGACGCCCCCCGGGGGATCGAGAAGGCCAGGCAGTTGTGGGCCAGGTCGCTCAGCGGGTGGCCGAGCGTGCTCAGCTCCCAGTCCAGCACCGCGGCCACGCGCGGCTCGTGCGCGTGCACGATGAGGTTTCCCGGCCGGTAGTCGCCGTGGACGATGGCGGTCTCGTCGTCGTCCGGGATGTGGTCGGGGAGCCACGCAAGCAGGCTGTCCATTTCCGGAATCTCGTCGGTGCGCGAGGCGTCGTACTGGCCGGACCAGCGGCGGATCTGGCGCGCGATGTAGTTGCCCTCCCGCCCGAAGTCGGCGAGGCCCCGCGCCTGCCAGTCGACCCGGTGCAGCCGCGCCAGCACGTCGGCCATCGAGCGGTAGACCGCGCCCCGGTCGGCTCGCCCGAGCGCGGGCCACGCCGGGTCCTGGTCCACCGCGCCCTCCACGTGGTCCATGACGTAGAAGGCCGTGCCGATGATGGAGGTGTCCTCGCAGAGGTGATGCACCTGCGGCACGGGCACGTCGGTCCCGGCGAGCGCGGCCTGGATGCGGTACTCGCGCTCGACCAGGTGCGCGGACGGCAGCAGCGTGCCCGGCGGCTTCTTGCGGAGCACGAAGCGCCGCTCCGGCCCCTCGATCAGGTAGGTCGGGTTCGACTGCCCCGCCGCGAACTGGCTCACGGCCCGGATCGGCACCGCGCCCGGCACGTGCCGGGCGAGATGGCGCTCCAGCGCCGCCTGATCGAAGCGGTGCGGCGCACGCACGGGCGTGGTCGGCGGTCGTGGTGACATCTCGCAGCCTGCCCGTAGCCCAGCCGTCGTCGCAAGCCCCATTCTAGGGAGCGCCCGTGGCGGCTGCCACCCTCCCGCAGGCCTTCCTCACGGCCGATCGATTAGGGCCGGAGGGCATTGTTCTTCGTAATATTCATCTCCCGGATTGTACATATCATATTATCGGATGTAGCATACGCATGTCTGCCACGTCATTGCCTTGCAAGCGCGCCCGTCGACACGGGGAGCGAAGGCGGGGAACGGGGCGCTCACGCGAAGGACATCGGCGCCGCCCGGCGTGAAGCAGAGTTCAAACAATCGAGGCCGGCAAGAGAGCCTCGGCAACGTCAGGGAGGCGCTAATGACCGTGTCAGCCAGGAATTATGTGATCGCAATTGCATCAGCAATTGTGATCGCAGTGTCGCTGTCGGCCTGCGGCGGCGGTGGCAGTGGACCAACCACCGACAACGGCGGGAGCAACGGCGGGAGCAACGGCGGGAGCAACGGTGGGGGCAACGGCGGGAGCAACGGCGGGAGCAACGGCGGGAGCAACGGTGGGGGCAACGGCGGGAGCAACGGTGGGGGCAACGACGGCCCCACGCCCTCAGCGGTGGATCTTGCTGACCTGACGCCTGGCTTCACCGCAGAGGCTGACACCCTAGAGATTGATGCGGGCGCTTCGGTCGTTCACGGGGATATTGAGTTCAGTTGCGCTGCCGGCGGTGATGACTGCACGATCACGGTGACGGTGGACGATGACGGAATCTTGAGGGCTGAATCGACTGGTGGCACAGCGACCGCGATGAACTCTGACGACTATGACCGGCGCGTAAGCATTCGAGAAGAACTAGCAAGCATAATTGAGCAGTCATCCGGCGAGATGAGCCAGACTCTTGTCACATCATCGTTGTCTGGGTCCGGTCATTCGCAATGGGTACAATCCGACGATCCTGGCTATTACTTCGCAGTTCCCTGGAGAGATGACGACGGCGACCTGAACTTTACCATGTCCTTGGATGGCGAAGAACTGCCGGAGAACGCGGCCATAGACTATCAAGGCCGTACAATCTATGGCGCGCCCGACGATCTGGTGCAGGATCACGGCCTCGGGCAGAACTCGCAAATCGATTGGCATGTGTTCTCGACAACGAAGGAATACGAGGGAGCCGGAACCCTGGACGTCCAATTCGTGACCGACGTGGAAGCGTTCGAGAATCCGGAGCGGACATGGGTTGGCTACGGAGAAGGGGCGGCGGGCCGGACCATCCTCCTGGACGATATTCCAAGCCTGCGCGCAGGTCACGATTGGCAAGGCTTCAGCATTGATGCGGGAGAGACTGTGGCGGGCTCTTTGGACGGAGTTGCCGGAGAATTCTCATGCTACGGAGGACAATACTGCTCATTGGAAATCGAACCAATCGACGCGAGACCTGAGTATTACCCCGGAATTGGGACGGTAGTGTTTACCCCTGCGGACGGAAGTTCGCCGGAAATGCTCACGGCCACGACGTCGGCACCGGTGACGGTCGTCGACTACTTGGCCTTCGGCACATGGCAATACGTGCCGGAAGATGTGGAAGACACCGACTCATTTCAGTTCGGCGTGTTCGCGGGAGGCGGCGATCCTTTCAACGCCAGCATTGGGGCAGCACTTACGGGAACGGCAAGCTATGTCGGAGACGCAATCGGGATGTACTCTTCGAGAGTCACTTCCGATTACCTGGACGACACGCTTCCGGCTTTGACGAGATCGGCACCCATTGCGCAAACCTCGCCGGCTCTGTTCCCAATTGCCGGATCGTTCACTGCAGGGGTGACCTTGAACGCCGACTTCGACATGGCCACGCTGAGCGGACGGGTTCACGACATCACATATGACAATGGAGGGTCGCACGCTGACATATATCTGGTTGAGGCGTCATTGGATATCGATCTTCTGAGTCGCGGGAGCTTTGGCGCGACTGGCGAGGCTTCCGATGCGGAATCGGGGGGAGGGAATCTCGACGGCCAGTGGAGCGCCACGTTCTTCGGCAACGATCCCACCAACGATGTGACCGCTCATCCAACCGGTGTCGCCGGCACCTTCGGCGTAGCCACGGGGGATCAATTCGAAGGTTACGGCTTGGTGGGCTCTTTCGGCGCGCACAGGCAATAGAGGCGCCTGCTGCGTCACGGGGAAGGGCAGCCTGACGGCTGCCTTTTCTCTGTTTGGCATGGCTCCCTCCGCCTCAATGTCTGGATAGGCCTCGCCCGGAGTCGACTCCCGCTCGCCCCCCTCGCTATCATCCTGCCAAAGCGGGGGAGGGGTGCATGGAGGCAATCTCGGAACAGAACGGCACGGCGGGCGCGGCGGCGGAAGCGGCGCGCGCAGGCGGGGCCGATCCCTTCGGCTTCGAGCTGTTCAGGAACGCCATCTTCGCCATCGCGGACGAGATGGCGCTCACCGTCTGCCGCACCACCTATTCCGGCGTGCTCCGCGACAACATGGACTTCTCCACCGCGCTGACCGACGGGGACGGCCGCCTGATCGCGCAGGGCCTCACGCTGCCGGGCCATCTCGGCTCGGTGCCGACGGCCATCGAATCGGTGCTCCACCACTATGGCGACGACATCCACCCCGGCGACATCTTCGTGATGAACGACCCGTTCGACGGCGGCATGCACCTGC
>JAPPMY010000069.1 GCA_028818855.1 Rhodospirillales bacterium
TCGCCGCCAGCCTGCCGGCCTCGGAGGCGATGATCTTCCACGCCTACGGGCGCGTCGACGCTGCCGTGCTGTTCGCCGCCGCCGCACGCGTCGCCGAGATGCGCGAGAAGCAGATCAACGCCGTGTGGAGGGCCCTGGCCATGCCCATGGTGCTGGCGCTGGGCCTGGTGCTGCTTCTCTGGGCCGCGGGTGGACACTTCATCCCCGTCATCGAGACCGTGAGCCCGCCCGAAGGGTGGGGCTCCGGCGCGCGCCTCTTCCGCAGCGCCTCCGTCTGGCTCAATGCCAACACCCTGGTGTTTGCTGCGACCCTCGCGGCGCTCGCGGCGCTCACGGCAGCCGCCATGGTGGCCTGGACCGGACCCGGCCGGGCCATTCTCGACAGGATCGCGCCCTTCTCGCTCTACCGCACGCTCACGGGCTCCGCCTTCCTGTTCGTGGTCATGGAGTTCCTGGCGGCGGGGATCGACGTCAACGACCGCGCCTTCGAGGCGCTCAAGCGCGCCGCCTCCCCCTACGCCCGCCACCGGATCGCTGCGATCCAGGGGCACATGTCGAGAGGCTCGGGCCTCGGCCGCAGCATGGTCCTGGCGGGCCACGGCTTCCCGGACCCCTCGCTCGTGCCCGTGGTGGCGGCGCTGGACGGGGCGCCGGGGTGGGAGAGGAAGCTCGCGCGCTTCGTCGAGCGCTGGGTCGGCCGCTCGGAGGCGCTGCTGCGCGCCCGCGCGGCGGTCCTGAACGGGGCGCTTCTGATCGTGGCGGCCGTCGTCATGGGCTCCGGCATCGACGCGATGTTCTCGATCCTCGAACAGGCCGCAGGCCAGGGAAACACCCTGAACCGATAAGGGAGAAATACTCATGGACGGAACCATCGACAGCGGAACCCGGGACGGTGCAGCCAGCCGCAGGGGTGTTGCGGCCCGAAGGGGTGCAGGCAGTCTCCGGCGTCTCGGCCAGAAGCGCTGGCGCCGGGGCTTCAGCCTCTTCGGCGTGCTGCTCGGGCTGACGCTGGCGGCGGTGGCCATCGTCGGTGCCGTCGGCCTCTACAACGCAGCCCGAGAATCCGCCAACCGCTCCGAGGCCCTGTCCCTCCTCAACCAGCTCCGCGCCAACGTCGAAAGCGTCTACGCCGGCGCGCCCTCCTACGGCAACAACGCCGACCTGATCGCCACCATAGACCGCAGGGGCGGCATCCCCGACAGCGCCCGCGTGGTGAGCGGGTCGACGGTGCAGATCCGCCATCCCTTCGGCGGGCTGGTGACGGTGACTGGGGGTCCGGGCGGGGCGACCAACCAGTTCCGCATCGTCTTCAACGACGTGGACGACGAGGTCTGCGCGGCGATGGGCGACGCCTATGCCGGGCGCACCCGCGCACGGGCCGGGATCGTGTCCATGGTCGTGAACGCCACCACCCTGGCCTCGCCGGTGACCGTGGCGCAGGTGACCGCCAACTGCGACGACGGCGCCGGCGCCAACGATATCGGGTTCACGTTCGGATGAGCATGGCAGTCACGCATACGCTGCGCGTGGATATGCTCGGCGAGCATCTCCCCGGCATGAGGCTGCGCCTCCGATGGCGGCGCGGCGCCGGCGCCCTGGTTGCGGTGCTGCTCATGATCGCGCTCGCGGGCACCGGGCTTGCCGTTCACTACGCGGCGCAGCATGCCGCGCGGCAGATGGCGTCGTCCTTCGAGGCGGGCCGGGTGTTCGGCGCCTGGGTTCTGGCGGCCCACAGGGCAAGCCAGGAACGGGACTTTTCGGCGCGTCTCGCACTGGAGCGCTCCTTCGCGCTGACGCCTGCGGAGCTTCGGGGCTTCGGCGCGGTGCCGCCGGGACTGCCGGAGCGGGCGGGCCGGGACGCCGCTTTCACGGTCGGCATCATGGACGACGGAGCGGGCACCGCGATGGCCTTCGGGGTGCTTGAGCCGGACCGGGCCGAGGCGGTGCCGGCGCTCAGGCAGGGCGCGATCGCGGCCGGCCTCGCGGCGATCGCGGACGCGGGCGCCGGAACCGCGATGGCGGCCCATGTGCCGGCCATCGAGGCCGCGCTCGGGCGTGTCCTTGCTGCGGACGGGCTCTACGTCACCGCCGACGCAGGGCTGCACTACGACGACCGAACCCTCTACCGGCGGGCGCAGCCCGGCCGCCGGGGCCTCAACCGGATGGAGACGGCGCTCGATGCCGGTCGCCAGGACGTGACCGGCATCGCAGCGGCGGACGGGTTCACGGCCGACGTCTCTGGCGACGCCGATGCCGGAGGCACGGGCAGGGTGACGGGCGATGCCGGTGCGGCGGACCTCGAGGCGGGCTCCATGGAGGCGGGCGCCGTCGGCTCGGCCTCGCTCTCGGTATCGGCGCAGCTCCTGGTGGGCCGCGCCGTCGCAGGACCGGCCACGGTAGGGACCGCCGCCGTGACGGGACGCCTGGAAGCGGGCTCGCTGAACGCGACCGGCGGGCTTACGGCCGGCACCCTGGCTGCTGCGGCCGCAACCGACATCACGGGCCCCAGCTCCGCCGGCTCGGTGGCGGGAGAGATGCTGGCGGCGAGCGGCACGCTGCGCGCGGACCGGATATCCGCGACGGGCCTGCACGGCCCCGATGCGGCAATCGGCAACCTCACCGTGGGGAGCTGCGGCGGATGCTGATCTCCGGCGCATGGAATCCAGTCTGGGCGGCCTGTCGGTCAAGCCGGTCATGGCGCATCCGACTCGGTCCAGGGCGGAGCGCCCGGCTCAGTCGGGGGCGGAGCCCTGGGCTGAGCCTCTTCGGGTCGCTGCTGGCGCTGGGGCTGTTGGGCACCATGGTGCTCGCCGCCGCGCTATTCTTCGAGACCTGGATGCTGGAGAAGCGCGCCAGGCTCGCGGCGAGCCAGCTCACCGTGCTCTCCGACGCCGCCACGAGCCACGTCAGCGCCCGCTTCCCGGACCTGCTCGCTTCCGTTCAGGGCGGACCTTCCGAGCTGACCCTGACAACGCTTCGCACCACAGGTGCCCTTCCCCCGGGCTTCGCCGATGTGGGCGCCATGGGCCGCGGCTACCGGGTGCTGATGATCGCGGCCGGCACGGGTGCGCTGGACCTCCTGGTGACCCAGACCGTGCCGGCGGGCGACGACACGGTGCCCGCCTCGGCGCTTCTCGGAACCGACGGCCGCGCCAGGATGGGCGTGGTGCTGCCCGACGCGGCCGGGCGTCTGAGGGGGCCCGCCATCGATGCCGATGCCAGCGTCTTCCAGGCTGCCTTCGACGGCGCTCCTGCGGCAGGCGCGCTGGCGACGCTGAGCCGCCTCGATCACCGCACCGTCTTCGGCGACCAGCTCTACCGGGTCGCGGTGCCGGGCTTCGCCGAGGCCAACCGCATGGAGACCGGTCTCGACCTCGGCGGCAACGACCTGACCGATGCGGGCGCTGTCGAGGCGGAGACGCTGGGCCTGGCGAGCGACCTCGACGTGGGCGGAGCCCTCACGGTGTCCGAGGACCTGATGGTGGGCCGCGCGCTGCGGGTGTCGGGCTCTGCCGAGGTGGCGGGGCAGCTTGCCGCGCAGACCGCGCGCATCGCGGGCACGGCGTCGGCCGGCTCGCTGACGGTCGCGCAGGAGCTCAGGGCGGGGAGCCTGACGGCGCAGGGCGCCGTGAGGGCGGGCTCGGCCGGAATACGGGGATCGGTGGCGGCGAACGCCGCGTCCCTCGGCGCGCTCCAGAGCGGCAGCGTGACGGCGCGGTCCGTGACGGCGACGTCGGTCTCGGCCGCAGGCGCAAC
>JAPPMY010000182.1 GCA_028818855.1 Rhodospirillales bacterium
ACTACGAGCACCAGGTCGCGGCCTACGCCAAGTTCTCGATCCGCGCCTACCACGCGTGGCTCGAGTCCCTCGACATGAGCGTGCGGTTCTGACGCGCCTCAAGCGCGCGGGCGCTGGTGTATGGCCGCCGTGTCAGGATCGAGCCATCCAGTAAGCCGGCCTGCGCTTATGGTGTGCCACCGCGAGGATCTCGATCCTCTCGTGCGTCTCCCGATAAATGATGGAGAGAGGAAACCGCGCCAAAGGCACCCGGCGAATGTCCGGCTCGTTGACGATCCGGTAGCGGCGCGGGCTGTCGCGAACGTTTTCCAGGACCTGCTCGAACGCCGCCAGGTAGAAGGCGCCGAGCCCTGCCCGCCGGGTCTCGTAGTAAACGACGGTCTCCAGGTGCTCCGCTTCCGCTTCGGGGTGGAACCAGATCGTCACCGCAGCAGCGACCGCGCCTTTCGCCGTACATCTTCCGCCGAAATCGCTTGTACGTCCCCGCGGTCGAGTTCGCGCGCGCGATGGGCAGCCTCAGACAACCAAGCTCGCTCAAGCTCGGCGTCCGACGGCTCGTCGAGACTCAACAGCAGCTTCTCGGCGAGTGCTGCCCGCTCATCGGGCGGCAGATTCAGAGCCGCCTCCTGCAGGGTCTTGGAGTCCATTGCGCTTCCTCCTCCGGTCCGCGCGTACGCGATCCCGTCACAGAGACCATCATAGGTTGCACCGTCCGGGTATGGCCACGACGTATCGCACGGCCGCTTGTCGCCGTGGGGTTGTCCCGAACAAGCGCTCACCGCAGGATTAAGACGAGCGAACGCCAGGGCGACGCCATGACCGACCGACACGAATTGCCGGAGCACGTCCGGCGATGACGAAACCGGAGGACAAACGACGGCGATGATCGAGGTCATCAAGGCCGGGCTGGAGACCAGCGTGCAGGACTTCCCCGGCCGCTACGGATTCTGGGAGCAGGGATTTCCGCCCTCCGGCCCCTTCGACATGTGGTCCTTCCGCCTCGCCAACCTGCTGGTCGGCAACGCGCCGGAGGTGGCGGGCCTGGAGATTCAGTTTCTCGGCCCGACGCTCCGCTTTGAGAGCGAGGCCGTGATCGCGCTTACCGGCGCCACGATGGCCCCAACTCTCGACGGCGCTCCGATACCCCAGTGGGAGAGCGTGGCCGTCCCCGCCGGCGCCGTGCTGGAGACCGGCTTCGCCCGCATCGGCGCCCGCGCCTATCTCGCCATCGGCGGCGGCATCGACACGGGGCCGGTGCTGGGCTCGCGCTCCACCTTCCACATGGCCGGCGTCGGCGGGATGGAGGGCCACGCGACAAAGGATGGCCAGCACCTGCCCCTCGGCGCAGACGGCAACAACGGCCGGGCCGGCCGGCGCGTGAAGAGCGACTGCCGCCCGCCCATCCCGGGGGAGAACAGCTGGCAGATCGAGGTCGTCGCCGGCCCCAACGACGACTGGATCGACGAGGCAGGCCAGCGCATGTTCCTGGAGAGCGACTGGACGCTCCAGGCCCGCAGCAACCGCACCGGCTTCCGCCTCACCGGCCCCGAATGGAGCTTCGCCGCCCGTGCGACCGACAAGGGGCCGGAGCACGGCGAGCATCCCTCCAACATCCTCGACCACGGCTATCCCGTGGGCGCGGTGAACCTATGCGGCCAGACGCCGATCATCCTGGTGAACGACGGACCCTCGGCCGGCGGCTTCATCAACCCCTACACGGTGCCTTCCGCCGCGTTCTGGAAGCTCGCCCAGTCCAAGCCCAACGACACCTACCGCTTCCACCTCGTCTCCGTGACGGAGGCGCAGGCGGCGCGGCGCGCCATCGACGCCCTCTGCACCGAATCGAGCCTGGAGGACGCCGGGTGATCTACGACGAGCCGCGCTTTCTGCCCGGCGGCGACACCTTCGTGCTGGTGCAGTTCGGCGACGATGCCAGCATCGACCTCAACTTCATGGCCCTCGGCCTCACCGCAGCATTGCGCGAGGACGGCACAAGGGGCGTGATCGACACCAACCCCTCGTACAACTCGGTGGTGGTCGAGTACGACCCCGACCTGATCGGCGCGGACGACCTTGCGCATGAGCTTCGCCGCCTGATCGAGGGCCTCGGCTCGGTCGAGGACCTGGAGCTTGAGAGCCGCCTCGCCTACTTGCCGGTGATGTACCGGGATCCCTGGACCAAGGCTTGCGTCGAGGACTATGCCCAGCGCATCGCGCCCCGCGACGGCGACCCCGAGTTCGTGGCCCGCATCAACGGGCTGGAGGACGCGGCCCAGCTCGCCCGCGTCCATTCCGGCACCGAGCACTGGGTGGTCGCCGTCTGCTCGACGCCAGGCCTGCCGCTGATGGTGGCGCTCGACCCGCGTTGCGCGATTACCTCGCCGAAATACAACCCGCCCCGCACCTGGACCACCCTGGGTGCCATCGGAGTCGGCGGCCTCTCCACCTCGATCTACACGACGCCGGGGCCGGGCGGCTACAACCTGATCGGCCGCACCCCGGTGCCGCTCTGGGACACGCAGGCCAGGCTCCCCGCCTACCGCGACCGCGTGGTGCTGCTGGACGCCGCCGACCGGGTCAAGTTCGTGCCGGTCGAGCTGGAGGAGTTCGAGTACATCGAGCGCCGCGTGGCCGAGGGCACCTACGCCTTCAACGTGACCGGCTACCAGCGCTTCTCTGTCCGCCAGTACAAGGCCTGGGCCGCCTCCCTGGACCCGGGCGAGCGGTTCTGAGCGATGGCGGTCACGGTCATCAAGGGCGGGCTCGAGACCACGGTGCAGGACTATCCCGGCCGCAAGGGCGCCTTCGGCATGGGATTCCCGCCGTCCGGCCCCATCGATCACTGGTCCTTCCGCCTCGCCAATGTGCTGGTCGGCAACGCGCCGGGCGCGGCGGCGCTGGAATGCGCCTTTATCGGGCCCACGCTGCGGTTCGAGCGCGATACGGTCGTAGCGCTCACCGGCGCCGACATGCGGGCCACCCTCGACGGCGCGGCCGTGCCGCTCTGGGAGAGTATCGGCGTCAAGGCCGGGCAGACGCTTGCGCTGGGCTCCGCCGTCACCGGCGCGCGCACCTACATCGCCTTCGCCGGCGGCATCGACGTCGCGCCCTTCCTCGGCTCCCGCGCCACCTTCGTCATCGGCGCCTGCGGCGGCCTGGACGGCGTGGCGCTCAAAGAAGGGCAGACCATTCCGCTGGGTTCCTCCGACGCCGCACCCGGCCGCAGGCTGAAGGAGGGCGCGCGGCCCCCCGCGCCCGCCGGCGGCGTCTGGGAAATCGAGGTCGTCGCCGGCCCCAACGACGACTGGATCGACGAGGCCGGCCAGCAGCGCTTCCTTGCGACCGACTGGACGCTCTCGCCCAAGAGCAACCGAGTCGGCTTCCGCCTGGACGGGCCGGACTGGACCTTTACCCCGAAGGCCACCGACAAGGCGCCGGAGAACGGCGAGCACCCCTCCAACGTGATCGACCACGGCTATCCCATCGGCGCGATCAACCTCTGCGGCCAGACGCCCATCATCCTGATGGTGGACACGCTGACGCTGGGCGGCTTCATCAACCCCTACACGGTGCCCACCTGCGCCTGGTGGAAGCTCGGCCAGTCCCGACCCAACGAGACCTACCGCTTCCGCCAGATATCGGTCGCCGAGGCCCAGGCCGAGCGCCGCCGCATCGCCGCGCTCTGCACCGAAGAATCTCTCGTTTCCGGCGGATAGCCATGAGAATCCTGGGGATTCGCGACATCGCCGTACCCATGGGCGCGCCGATGCGCAACGCGGTGATCGACTTCAGCAAGATGACCGTGAGCGCGGTCGCGGTCATCACCGACGTGGTGCGGGGCGGCGAGCCCGTGGTGGGCTTCGGCTTCAACGCCAACGGCCGCTATGCCCAGAGCGCCGTGATCCGCGAGCGGCTCGCGCCCCGCGTGCTGGAGGCGCCGGAGAGCCACGCCAGCGCCGACGGCACCACCCTCGACCCCCGCGCCATCCGCCGCCTGATGATGCGGAACGAGAAGCCGGGCGGCCACGGCGAGCGCGCAGTCGCCGTGGCGGCGCTCGACATCGCCGTCTGGGACGCCGCCGCCAAGCTCCGCGACATGCCGCTCTGGGCGCTGATCGCCGAGGATGCCGGCAACGGAGCGCCGGAGCGCGGCATCCCGGTCTATGCCGCCGGCGGCTACTACGACCCCGACAAGGGGGCGGATGGCCTCGTCGCCGAGATGCAGCGCTATCTCGACGAGGGCTACACGCAGGTCAAGATGAAGATCGGCGGCGCAACCCTCGACGAGGATCTCGCGAGGATCGAGGCGGTGCTGACGCTGCTGGGCGGCGACGGCTCCAGGCTCGCGGTGGATGCCAACGGCCGCTTCGACGAGGAGGCCGCCCTCCGCTACGGGGAGGCGATGAGCGCTTACGGCCTCGCCTGGTACGAGGAGCCGGGCGATCCCCTGGACTTCTCCCTCAATGCGCAGGTTGCGGCGGCCTATCCCGGCGCCATCGCGACGGGCGAGAACCTGCTCTCGCTGCAGGATGCGCGCAACCTGCTGCGCTTCGGCGGCATGCGGCCCGGCCTGGACTTCGTGCAGTTCGACCCGGCACTGGCTTACGGCGTCGGCGAGACCGTCGACATCGTCGCCATGATGGCGGCGGAAGGCTGGTCCGCGCGGCGCTTCCTTCCCCACGGGGGCAATCTGCTGGCGCTCGCCGCGGCGGGCGGCCTCTCCCTCGGCGGCTGCGAATCCTATCCGGGCGTCTTTCAGCCCTTCGGCGGCTTCGCCGACGACACGCCGGTGGAGGACGGCCGCGTCCGCCTCGGCGATGCCCCCGGCGCCGGCTTCGAGCGCAAGGCGGCGCTCCGCGACCTGCTGCGCACCCTGCTCTGAGCGCAGCGCTTGTCGCGGCCGGTGGCGGGCGGGTAGAACCGTCGCAGTCGCCGGCCCGGCGCGCGGCGAACAGGAACGGGAGGCCACGGGCCATGAGCAAAGTCATCATCACCTGCGCGGTCACGGGGTCGATCCATACCCCCACCATGTCGCCGCACCTGCCGGTCACGCCGGACGAGATCGCGGCCGACGGCGTGGCGGCGGCCGAGGCCGGCGCCTCGATCCTCCATCTCCACGCCCGCGACCCGAACGACGGCCGACCCACGCCCGATCCGGACGTCTTCATGGCCTTCCTGCCGCGCATCAAGCAGCAGTCGGACGCGGTCATCAACATCACCACCGGCGGCGGGCTCGGCATGACCCTCGACGAGCGCCTCGCGGCACCCCGCCGCGCGAGCCCGGAGATGACCTCCCTCAACATGGGCTCCATGAACTTTGGCATCTACCCGATGCTGAACCGCTACAAGGAGTTCAAGCACGACTGGGAGAAGCCCCATCTGGAGGGCACGAAAGACTTCATATTCCGCAACACGTTCAAGGATATCGAATACATTATGAAGGATTTAGGTGAGGGCCACGGCGTGCGCTTCGAGTTCGAATGCTACGACGTGGGCCACCTCTACAACCTCGCCCATTTCCTGGACCGCGGGCTGGTCAGGCCGCCGCTCTTCGTGCAGACCATCTTCGGCATCCTGGGCGGCATCGGCGCCGACCACGAGAACCTGATGCACATGCGCCGCATCGCCAACAAGCTGTTCGGCGACGACTACCGCTGGTCGATCCTGGCCGCCGGCCGCCACCAGATGAGCTTCGTCACCATGGGCGCGATGATGGGCGGCAACATCCGCGTCGGGCTGGAGGACAGCCTCTTCATCGGCAAAGGCGAGCTGGCGCCCTCCAACGCAGCGCAAGTGGCGAAGGCGAGGCGCATCGTGGAGGAACTCTCGCTCGAGGTCGCGACGCCTGCCGAGGCGCGCGAGATGCTCGGCCTCAAGGGCGGCGATCAGGTCAGCTTCTGAGCCGCGCCCGCCCCGCGCGACTGGACAGGTGCAGAGGGGACCCATGAGCCCGACAAAGACCGGAGACGCCAGCGGGGACGCCGCAGCCGCCGAGACGTTCCGGCGCGACGGCGTCGTCCACCTCGCGGGCGCGTTTGCCGACTGGCTCGACACGCTGCGCGCCGGAGTAGAGCGCAACATGCGCGAGCCCAGTGTCTACAGGCGGGAGTACGAGCCCGAGGGCGCGAAGGGCTACTTCTTCGGCGACTACTGCAACTGGGCGCGCATCCCCGAGTACCGCGACTTCGTGCTCAACTCCGGGGCGGCGGCGCTGGCCGCGCGGCTCATGCAATCGAGCACGGCCCGATTCTTCCACGAGCACGTGCTGGTCAAGGAGCCTGAGACCGAGTCACGCACGCCCTGGCACCACGATCTCCCCTACTATTGCATCGACGGGACCCAGGCCGTGAGCTTCTGGACCGCGCTGGACCCGGTCCCGCGCGAGGTCTGCCTGGAGCTTGTCGCGGGCTCGCACCGGTGGGGAAAATCGTTCATGCCCAGGAAGTTCGTGGGCATCGACTACCGGCGCGAGGGCGAAGCGCTGGACACCATGCCGGACATCGAGGCGCGGCGCGACGAGTTCGAGATCGTCTCGTTCGACGTGGCGCCGGGCGACGCCATCGCCTTCCACTTTCTCACCGTCCACGGCGCGCCGGGCAACGCGTCGCCATCGGCGCGGCGCCGCGCCTTCGTCCACCGCTGGGTGGGCGACGACGTGCGCTTCAAGGTGCGCCCCGGCGAGGTCTCGCCGCCGTTCCCCGAAGTGCACGAACGGCTCAGGGACGGCGATCCCCTGGACGACCCCGAATTCCCGCTCGTCTGGCCGGCCTCGGACTGAAGCACGCCCTCAGGCACTTGAGGCCGGGCCGCAGAGCGGCCCGGAGCGCGCGACTGCGCGCCGCGCCTTTGGCGCGTAGCCAAGCAAGCGTCGCGCGTTCACACGCGCGCGGGCGCGTGATGCGAGCGCCCGGCGCCTGAGGGGTGAGTAAAGAGTCTCCCGTCAGAACTTCTCGGCGCGGAACGAGCGGTGACAGCCGCCGCAGCCGGCGCCGACCGCGCCGAACGCGCCCTGGAGGCTGGCGAGGTCGGTTCCCGCCGCCACGACCATCGCCTCCAGCGCCTTGGTCAGCGCATCGGACTTCTCGACGATCGCCGGGAAGGTGGTCCAGATCTCGGGCAACGCCCGGGTCTTGCCCGGAAGGGACTGGTTGTCCGAGCCCGGCGGCCACATCGCGCCCACGTCCATGGTGTTGAGCGCCAGCATGGCGTTGACCACCCCTGTCGCCTGTGCCGCGTCGTAAGGCACCTGCCCCTTCGCGATCGCCGCGAGCTGGCCCATGTAGAAACCGTTGAGCTGCATGTGGGCCTGGCGGGCCTTGACTGCGGCCGAGTGGTCCTCCTGGGCGCTCGCCAGGCCGGACCCGGTGAATACGGCCAGCGCCATCGCCAGCGCGGCTGCGCCCGCTATCAGTGCGCGTCTCGTCATCGCTTGCCCCCCTTTGCCCGTGCATCGCAGGCCTTGTTCCCTGCGGGAATTCTACCCTTCCCGGCGCCGCGCCGCTATTGCCAATTGCGCTCGCGGGGCGCCTGCCCGCCCGGAATCCGGCGTGCTACCATGAACGCGTCGCTCCCAACCGATTCGGTCGAGGCATGAACCAGAACAGCGGACTGCTTGCCGGCAGGCGGGCGCTCGTCACGGGCGCGGCCACCGGAATCGGACGCGCCATCGTGAAGGCCTTCGTGCGCGAGGGCGCGCGTGTCGCCGTCACGGACATCAGCCTCGACGGAGCTCAGGGCCTTGCCGAGAGCCTTGGCGAGGGAACGCGCGCCTACAGGCTGGACGTCACCGACGCGGCGGAGACAGCGAGCGTCTTTCGCGCCGCCGCCGCATGGATGGGCGGTCTCGACCTGCTCGCCGCCAACGCGGGCATCTCGACGATGAACCCCGTGGTCGACCTCACCGAGGAGGAATGGGACTCCAACATGGCGGTGAACGCCAAGGGCGTGTTCCTTTCCAACCGGCAGGCTGTGCGCCACTTCCTCGCCGCCGGCGAGACGGGCGTGATCGTCAACACGGCCTCGCTTGCGGGCAAGATCGGCGCGCCCCTGCTCGCGCACTACGCCGCCAGCAAGTTCGCGGTCGTGGGCTTCACGCAGTCGCTGGCGCGGGAGGTCGGCGCGCACGGCATCCGCGTCAACGCGGTCTGCCCCGGCTACGTGCGCACGTCGATGCAGGACCGCGAGGTCGTGTGGGAGGGGAAGCTCCGCGGCATGACGCCCGAGGCCGTCCGCGAGCAATACGTCGCGGAGACGCCTCTCGGCCGGCTCGAGGAGCCCGAGGACGTCGCGGCGATCGTCGTCTTCCTGGCGAGCGATCTCTCCGGTTTCCTGACCGGCGAGTCCATCAACGCCAGCGGCGGCGTGCGGATGGATTGACCCGGAGCAGGCACCCCATGACCTGGTTGAAGGACTGCACCGGCACGGACAAGCCGGTCATCGCCATGGCCCACCTGCTGCCGCTGCCGGGCGCGCCCCTATACGACGCCGACGGTGGCATGCAAGCCATCGTCGACCACGTCGCGCAGGATATCGAGGCGCTTCAGGCCGGCGGCGTCGACGCGGTCATGTTCGGCAACGAGGGCGACCGCCCGTACCTGCTGGAGGCCTCACCGGAGAGCCTTGCCGCCATGGCGGCCGTGGTCGCGGCAACCAGGGGCGCGCTCCGCGTTCCGTTCGGTGTCAACTACCTCTGGGACCCGGTGGCGACCGTGGCGCTGGCCGTGGCAACCGATGCCGTCTTCGCCCGCGAGATCTTCACCGGCGTCTACGATTCCGACATGGGCCTGTGGCAGCCGTCCGCCGCCAGGGCGCTCCGCCTGCGCCACGACCTCCGCCGCGACGATCTCAAGCTCATGTTCAACGTCAATGCCGAGTTCGCGGCGCCGGTGGGGGACCGTTCCGTCGAGGCGCGCGCGGAAAGCGCCGTCTTCTCCTCGCTCGCCGATGCCGTCCTCGTCTCAGGCCCGATGACCGGCCAGGCGGTGGACCAGACCAGCCTGGAGCGCGCCGTACGCGCCGTCCCCGGCACGCCGGTGCTCGCCAATACCGGCTGCAACGTCGACAACATCGCCGACATCCTGAAGGTGGCCGACGGCTGCATCGTCGGCACCCACTTCAAGGTCGGCGGCAACACCTGGAACGCCGTCGACCGGGACCGCGTCGCGCGCTTCATGGAGGTCGTCTCGAAGGTTCGCGGGTGATGGGCTGCCTGCTCGGCCTCGATATCGGGACCACGTCCACGATCGGAATTCTGATCGATACCGAGGGGGCCATCCTTGCCACCGCCTCACGGCCCAGCGCGCTCGTTTCGCGCCACGCCAACTGGGCCGAGGAGGACACGGAACTCTGGTGGTCCAACGTCCGCGCGCTGGTGCCGGAGCTGCTCCGGGCCGCCGGGCTCGAGGCGGGCGCGATCGCGGCGGTCGGCGTGACCGGGATGGTGCCCACGGTCATCCTCCTGGACGACTCGGGCAGGCCGCTTGGCCCGTCGATCCAGCAGAACGATGCCCGTGCCGTCGACGAAATCGAGGCGCTGAAGCGGCAGGTCGACGGCGACGACTGGTTCCGGCGCACCGGCGGCAGCATCAATCAGCAGGTGGTCGCGCCGAAGCTCCTCTGGCTCGCGCGCCACGAGTCTGAGCGCTTCGGCCGGGCCAGGGCCGTGATGGGGTCCTACGACTACATCACCTACCGGCTGACCGGCGCCCGGTCGATCGAAGGGAACTGGGCGCTCGAGGCGGGGTTCTACAACCTCGCGCAAGGGGGCCTCGACGACGATCTGGTCCGGCTCGGCGGGATATCGCCGGAGAGGCTGCCGCCGCTTCGGGCCTCCGGCGAGCCCGCGGGCGCGGTCACGCGGCAGGCGGCAAGCGAGACCGGCCTCGTTGCCGGCACGCCGGTGGTGACCGGCTGCGCCGATCACATCGCCTCCGCCTTCGTCGCCGGCGCCTGCGACCACGGCGATCTGGTGGTCAAGTTCGGCGGCGCCGGGGACATCATGCTGACGTGCGAGCGTCCGGTCACCGACCCGCGCATGTTCATCGACTTCCACATCGTGCCGGGGCTCTACGTCAGCAACGGCTGCATGGCAGCGAGCGGCAGCGTGCTCAACTGGATCGTGGCGCAGCTCGGAGAGGCGGAGGCGCAGGCCGCGCGGGCCGCCGGGCAGACACCCCACGCCTGGCTGGACGATCGGGCGGCCGACGCTCCGCCGGGCGCCGGCGGCCTCGTGCTCCTGCCCTATTTCCTCGGCGAGAAGACGCCCCTGCACGACCCCCGCGCCAAGGGCACGCTGGTCGGCCTCGGGCTCCACCACGAGCTGCGCCACATCTGGTGCGCGGCCCTCGAATCGGTCGCCTTCGGCTTCCGCCACCACCTGGACGTGTTCGCGGAGATGGACTGCACGGTCGGCCGTGTCCTGGCCTGCGATGGCGGCGCGGCGAGCGATCTCTGGATGCAGATCACCGCGGACGTCCTCGAAAGACCGGTCGAGCGGCTGCTGGAGCATCCCGGCTCCAGTCTCGGCGCGGCCTTCGTCGCCGGCATGGGCGTGGGCGCCCTCGACGACTGGTCGGCGATCGGCCGCTATGCCCGCTGCGATCGCATCTTCGAGCCCGACTCCGGCCGGACCGAAGCCTACCGCAACGCCTACGGCATCTATCGCGATCTCTACCGCCGGCTGGAGACGCTCTACCCCGCTCTCGCCGATCTGCCCGCCGCCTGACCCCTCCTTACTCCGAAGTCACGGCCCGCCCCGTCTCGGCGTCGAAGAAGTGCAGGCGCTCGAGATCGACGTGGAGCCGGACCTCGGCGCCGGCCCGCGCAGCGAAGTCGCTCTCCAGCCGGGCCGAGACCTCCTGGCCGCCGGGGAGCGCCCCCACCAGGATCACTTCCGGCCCGAGCGCCTCCACCGCAACCACGGTGATCGTGAACGCGGCATGCTGGGCCGCGGAGGGCTCGACATCGAGATCCTCGGGCCGGATGCCGAGTGTGATCGCCCCGCCGGCGCGGCCCTGCAACGCCTCCTTGTGCCGGGCGAGCAGGGGCAGGCCGAGCGGCGGCAATTCCACGGACTCCAGGCCCGTCTGGCCGCCGAAGCGGGCGTGGAGCAGGTTCATCGGCGGGCTCGCGAGGAAGCCCGCGACGAAGGTGTCAGCCGGGTTGCGGTAGACCTCCAGCGGCGGCCCGACCTGGACGATCCGGCCGTCGCGCATGATGCAAATTCTCTCCCCCATCGTCATCGCTTCGACCTGGTCGTGCGTCACGTGCACGATGGTCTTTCCCAGCATGCGGTGGAGCTTGATCAGCTCGGTGCGCATGGCGGCGCGCAGCTTGGCATCCAGGTTGGAGAGCGGCTCGTCGAAGAGGAACGCGGCGGGGTCCCGAACCAGCGCGCGGCCGAGCGCCACCCGCTGCTGCTGCCCCCCGCTCAACTGCCGCGGGCGGCGCTTCAGCAGGTCCCCGATGCCGAGCATGTCCGCCGTCGCCGCGATGCGGCGGTCGATCTCGTCGCGCGGGAGCTTGCGCAGCTTGAGGCCGAAGGAGAGGTTGCCCGCGACGCTCATGTGCGGATAGAGCGCGTAGTTCTGGAAGACCACGGCGAGGTCGCGCTCCGCCGGGTCGACGTCGTTGACCACGTCGCCGTCGATCATGATCTCGCCCGAGGTCACCGCCTCGAGGCCCGCGATCATCCGCAGCGTCGTCGACTTTCCGCATCCCGACGGCCCCAGCAGAACCATGAACTCGCCGTCGCGCACGTCGAGGTCGATACTGTCGACGGCGGTCACGTCCTGCCCGTAGACCTTGGTGAGGTTCCGCAGCCCGATCTCGGCCACCTCGCATCCCTCCTAGTTCAGCGACCGCATGTAGCGATAGAGAAAGGCCGTCAGCACGACGATGATGATGAGCAGTCCCACCGCCATCGCCGACGCGCGCCCGATGTCGAGGCCGAAGAAGGCGGCGCGGTAGATGAAGTAGCTGATGAGGTCGGTCGCCGTGCCGGGCCCGCCCTTGGTCATGATGAAGACGATGTCGAACGTCTTGATCGCGAAGATCATGCGCAGCAGCAGCGCCACGGCGATCACCGGCCGCATCAGCGGCAGCGTGATGTAGAAGAAGCACCGCACCGGCGACGCGCCGTCCATGCGCGCCGCCTCGTAGGGCTCGCGCGGCAGGGCCGAGAGGCCGGCCAGGAGCAGGATCGCCATGAACGAGACCTGGTGCCAGATGTCCGTCAGCACCACGGTCCAGAACGCGATCGCAGGATCGCCGAGCCAGCTCACCGGCCTGATCCCGACGAGACCGATGGCGTAGTTGACGATGCCGAGCTCGGAGTGCAGCAACATGCGCCAGAGCAGCCCAACCACCACGGGGTTGATGAGCAGCGGCGCGAGCAGGATCAGGTAGTAGACCGTCTTGAACCGTTCGGTGGCGTTGAGCGAAAGCGCCACGATGAAGCCGATGAAGAACTCGATGACGACCGAGGCCAGGACGAACTTGACGGTCACCCAGAGCGACCCCGGCAGGTACTCCTCCTCGGCCGCCTCCTGGTAATTCTCCCCGCCGATGAACGTCTCGTGGTTGGGAGTCAGCAGTGTGTAGTCGTAGAAGCTCGTGAAGATCGTGAAGATCAGCGGAAACGTGACGACGGCCACCAACACAGCGAGACCGGGCGCGGTGAGCAGATACCCAAAGCGCCGGTCCCGCTGCGTCAGCGTCAACGTGCCACCCGTCACGGGTGACATGAACGTGCGGATGATCCGCTATTCGGCGATCTTGCCGTCCTTCACGAGCAGGGCGCGAAGCTCCGCCTGAGCATCAGCCATGGCCTCCGGAATCGGCTTCTCGCCGATCGCCGCCAGGTTCAGCTCGCGGCCCACCTCTTCCACGAACTCGGTCGTGTAGGTGAACACCGGGAAGTCCTGCGTGCCGGCAAGAATCTCACCGAGGACGGGGTAGTAGGGACGCGCCGCCATCACGTCGGGATCGGTGAAGATCGGCGCCTGCGTGGGCGCGCCGCCCAGCAGCGCGCGCCGCTTGGCGGTCTCGGGGTCCTCGGCCCATTTGATGAAGGTCCATGCGGCTTCCACGTTCGGGCTTGAATTGGGAATGGCCCAGCCCCAGCCGCCGTTCAGCCCGCCGCCCGGATTGGGCGTGATGCCGACCTTGCCGGCCACCGTCGAGGACTCGGGATCCTCGAAGCCGGCATAGAGGATGTTGAAGGTGACGAAGCTGTAGGCGCGCCCTTGCGCCATGACGTTGAAGGCCTCGTCGAAGCAATAGGCTTCCGAGCCCGCCGGGCTGTAGTTCACCACGGCGTCCCGATAGTACTCCATCGCCCGGATGGCCTC
The DNA here is from genome assembly GCA_028818855.1 of Rhodospirillales bacterium. GTDB lineage: Bacteria > Pseudomonadota > Alphaproteobacteria > UBA828 > UBA828 > WTGU01. The sequence continues at coordinate 13,350 of JAPPMY010000182.1, forward strand.
GGGGCTGTCCAGCATCGGCTCCCAGTTCTCGTCGTGGTAGCGGCCGCCCTGCGAATAGAGATAGTTCGCCCACTGCATCGAGATGCAGTCGCCGCGCTGACCCTGGATCACGGTCCCGTAGAAGTCGCGCTCGCCGTCGCCGTCGTTGTCGCGGGTGAAGAACTCGACCTGCTTCCAGTACTCGTCCCAGGTCTCGGGCACCCTCAGATCGATGCCGTATTTCTCCTTGAAGGCCGCCTGCTCCGCCGGGTCGTCGATCAGGTCCTGGCGATAGATCAGGGCCATCGAGTAGTTGTAGAACGGCAGCATGTAGAGCACGCCGTCGACCCGCCCGACCAGGTCCATGAGCTTCGGCACGTAGACGTCGACATCGACGCCGTCGCGGGCGGCGAGATCGTCGAGCGGCATCAGCCAGCCCGCCTTGGTGAACTCGCCGACCCAGTAGAAGTCGACCACGATGAGGTCGTAGCTCCCCTGGGGCGAGATGAGCTGCGGCACCAGCTTCGAGTGCATGTCGATGTAGCTGATGGCCTCGATCTCGACGTCGATGCCCGACGCTTCCTCGAATTCCGGCAGCAGTTCCTGGATGTAGCGGGTATCCGGCACCGTCTCCATCAGAATGCGAATGGTCTCCGCCTTGGCCACGCTCGCGAAGAGCATGGTTGCGGCGGCAACAGCGATGAACAGTCTCATGTTGACCCTCCCTATGACGAGGAGCCGTGCTCCTCCGGTTGATGCTCCGAGCCCGTGGCACCGGAGCGCGGGGTGCCGCGTCACTTCAGAGCACCCAGTGAAAGTCCCTTGATCAGATACCGCCTCATGAAGGGCAGCAGCACGAAGACCGGCAGGATCGCGCAGATCGTCGCCGCCGACAAAAGCGAGATGTCGACGCCGCGGTGGGTCTGGAAGGAGGACAGCCCCACCGGCAGCGTGTTGGTCTGCGGCCCGCTCAGGATCAGCGCGAACAGGAACTCGTTCCAGCTCAGGATGAAGGAGAGCAGGCCCGCGGCCAGGATCCCCGGCGCCGCCACGGGCAGCGTGATGCGCAGGAAGGTCTGCAGGCGCGTGGCCCCGTCCACACGCGCCGCCTCCTCTATGAGGGCGATGTTCCTGTCGAAGAACGCCACCAGCAGCCAGGCGAGGAACGGCAGGCTGATGGTCAGGTGAGCGATGATGAGGCCCGCCAGGCTGTTCAGAAGCTGGGCCTTGAGGAACAGCGTGAACAGCGGCAGCACCAGAATGACCGGCGGCAGCATCTGGCTCGAGAGCACGACCAGCCGCAGCGTCATTCCACCGCTGTTGTAGCGGGCGAAGGCGTAGGCGATGGCGGCGGCGAGCGGCAGGGCGACGACGGTCGCGCCGATCGCCACCGTCACGCTGTTGATGAAGTAGTTGAAGAAGGGATACCCGGTAAAGATCTCGACGAAGTTCCCGATACTTGCCTGACCCCATTCGGGCGGAATCTTGTACGCGGTCGTCTTGTCGGTGAGCGCCACGCGCAGCAGCCAGAGCAGCGGCAGCAGGATGGCGGCGCTGAAGCCGATGAGAACGGCATGCGGCAGGAGCCCGGCAACCAGGCGCCTGAGGCGGCGGGACGCCGCGGGCCGCCGACGCATCAGCAGCGCCGTCCTCTCGCAGCCTTCGCGTGCGTGCTGTCGGACGTTGCCTTCATCCTCCCGCGCCACCATCGTCCCATCGCGGCCCGCAATTCCGCCGATGCGACAACCTCAGTTCCGCCCCCAGTAAACCGGGATCGAGACACCGAAGCTAGGGCGATATCCGACTTGACCGGATCGCGGCAGCCCTGGCGGGACTTCGGGGTTCAGAGGCGCACGTCGTGCAGCGGCCGGCTCCAGTCCCGGGCGCGCTCTGCGACGCGCGCGATGTCCTCTTCCAGCATCAGGCCGTCCGCGACCAGGCGTTGCGCCGCCTCGACGATCGCGGCGACGTAGCCATCCGCGTCGCCGTAGCGCTCTTCGATCGACGGCCGCGGGTCGCCGGTGGCGGCGCGCACCGACTCCGTGTCGGGCAAGGGGATCGTGCTGCCGGTGAACTCGTGCATGGCGCCCTCTCCGTGGCCCCTGCCCCGCAGGTTCCAGCCGGTGTAGGTCGCGAGCGGCACTTGCACCATCGGCACGCGCACGCCTGCGACATCGTTGCCGTCGGCGTCGACCGCCGGCACCAGCACGGTGTAGCCGTCGGGATCGACGACCTCGGGCGGCAGCGTGCTCTGAATGCCTTCCCCTGCCTCCGGCCCGAAGTCGTAGAGCGGCAGCGCGCTCGGCCCGCGCGGCGTGGCGATGCCCGGAATGGCGGGGAACCCTGCCCGCCACTCGTCCATGCCGACGAGGGTGCCGTCGCCGCGCTCAGGGATGCGGCTCGCCGGCGGCTCCACGCCCTCGCTCGCCCAGCGGTCCATCGCGTCGAGCAGCGCGCGGAACAGCATCGAGGTCTGGACCACGTTGCTCGGGTTCTGGCAGATGCCGCGCTCGGGCGCGCCCTGGTTGGGATCGGCCACGTGCGGCGCGCTCGACCAGAAGTAGACCCGCACGTTCTCGGGCTGCGTGAGGTCGTTGCCCTCGGTATCGGTATGCACGAGCGAGCCGCGCCGCTGCCAGTATTCCGTGGCGCTCTGGCTGTGGAAGATCAGCGGGTCGGTCTCTGGCCGCTTGCAGATCGCGTCCCTCCTGCCGGTCAGATGGTCCGTGCACGCGGCATAGGAGAACGGGAAGCTGTCGGCGGCGTTGTCATGGTCCTCGTACTGCTGACCCGCCGGCACGACGACGTTGGCGAAGCGGTGGTTCATCCACATACGCCCGCAGCCGGCGACGTGCGCCAGCACGCCGTCGAACACCCTGCGCCCGGCGGCATCGGCGTTGAAGCCGCGCCAGATCGCGTCGCGGATGCAGCGCCCCGTCTGCGAGCGTCCGAAGGCATAGGCCTTCTCCATCGGCCCGCCTTCCGCCACCGGATTGGCGCGGCCTTCGCCGTCGCGCGCCTCGTACTTGAGGAAGCTCACGAGGTCGCGCACCGCGACGAAGCCCAGCCCCAGAACCAGCGGGTCGCGGCCTTCGTAGACCAGCTCGTAGATCCAGCCGGGCTCGAAGCCACCCGGCATGTGGATGTGAGTGTCGGACTCGACGATGGCCTGCTCGGCGCCCTGGAAGTCGAGCCCCGCGCCTGTTTCGACGCGCGCGAACCGCCACGCCCCCGGCGAGACCTCCACGCGCTCGTCATCGGGGTAGCGGCGGCGCGTCAGCCTTGCCTTCGAGGGATCGCGCGAGACCGCCGGGTGGCTGCGGGTGGAGACCCAGCCGCTCAGCGGCAGCGTGGTCACGCCCTCCTGCGCGACGATGAACTCGGTCCGCACCGGGCCGGTGAGCGGCGCGCCGCCGTCGGTCGCCACAGGCAGGTCCATGACCATACGGCCATCGCCCGGCAGCAGGTCTCCCTGCCAGGCGCCCCACACCACCGTGTAGCCGCGGCGGAACAGGTAGCCGTTGCCGGCATGCTCCAGCGTCGCCGGATCGTTGCAGGCCGGCGCGTCGCAAAAATACTGCACCGCCCGCTTGTTGCCGCGATTGCCGTAGTCGAAGAAGAGGCGCCTGTTTCCGCGGGCGGCCTCCACCGGCCTCAGGATGCAGAGGTCGGCCGCGAACTCGACCAGCCCGTCGCGATTGCGCGGGGCCTTGTCCAGGTCGACGATGCCGGCCTGCGCCGGTGCGTCCGGGTCGACGGCAAACCGCGCCCGCCCGACGAGCCGCTCGTATGCCCCGGCGCTCGCAAACTCGTGCCCGCCGGCAAAGGCGGAACGCTCAAGGATGTCGATGGCGATCCTGCTGCTCACCCCATGCTCCCCGCCGTCGTCTCCGGCGCGATCACCCGGCCCACCATGCACCGTCCACCGCCCGGCTTGTGGGAGAAACTCCCGCTGCACTACCGTTCAAACTAAGGGAGTCGCAGGGAAGCAGGCAATCTTGAGTGTCGATCAGCAAAAGCCCGCGCTGACCTGGTTTTGCGTCCGCACGAACGGCGAGGCGCAACGTCAGGGGTGGAAGAGCGACGTTCCGCTCGCCGACCTGCCCCGGCACGTCGGCGCAGGCGAAGGCGACGTGGTCGAGGCGTGCGTCGTCGAGTCCGTTCGCCCCGTCGCGCACGAGAAATTCTCCCGGTCCTTCCGCCAGCGCGACCGCGGACTCCTCGGCATCGAGATCACCCTTGGCGACAAGCGCACGCGGCTGGCGCCGACGCAGATGCTGGCCGCCAACCTGCGCTTCGACCGGGCGCTGGAGACGTTTCTGCAACGGCAGGGGGCCACGGCGGACGAGTTTGCCGCCGATGGCCGCCTGCTCTCGTTCTCGACCCGGCAATACCTGCTGCCGGGCAGCGGCGCGGGCAGGCCGACGAGGCTGCTTCGCGGCGGCACGGTGGTCGCCCCGATGCCCTCGCAGGGCGAGGACCGGGCCGCCGATCTGGCCGACGGCATCGGCCGATGGATGGTCAACAACCTGACGGCGGAAGGCGCGCTGCCATACAGGTACTGGCCGAGCCAGGGCAAGGAGGCGCCGGGCGACAACGCCATTCGCCGGTTCCTGGCAAACCGCGCTCTCGCCCAGCTCGGAGAACTGCGCGGCAGCGCGGAAGTGCGCGAGGCCGCCCGCCGCAACCTGCGCTACAACCTCGACCGCTACTTCCAGGACATCGGCGACGGGCGCGGCGCGATCGTGGAGGAGGCCGGGGCCAAGCTCGGCGCCGCGGCCCTCGCCGCCCTGACCATTCTGGAGAGCCCGGCGCGACAGGAGTTCCTTCCTGTATTGACCAAGCTGGCGGCCGGCGTGGCCTCGATGGTGGACCGGGAGCGCGGCTTTCGGACGTTCTTCTTCCCGCCCGAACGCGACGGCCAGAACTGGAACTTCTATTCCGGAGAGGCGCTGCTGTTCTGGGCGGAGGCCCTGCGGCGGGGCGCGGATTGCGCGCCGACGCTGGAACAGTGCGCGGCGGTCTTCGAACGCTGCCGGGCCTGCCATTTCGAAGACCGCAACCCGGCCTTCGTGCCGTGGCACGCGCAGGCCTGCACGTCGTTGTTCGCCTGCTCCGGCCGGCGCGAGTTCGCCGACTTCGTGTTCGAGATCACCGACTGGCTGTTGCCGATGCAGCAGTGGGACGGGTTGCCGACGGACCTGCGCGGGCGCTTCTACAACCCGAAGCGGCCGGAGTTCGGCCCCCCGCACGCGTCCTCCACAGGCGTCTATCTGGAGGGCCTCGCCGACGCGGAAGTCCTAGCCCGCGCGGTGGGAGACTGGTCTCGCGCGTCCGCTTACGAGCGGGCCATTCGCCGCGGCCTGCGTGCGCTCAGGCAACTGCAGTTCCGCGACGAGCGCGACGCCTTCTACGTTTCCGAGAGGAAGCGCGTCATGGGCGCGCTCCGCATCGAAGTCTACGACAACGAGATCCGCGTCGATTCCGCCGGCCACGCCCTCACGGCGGTCGTGAAAATCCTGCGGCCCATGACATTCGGCGCAGGCGCCGGCTCTCGGAAACCCGTCTGAAGCAGTCAGGACAGGTGATCGCCGCCGGCGTCATGCCGCGAACACGGTTTCTGTCGCGCCGCCCTCATCGCCCGGCATCGCGCCAGGCGATGGCGGCGCGCAGGCCCTGCGTCCGCGCGATCTCCAGGAACTCGCGCTTGGTGGCCGTTCCCTCGGCTTCGATCAGAAGGTCCTGCTCGAGCGCCATCTCGAGCGCATCGTCGAGGCCCATCATGCGGTACATGCGGTTGACCGTCGCCTTGGTGCGCCTGAGCAGCGCAGGCTCGACGGCGGCCATGCGGCGGGCGAGGGCGAGCGCAGCCTCGACCTCGTCGCCGGCCGGCACGACACGGTTGACCAGACCGATCTCGTAGGCGCGCTGGGCGCCGATCTCGTCCTCGCCGGAGAGCAAGATCTCCTTCGCGTGCTTGGGCCCGGTGAGCCAGGGCATCAGCATCACGACGATCCCCGCGCCGAAGCGCAGCTCGGGCTCGCCGAAGCGTGCATCCTCGGCCGCCACGGTCACGTCGCAGGCGAGCGCCAGCTCGCAGCCGCCGGCGAGCGCCGGGCCGCGCACCGCAGCCACCGTGGGCTTCGAGAGATGCCAGAAGCGCATCACGGTGTCGAAGTCGTCGCGCAGCACCTCGCGCCACTGGGCGACCCCTTCCGGCGGGGCCGCGGCCTGCTCCTTGAGGTCGAAGCCCGACGAGAAGGCGCCGCCCGCGCCGGTCACCACCAGCGCGCGGAGCGTTTCGTCGGCCTCGGCCGAGTCGCACACCGCATTGAGTTCCGCCAGCATGGTGCGGTCCATCGCGTTGGCGCGTTCCGGCCGGTTGAGCGTGACGAGCCCCACCGCCTCCCGTCTCTCGAACGTGATGCGTCGATAGTCCATCGCAGGCCTCCGGGATGGATGCGCCGGCACGACGATACCACTTCGCGCGCCCTGAACGGCGCTGGCGGGCCGCATACGCGCACGCGGTTCTCCTCGTGCCGCGCTCCCGCGCCTTGATTTCATGCGCCCGCCCGGCAAGATGGCCGCGAACTGACGAAAGGCGGGGGATGAGCACGCAGGGCGAGGCCCGCTACGTGGTCGCGACCGATGTGGGAGGCACATGCACGGACGCGGTGCTGTTTGCCGCCGGCGAGCCGGTCCGTCTCGGCAAGGCGCTCTCCACCCCGCCCGGCTTCGCGGACGGCGTGCTCGCCGCCGTCGCCGCCGCGGCCGCCGATACCGGCCTCAGCACCGACGAGCTTCTGGCGCAGACAGCGCTCTTCATGCACGGCTCGACGGTCGTGGACAACACGCTGCTCACCCGCTCCGGCGCAAGGACCGGCCTGATCACCACGGAAGGCTTCGAGGACACGCTCGTCATCACGCGCGGCGCCTACGGCCGCTGGGCCGGCCTCACCGAGGACGGCATCAAGCACCCGGTGGCGACCGACCGCGCCCCGCCCCTGGTGCCGGGCGCGCGCACGAGGGGCGTGCCCGAGCGGGTGGACTACAAGGGCGCGGTGCTGCGCGAGCTGGACGAAGAGGCCGTGCGCCGGGCGGTTCGCTCGCTGGTGGAGGATGACGCGGTCGAGGCCCTTGCGGTCTCCTTCCTCTGGTCCTTCTACAACGACAGCCACGAGCGCCGCGTCGGCGAGCTGGTCCGCGAGGCGGCGCCCGGCGTCTACGTCACGCTCTCGAGCGAGATCGCGCCGGTGCCGGGCGAATACGAGCGCGCGTCCACCACGGTCATCAACGCCTACGCAGGGCGTATCGCCAGCGACTACATCACCAGCCTGCAGGCGCTCCTGCGGAGCCGGGGCTACGACGGGCCGCTGCTGGTCATGCAGGGCTACGGCGGCCTGCTCCCGGCCGAGGAAGCCGCCGGGCGGGCCGTGGGCATGCTCGAGTGCGGCCCCGCCGCCGGCGTCATCGGCAGCCGCCATCTCGGCCGGCTGATGGAGGACGAGGACATCATCGCCTGCGACATGGGGGGCACGACCTTCAAGGTGGGCGTGATCCAGGGCGGCGCCATCGACTACGCCCGCGAGCCCATGGTGGACCGCTATCACTACGTCGCGCCGAAGATCGAAGTGGTCTCCATCGGCGCAGGCGGCGGCAGCATCGTCGCCCTGGATCCCGCCACCGGGGTGCCGGGCGTGGGGCCGGCGAGCGCGGGCGCGAGACCCGGGCCGGTCTGCTACGGCCTCGGCGGAACCGAGCCCACGCTCACCGATGTCATGCTGCTGGTCGGCTACATGGACCCCGGCACCTTCCTCGGCGGCACCATCACGCTCGATGCGGAGAAGGCGCGGGAGGTCTTCACCGAAAAGATCGCCGCGCCGCTCGGCATGAGCGTGGAAGATGCCGCCATCGGCATCTACCGCATCGCCGCGGCGCAGATCAGCGACCTCATCCACGAGATCACCGTCGAGCGCGGCCTCGACCCGCGCGATTTCGTGCTGCACGCCTTCGGCGGCACCTGCGGCCTGCTCTGCGGCGTGTTCGGCGCCGAGCTTGGGGTCAGGCGCACCGTCATCCCCTACACCGCCTCGGTGAACGCCGCCTTCGGCCTGCTCTCGGCCGATATCGTCCACGAGTACAGCGTCACCAGGACCCTGCCCGCGCCGAGCCCGGCCGCCGAGATCAACGCGATCTACGCGCCGATGGTGGAGCGCGCCCGCGAGCAGCTTGCGGCCGAAGGGTTCGCCGACGGCGCCATCGCCCTCGACTGGTCCATCGACCTGCGCTACGGCCGCCAGGTGCACGAGGTGACGACGCCGGTGGCCGGCGGCGGACCCATGGACGACGATGCCGCGGTCCGCCTCGCCGCGGACTTCGAGGCGCTCTACGAGCGCAAGTTCGGCCAGGGCTCGGCCTACCGCGCCGCCGGCATGGAGATGACGATGTTCCGCCTCACCGCCCGCGGCCTGGTGGAGCGCCCCCGCGTCGAGACGGCCGCGCTCGACGGCGCCGACCCCGACCGGGCCCGTATCGGCCGGCGCGACATCTTCGTGGAGGCCGCAGGCGGACTCGCGCCGTGCGACATCTACGACTTCGAGCGGCTCGACCCCGGCAACGTCGTCGCGGGGCCTGCCGTGATCCACACGCCGATCACCACCATCGTCGTGCAGTCCGGCCAGACCGGCCGGGTGGATGCCTACCGCAACACCATCATCGAACGCGATTGAGGCCCGCCATGGACCCGATCACCTTCTCCATCATCCGCCATCGCCTCTTCCGCGTCATCGACGAGGCGGTAATCACGCTGAAGCACGTCTCCGGCAGCGCGATCACCAACGAGGGCCACGACCTCATGGTCTCCCTCTACCGCGCCGACGGCTCGCTGCTCATGGGGGGCGTCGGCTTCCTGCACCACCTGACCAGCGCCGCCGAGGCGTGCAAGGCCGTGATCCGCCGCTTCGAGGGCGACATCGGCGAGGGCGACGTCTTCCTCACCAACTGCCCCTACACAGCGGCGCTGCATACGTCCGACATCTACCTGGTGGCGCCGATCCACCACGAGGGCCGGCTGGTGGCGTGGAGCGCCTGCTTCGTCCACGTCTACGACATCGGCGCGATGGTGCCGGGCGGCTTCAGCCCGGATTCGCGCGATATCTTCACGGAGGGCTTCTCGTCGCCCGGCATCAAGCTGGTCGAAGGCGGGACCATGCGCCGCGACGTGATGGACACGCTGCTCAACATGGTGCGCGCGCCGGAGATGGTGGCGCTCGACCTCTCCTCAATGATCGCGGCCAACAACGTGGCGCGGGAGCGCATGGGGGCGCTGATCGAGAAGTACGGCGCCGGGCCGGTGGACGAGGCCTGCGCCGCGCTGGTCGATCAGTCCGAGACGCTCTTCCGCAAGCGCCTCCGCGAGCTGCCCGACGGCCGCTGGGAGGCGCGGCAGTACTTCGACATCGAGGGCGAGACCTGCCGCGTCCTGCTCACGATGACCAAGGAAGGCGACGAACTCACCTTCGACTTCACGGGCTCCAGCCCGCAGTCCCACTACGGCATCAACTGCACCTACTGGGCCTCCTGGGGCGGGTTCTTCGCCCCCCTCTTCCCGCTGCTCTGCTACGACATCACCTGGAACGACGGCGTTCTCAGGCCGATCAGGATGATCGCGCCGGAAGGCACCATCGTGAACTGCACCCGCCCCGCACCGGTCTCGCTCGCAACCGTGGGCACGATTCAGTCGGTGAACAACGCCGCCTGCACCTGCATCGCCAAGATGCTGTCGGCGAGCGAGAAATACGCCAGGGAGGCCACGGCGGTCTGGCACGGCAGCCACTTCGCCATCTTCATGTTCGGCCTCAACCAGCGCCGGCAGGAGGCCATCGGCATCCTGACCGAAACCTTCGGCGGCGCGGGCGGCGCGCGCACCTTCGCCGACGGCATCGACGTCGGCGGCGAAATACCCAACCCCATCGGGCGGATGGCCAACGTCGAGACCACCGAGGCGACCTTCCCGGTCCGCTACCTCTTCCGCCGGGCGCGCCCGGATACCGGCGGGCCGGGGCGCTGGCGCGGCGGCAACGCCATCGAGTTCGCCCTGGTGCAGCACGATTCGCCGGAGGGTGGCATCAACTACGTGGTCTCCGGCAAGGGCACCGAGTTCTCCATGAGCGAGGGCCTGGGCGGCGGCTATGCCGGCGCGCCCTGCGCGTACCGCTGGGTGCACAACAACCGCGCACGGGAGGCCGGGCACAATGTCGACCCCTTCCCCACCTCGCTGGACGGGATGACCGGCGAGGCCGAGACGATCTCCTGGGGCGTCTTCCCCCTGAAGGGCGAGGACGCGCTCTATGTCCGCTCGGACGGCGGCGGCGGCTACGGCGACCCGCTGGAGCGCGAGCCCGCGCGCGTGCAGGCCGACATCGAGGCCGGCATGGTGTCCGAAGGCGTGGCCGCTGCGGTCTACGGCGTGGTCATGGCGGACGGCACGGTGGACCATGAGGCGACGCGCGCCAAGCGCGAGGGGTTGCGCCAGGCCCGGCTTACAACGCCGATGGCCGCTGAATGAGCGCGACCCGCATATCGGCCACCCTTGTGGTGAACGACGACCGCGCCATCGCCTGCATGGCCTGCGGCTACGCCCTCGGTCCGGCCGGGGAGCCCTGGAAGGCGGCCGCCCGTCTCGACGAGCAGCCCATGCAGGGCGCCGGCGGCGCGCCCTACAGCAACGCCGAGCGGGTCCTGCTGCGGCGCTTCTTCTGCCCCGGCTGCGGCGCCCTGCTCGACACCGAATCGGCGCTCGCAGGCGACCCCTTCCTCACCGACATCGTGCGGGTGTAGGCTGTTGGCGCCGAGTAGGTGGCGAGTTCCATCAGTTGTATCTGACGCGGTTTGCCAGACCGACGCGGCAGCACTTGTTTAGTTCGTGGAGGGCACAATGGGCGTGCGACGGTCGCAGGTTGATGCTGTCGGATCGGACCGGATCCAGCGGACCGACATGAGCGGTCACGGCGGCGCCGAGCCATCTGCGCCAGGCCGCCAAGGCTTTGCCGCGGCTTATCGGGACTTCGCGGAGGAAACCGACCTCGCGACTCTCGCGCTCGATCCGGGCGAGCTGTTCGCGGACATACGCAAAGAAGCGCAAGGGCGTGACGTCCCGTTGTAATGGCACTTCGTTACCTGCTCGATACCAACGCCGTGTCGGAGCCGTTACGTCCCCACCCGGCCGGCGGCATCATGCACCGGCTGCGACAGCACGACGGAGAGATCGCGATTCCGTCTCCGGTCTGGCACGAGTTGCGATTCGGTTGTAGCCGTCTGCCGCCCTCGCGAAGACGGGACGCAGTCGAGCGCTACATCGAGACCGTGGTGCTGCAGAGTTTTCCGGTGCTCGACTATGACCTTGAGGCCGCCGACTGGCATGCCAGGGAGCGGGCGAGGCTGGTCGCCGCAGGCAAGACGCCGCCGTTCGTCGATGGCCAGATCGCAGCCATCGCGCGCGTCAACGACCTGACGCTGGTCACGTCGAATCTGGACGATTTCCGCGAATTCGGGGAACTGAAAGTGCAAAGTTGGACGTAAGGCCAATGCGGATCAGCGCAATGCGCAGCGCCGACAATCCGTCGCGTATGCCGGGCAGCTAGGCAGAACCGTGCACGACATTGCCATTCGGCCGGAGATCATCGACCGGGTCGTGAAGCGGCGCGGTCGCGTGCGCCTCTTCGAACGCCTCGATCCGGCCCGCACGGCGGCCGTCTACATCGACATGCAGGTGACCTTCCTTGCGCCGGGCGCCCCGGTCGAGGTGCCGATGGCGCGCGCGATCGTGCCGCAGATCAATGCGCTCAACGCCCGCCTCAGGGCGCTCGGCGTGCGCATCTACTGGGTCGCCCACGCCAACACGAGCCGCGACGGCGCGTCGGACTGGCCGGGCTTCTTCGACCACTTCGTCGCCGACGAGGCGCGCGCGCGCACCATGGCCGGCCTCGCGCCGAACGCCGACGGCCAGGCGCTCTGGCCCGAATTAGAGGTGGGGGACGACGATACGGTCCTGTTCAAGAACCGCTACAGCGCCCTGATCCCCGGCTCCTCGTCGCTGGAGACGATGGTGAGGGGCCGCAGCATCGACACGCTGCTCATCGGCGGCACCAAGACCGACGTCTGCTGCGAATCGACCGCGCGCGACGCCATGATGCTCGACTTCAAGACCGTGATGCTCGCCGACTGCTGCGCCGCGCTCACCGACGAGGAGCACCGCAACGCGCTCGAGACCGTCATCCAGCAATTCGGCGACGTGATGACCGCAGCCGAAGCCCTCGCGGCCCTCGAAACCGGGTAGCGAAATCAGCCCGATCAGCGGCACTTGAGTCCGAGATCAGGCGGGAACGCTCAACGAGTCCTTCTCCGGGCGTTCAGGCTTGCGGAAGTCGGTCTTGATAGACTGAGGTCGCCGGTATCCCAATCAACAGCAATGGACAGGGATTGCCGACGCCACGCTCGATCCGTTCTCGCAGCTTGTTCCAATGGGTTGTCGCGCTGCCGAACTTGTCCTGCACGAACCGGCGCGCCCAATCCGCCACGAAGCCGTCGCCTTCGGTCCTCACCATGCCACGTTGGCGCGCCGTCGGATTCACGTTGAATTGCTCGAGATCGTCGAAGCTCCGCACAGCGTGATTGACCGCGCAGTCTGCAACGATCTGAACCATGGAGCCTTGTAAGGACTCTCCACGTGTCACGATAATTCCAACGCTGATTGCGCCTTCGCTGTGGAGTCTCTGAAAGTTCTCCAGATCGCGATCGAAGAACGGATCCTTGTTGTTCCACTCGATTTCCAGGGCGATGGCGCCTTCGTGAGACCTGCGCACATGGTCGATTTCGTGCGAGATTGCGGCCCGCTCGATATCGTCGACGGTCTTCCGGATGACGATGTTTCGCTTGATCCACTGCCGCTCCGTGAGCGAGCGCCGCAGCCGCTGCGTCGACTCGGCCTCCCCGCCTCCGCCCTTGATCAACTCCACGTCGGTGACTCTGAAGTCCATCAGAACGCCGCACAACTCCTCAAGCGGTTCCGGGAAATCGGTGGTAAGGACGGCCAGCGCGTGGTTCACGGTCTGAACGTCGAAACCGACCCTTTCGAGATCGGACAGGCTCAAGGCGAGGCCGCGGCAGAATGATTGCCGTAGGTTGGCCAATCGGGCTCGTAGTCGGCGTCGGCCTGATTGCCCCATACCGTCCAATTGTCGCGCGCGCCCCGGCCGAACAATTCGAGATACGGTCCCCAGCTACAACGTTCGATCAAGTCATATTGCTCGTCGGGCTTCCGCGAATGTTCCCGCTTGCGGCTCGAGATGAGGTTGACCTGACTGCGCCCGGGAGGAAGCGTGCGGATATCCTTGCCTCGCACCCCAAAAAGGATGATTTCCGTCACGTTGCGGAAATAGAAGCCGACCCCGCGACCGTCGGAGCCACCGTCCTTGCGCACCTTGTGCCAAATCAGGTTTGTCTTGTACTGGAAACCCCATGACGCGAGCACCTGCAATCCTTCGGGAAGCAGCGCATTCGGAACCCATAGATAGCAATGCGCCCGCTCGGCGACGTGGTCGGCCACTGGAAGCGCCGCGATTTCCTCAAGGGACAGAGTGCCATACCGAGACAAGCGGCGGTGCTCGGGCGCGACCTTCCCCGTGCGATTGCTGAAGCGCCAAGGCGGATCGGCGAGAACCGTCCCGAACCGCCTATTGTCCAAGCGCTCACTCAGATCGCGTGCCGGTGAATCTGGCATTGGGTCCCTTCATTCCCACACATCGGCTGCTCCCAAACCAAGCCGTATACAGCGTCACGACTCGACAGGGAAGAATATAACAAGAACATCTGCTTTTGCAAGACTACAGTCGACCGGCCCATTCGCATAGCTGCCTTACGGCTGAGCGGCTCAATCTCGTGCTCACTCCGCAAACTTGCAATGCCGATTGGGCGGTCCGCGCCAATGCTGCTAACATCCCGCGCGAGCTGGCGGAATTCTAGGGGCGGCCGGCCCTGCGGGGGCCAGCCGGGAGGCGCCGCATGGCGTTGACCACGTTGAAGGAGATGGCGGGGACGCGGCGGGCCAAGCTCGGCACGCTCGTGATCGAGCTCGCCTCGCCCGGCATCGGCTACATCCTCAAGGCTGGCGGCGCCCAGTTCGTCTTCGTCGACATGGAGCATTCCGGCTTCGGCTTCGACACGGTGAAGCAGCTCCTGCGCTACTTGGAGGCGGCGTCGCTGCCGACGGTCGTGCGCGTGCCGTCGCGCCACTACCACCACATCGCCCGGGCGCTGGACGTGGGCGCCGAGGGGATCATGCTGCCGATGGTGGGCACGGCGGAGGAAGCGCGGCGCATCGCGGCCCACACGAAGTATCCTCCGCTCGGCCATCGCGGCGTGGCGCTCGGCGTCGCCCACGACCGCTACGCGCCCGGCGCGCCTGCGGCCAAGATGCGGGCTGCCAACAGGCGCGTCGCGGTGTTCCTCCTGGTGGAGACCCGCGAGGGACTCGACAGCGTGGACGAGATCGCCGCCGTTGAGGGCGTCGACGGACTGTGGATCGGGCATTTCGACCTCAGCACCTCCCTCGGCATCCCCGGCCAGTTCGACCACCCCGACCTCGTCGCTGCCGAGGACCGTGTCCGGCGCGCCTGCGCCAGGCACAAGAAATCCTTCGGCTGCCTCGTCATGAACGTCGAGCGGGGCATCGGCGCCTACCACGCCGGTTACGACATGATCTGCTATTCCGGCGACGTGTGGCTGCTGCAGGAGACGCTGCGCCGGGGCATCGACGACGTGAAGGCCGCGCTCGGCGGCCGGCGGCAGGGATAGGCGCGAGATGCCGCGGGGCGCCTTGCGCGCGATGACGGGCACGGACGAGCCGAAGTTCGGCTCGTTCGTGATCGAGTTCGACTCACCCGGCATGGGGCAAATCCTGAAGGCCGCCGGCTGCCAGTACGCGCTGCTCGACATGGAGCATTCCGGCTTCGGCTACGACCAGCTCAAGCGCGCGCTCCGCTTCTACCAGGCGGCCGACCTGCCGGTGATCGTCTCCACCGTCGGCGGTGACTACGACATGGTGGCCCGCGCGCTGGACATGGGAGCGGACGGCATCCAGCCTGCGAAGGTGGGCAGCGCCGAGGAGGCTCGCGCCATCCTGGATCACGTTCGCTATGCGCCCAGGGGCGCTCGCGGCGTGGCGCTCGGCATAGCCCACGACCGGTACAGGCAGCGCCCCGCGGCTCCCGCGCTCCGCGCCGCCAACAGGGACGTGGTGTTCTTTCCCAAGGTCGAGACGCCCGAGGGAATCGAGGATATCGAGGCCATCGCCGCGCTCGACGGCGTGGACGGCATCTGGATCGGCCACTTCGATCTCTCGGTCGCCATGGGCATTCCCGCGAAGTTCGACCATCCGCGGTTCCAGGCGGCGATTGAGCGCGTGGCCGCCGCGTGCAAGCGGCACGGAAAATCGCTCGGCCGCATCTACGACGACACCGAGACCGGCGTTGCGCTCCACGCGGCCGGCTTCGAATTTCTTTGCTGTTCCGGCGATAGCTGGCTGCTGCAGCGGGGTTTGTCCGAAGGCATAGCCGCGCTGCGCAAGGCCTGCCGCGGCCCACGTGCAGGCGCCGCCGGAACGCGCTAATTTGTCGCGAGCGCGCGGCGCCGCCGCGCCGAACGAGGGAGGCCATCAATGGCAACAAGGTCACTACGATCCACGATCGGCGGGTTCGCCGCGCTGGCGATGCTCGGTGCCGGCGCAAGCGCCGCCTGGGCCGAGAGCGCCGCGGAGATCGCGGTGCGCGAGGCGCAGCAGTACTCGGGCACCGAGATCAACGTGTTCTGGGAGGCCGGGCTGCAGGCGCTGGGCCCGCAGAACTTCTCAGGCCCGATGTGGGAAGAGCTGACCGGGATCAAGGTCAACATCATCGAAGCCCAGCACGACGAGATGTTCCCCAAGATGTTGCAGGAGCATCGGGGCGGCACCGGGGCCTATGACGTGCTCAACGTCGTTCCCGCCTGGATGGGCGACATGGTGCGTGCCGGCGCCGTCGAGCCGCTCGACGCCTACGTCGACAAGTACGGCTACCGCGAGGAGCTCGAGGACATCGGCGACGTCTACCGCGAGAACCAGATGCGGATCGGCGACACCATCTACGGCTTCCCGGACGATGGCGACGTGCTGATTCTCTACTATCGCAAGGACATCTTCGAGGAGATGGGCCTCTCGGTGCCGACCACGTGGGACGAGTTCTACGAGGTCAGCAAGGCGATCACCGACGCGAAGGCGCCGGAGGTCTACGGCGCCGGCTTCATGCGGGTGCGCGGCCTCCTGCACTACTTCTATCAGGAGCGGGCACGCAACGAGGGCTGCAAGTTCTTCGACGCCGAGTCCATGAAGGCGACGATCAACGGCCCCGGCTGCGTCAAGGCGCTCGCCGGCATGGTCAAGGACAACACCACCATGCCGCCCGGCGTCGAGCAGTGGGGCGCGATCGAGTCGCTCGCCGCCTTCAACGCCGGCCAGATCGCCATGACCCAGTGGTGGCCGCCGGTCGGCCGCTGGTCGGCGGGCTACGGCACCGACGACATCGCCATGCAGTGGGTGCCGCCGTCGGTGGTCGCAGGCAAGGTGGGCTACGCGCTGCCGCCGGGCGGCCATCCGCAGCTCGCTGCCGGGTTCGCCATGGCGGTCTCGTCCAGCAGCAAGAACAAGGACGCGGCCTACCTCTACATCCAGTGGATCAACAGCATCGACATCAGCCACCAGCGGGTGCAGCTCCCGTATGCGCTGCGCGATCCCTTCCGCAAGTCGCACTTCTCGTCCCCCGAGTACCAGTCGCGCTGGCCGGACGCGAAGCACTATCTCGAGGCGGCCGAGAAGGGCGCGGTCTCGGGTCTGCTCGATCTCTCGATCATCAACACGTTCGCCTATATCGACGCGCTCGCGGCCGGGTTGCAGGCGGTGATGGGCGGTGGCGATCCGCAGGCCGAGCTGGATGGCGTCGCCGACAAGTGGGACGCGCTCACCGAGAAGGTGGGCGTCGATGCCCAGCGTGAGGCCTACATGGAGTGGGCCTCCAAGCCGGCCGCCTATCCGGGCGACTGATCCGGCTCTTTGAGGGAGGGGCATCGTCCCCTCCCCTTTTCTTTCTGGCGCAGTCGCGCCCAACGAGGGAGGTAAGCAATGGCAACGAAAACGATGCAAACGATGGTTGGCGGGCTTGCCGCGCTCGCTCTGCTTGGCGTGGGCTCAGCCGCCGCCTGGGCCGAGAGCGCCGCGGAGATCGCGGTGCGCGAGGCCAAGCAGTACGCCGGCACCGAGATCAACGTGATCTGGGAGGCCGGGCTCCAGTCGCTCGGCCCGCAGAACTTCTCCGGCCCGAAGTGGGAGGAGCTGACCGGAATCAAGGTCAACGTCATCGAATCCCAGGTCAACGAGATGTTCCCCAAAATGCTGCAGGAGCATCGCGCAGGCACCGGTGCCTACGACGTGCTGAGCGTGGTGCCGGCCTGGATGGGCGACATGGTGCGTGCCGGCGCCGTCGAGCCGCTCGACGCCTACGTCGACAAGTACGGCTACCGCGAGGAGCTCGAGGACATCGGCGACGTCTACCGCGAGAACCAGATGCGGATCGGCGACACCATCTACGGCTTCCCGGACGATGGCGACGTGCTGATTCTCTACTATCGCAAGGACATCTTCGAGGAGATGGGCCTCTCGGTGCCGACCACGTGGGACGAGTTCTACGAGGTCAGCAAGGCGATCACCGACGCGAAGGCGCCGGAGGTCTACGGCGCCGGCTTCATGCGGGTGCGCGGCCTCCTGCACTACTTCTATCAGGAGCGGGCACGCAACGAGGGCTGCAAGTTCTTCGACGCCGAGTCCATGAAGGCGACGATCAACGGCCCCGGCTGCGTCAAGGCGCTCGCCGGCATGGTCAAGGACAACACCACCATGCCGCCCGGCGTCGAGCAGTGGGGCGCGATCGAGTCGCTCGCCGCCTTCAACGCCGGCCAGATCGCCATGACCCAGTGGTGGCCGCCGGTCGGCCGCTGGTCGGCGGGCTACGGCACCGACGACATCGCCATGCAGTGGGTGCCGCCGTCGGTGGTCGCAGGCAAGGTGGGCTACGCGCTGCCGCCGGGCGGCCATCCGCAGCTCGCTGCCGGGTTCGCCATGGCGGTCTCGTCCAGCAGCAAGAACAAGGACGCGGCCTACCTCTACATCCAGTGGATCAACAGCATCGACGTCAGCCACGAGCGGGTGCAGCTCCCCTACACGCTGCGCGATCCCTTCCGCAAGTCGCACTTCTCGTCTCCGGAGTACCAGTCGCGCTGGCCGGACGCGAAGGAGTACCTGGATGCGCTTCAGGCGGGTGCGGTCTCCGGCCTGCTCGATCTCTCGATCATCAACACCTTCGCCTACGAGGATGCGTTGGCGATCGGGCTTCAGGCGGTGATGGGCGGCGCCGATCCGCAGGAGGAGCTCGACCAGGTGGCGGCTGCCTGGGACGCGCTCACCGAGAAGGTGGGCGTCGATGCCCAGCGTGAAGCCTACATGCAGTGGGCCTCCAAGCCGGCAGCCTATCCGGGCGACTGAGCCCGCGTTCCCGGAGGGGGCGCGCCCTGCGTCCCCTCCCCTCTTTCCCCTTTCCCGCCGACATCCCTGCAGACGTCGACATTGACGACCGCGCCATGCGCGTGGAACGTCGGTGCGCTGTCTTCCGCCGAGTCGCAGTCGCTCGGCCCGCTGAAGGGGGGACTCGGAATGAGAGCGTTTCTGTCAGCCTTGGCCGGGGTCGCGCTCGTCACGCTGGCAACGGGGACGACCGCGGGACACGCGGAGCAGGCCGGCCTCTACTTCGGCGCCGATGTCGGATTGCTCGACTTCGACCTGCCGGGGAAGGCGTCGGAGTTCGAAGGATGCAACGACGACGCCTGCAGCCACATCGGCTCTCCCAGCGTCGACGGAACGAACTTTCGCGTGGGCGGCGTCATCGGCATGGGCATCTTCGAGCAGGTCCGGGCCGAGGCCGAGGTCTTCTTCGACATCGACACGGTATCCGGCAGCGAGAGCCAGGAGCAGGGCCTGAGCGCGTCCGCCTCCGTCGACGTCCGCACCTATGGGTTGATGCTGAACTCCTGGTTCGACATCGGGTCCGATACCGCCTGGTCCGCCTATCTGGGCGGCGGAGCCGGCATTCTGTTCGCCGAGACGAGCCACAGGATCCTGGACAGGGCGGGAGCCGCGCTTCGCGGGAGCGACGACAGGACCGACACGGAGTTCGCCTACCAGATCGGCGTGGGCGTTCACGTTCAGGGCTGGCACATCGGCTACCGCTATCTCACCACCGGCGACCTCAACGACTACGGCGATGTCAGCCAGCACGTCCTGCTGCTCGGCTTGCGCATGTGGTGAGGAACTAAAGCCCCTCGTTCGGCTCAAGAGCCATCGACGAGCCCAGGCGCCGCGGCTATTCTCCCGCCCGCTCGGATTGGAGAAAGCGCGCCCATGCGCATCGTTCGGCACTGGCAGTCAACGCCCGCGGATGCGCGGGGCGCAGTGGTCGCCATCGGCAATTTCGATGGCGTTCACCTGGGTCACCGCGCCGTTGTCGAGCAGGGGCGGCGCATCGCCCGGGAGCTCGGGGCGCCGCTCGCCGTGCTCACGTTCGAGCCGCACCCGCGCCAGGTTCTGGCCGCGCCGGAGGAGCCCTTCAGGCTCACGCCGTTCAGGATCAAGGCGCGCCGTCTGGCCGACCTCGGCATCGAGATTCTCTACGTCGCACGGTTCGACCGCGCCTTCGCCGCCCGCGAGCCGGCATCGTTCGTCGCGGACGTTGTGGCGGCGGGGATCGGCGCCCGCCATGTCGTGGTCGGTCACGACTTTGCGTTCGGCCGCAGGCGCGCCGGAAACGTGGCACTCCTCTCCGAGATCGGCGCATCGCTCGGCATCGGCGTGACGAGTATCGCGGCAGCCGGCACGGGAACCACGATCCATTCGGCCAGCCGGGCGCGCCGCCTGCTGGCAGCCGGCGAGGTCGCCTCGCTGCCTGCGGTGCTCGGCCGCTACTGGGAGATCGACGGCCACGTCATCACGGGCGACCGCCGCGGCCGGACCATCGGCTTCCCGACGGCCAACGTGCGCACCGCCGGCATTCTCCACCCGGCGCGCGGCGTCTATGCGCTCTGGGCGCAGCCCGATGGCGCGGCTGACGACGGGAGCTGGTATCCCGCAGTGGCCAATCTCGGCCGCCGGCCCACGTTCGACAAGACGGAGGATCTGCTCGAAGTGCACATTTTCGATTATGCCGGCGATCTCTACGGCAAGCGGCTGCGCGCCGCCTTCGCGGACAGGGTACGCCCGGAACGCCGCTTCGACGGTATCGAGGCCCTGAAGGCGCAGATCGCCATCGACTGCGACACGGCCCGCGCCATCCTCGCCCGCCTTCCGGCCCCGGACGCCGAGCAGGCCGACACCATGCCCCTCCGCCAGGTGCGCTCATGACTGCCGACTACCGCGATACCGTCCTCATGCCGCGCACGGCCTTCCCCATGAAGGCGAAGCTGCCGGAGCGCGAGCCCGCCATGGCCGCGCGCTGGGAGGCGATGGGCCTCTACCGGCGCCTCAGGGAGACGTCGGCCGGCCGGCCCAAGTTCGTCCTTCACGACGGCCCGCCCTACGCCAACGGTCACCTGCATCTCGGCACGGCGCTGAACAAGATCCTGAAGGACGTCGTCGTGCGCTCCCAGCAGATGCTCTCCAAGGATTCGGTCTACGTGCCGGGCTGGGATTGCCACGGCCTGCCGATCGAGTGGCAGGTCGAGCAGGCCTACCGCAAGGAAGGCCGCGACAAGGATTCCGTGCCCGTCGGCGAGTTCCGCGCCGATTGCCGCGCCTTCGCCGAGCACTGGATCGCCGTGCAGCGCGACGAATTCAAGCGGCTGGGCGTGATCGGCGACTGGGACGATCCGTACACGACCATGACCTTCGAGGCCGAAGCGCAGATCGTTCGCGAGCTCGGCCGCTTCCTCGTCGACGGCAGCCTCTACCGGGGCGCCCGGCCGGTGATGTGGTCGCCGGTGGAGAAGACGGCGCTCGCGGAGGCCGAAATCGAGTACCACGACCACACGTCGGTGGTGATCACCGTCGCCTTTCCGGTGATCGAGAGCCCGCTCGACGCCCTCGACGGCGCCGCCGTCGTCATCTGGACCACGACGCCCTGGACCATTCCCGGCAACCGCTGCATCGCCTACGGCGAGACGGTGCCCTACGTGGTGCTCGAAGCGACGGAGGTGGCCGACGGCTCCTCCGTGACGCCCGGCGCGCGCATCGCCGCTGCCGAAGAGCTTGCGCCGACGCTCTGCGCCGAGACGGGAATCACGGGCCACCGGGTGATCGCCTCGGGCCTCCCCGGTACGGCCTTTGCCGGAACCGTCTGCGCCCACCCCCTGCGCGGCAGGGGCTATGACTTCCCGGTGCCCCTGATCCCCGCCGACCACGTGACGACCGAGCAGGGCACCGGCTTCGTCCACATCGCGCCCGGCCACGGCGCCGAGGACTTCGAGGCGGTCGCGGACTTCAACGCCCGCCTGCGTGCGGAGGGCGGCGACCGGCAGCCGATCCAGACCCCGGCGACGGTGGACGACGACGGCTGCTTCTATGACCACGTGCCGGCCTTCGCCGGCAAGCACGTCTACAAGGTGAACGACGAGGTCGCCGACGCGCTGGCCGCCGCCGGCAGCCTGCTCGCGCGCGGCAAGCTGGTCCATTCCTACCCTCACTCCTGGCGCTCCAAGGCGCCGCTGATCTTCCGCAACACGCTGCAGTGGTTCATCAGCATGGAGACGACCGGCCTGCGCGAGACCGCGCTGCAGGCCATCGACCGGGTGCGATGGGTGCCGCCCGCCGGCCGCGCGCGCATTCGCTCGATGATCGAGACCCGGCCGGACTGGGTGCTGTCCCGCCAGCGTGTCTGGGGCGTGCCGATCACGGTCTTCGTCTCGCGCGAGGACGGCAGCGCGCTGCGCGATGCCCAGGTCGTCGAGCGCATCGCCGCGGTTGTCGAGGCCGAAGGGGCGGACGCCTGGTTCACCAGCGACAAGGCGCGTTTCCTGGCGCCCGAGCACGACCCGGACGCCTACGACAAGGTCACCGACATTCTCGACGTCTGGTTCGAGAGCGGCACGACCCACAGCTTCGTGCTGGAAAAGCGGCCGGAGCTGATGTGGCCCGCATCGCTCTACCTCGAAGGGTCGGACCAGCACCGGGGCTGGTTCCACAGCTCGCTTCTCGAGTCCTGCGGCACGCGCGGCCGCGCGCCCTATGACGCCGTTCTCACCCACGGCTTCGTGGTCGACGGCGAGGGCCGCAAGATGTCGAAGTCGCTCGGCAACGTCATCGCGCCGCAGCAGGTGAACGAGCGCTACGGCGCGGACATCCTGCGCCTCTGGGTGGTCAGCACCGACTATTCCGAAGACCTCAGGATCAGCGACGAAATCCTGCGTCACCAGGTGGATTCGTACCGCCGGCTGCGCAACACGCTCCGCTATCTCCTGGGGAACCTCGCCGATTTCCACGCCGGCGAGCGCGTGGCGGCAGCGGAGATGCCCGCGCTGGAGCGCTGGGTGCTGCATCGGCTCCACGGCCTCGACCGGGATGTCCGGCGCTGGTGCGAGGACTTCGCCTTCCACGAGATGTTCGTGGCCCTTCACCATTTCTGCGCGGTCGATCTCTCGGCGTTCTATTTCGATATCCGCAAGGACGCCCTCTACTGCGACAGCGTCGATTCGCCGCGCCGGCGCGCCGTCCGCACCGTGCTGGATGCGCTGTTCGACTGCCTGACCGCCTGGTTCGCGCCCTTCATCTGCTTCACGGCCGAGGAGGCATGGCTCGCCCGCTATCCGGACGCGGACAGCGTGCACCTGCGCGATTTTCCGGCGCTGCCGGCGGACTGGCAGGACGACGCGCTGGCCGAGCGGATCGAGCGGATGCGCGCGGTCCGCCGCGTGGTCACCAAGGCGCTGGAGCAGGCACGTGCCGCCAAGGAAATCGGCTCGTCGCTGGAGGCGGCGCCCACGGTGTTCGTCCACGAGTGCTACCGCGACGCGCTCGCCTTCGAGGACGACGACTGCGCGACACTCTTCATCACGTCGGACGCCGTCATCGCGCCCTGGAGCGAGGCGCCCAGCGACGACGGTCTCGTGACCCTGCCGGAGGTGCCGGAGGTGGGAGTGAAGTTCGCCCCTGCGGAGCACGCGAAGTGCGCGCGCTGCTGGCGGCTTCTGCCGGATGTCGGCAGCGACGAGCGCCATCCCGATCTCTGCGGGCGCTGCGTGGGCGCCGTCGACGCGGCTCGCCCGGTGGCTGCCTAGCAGCCCGTGCTCCGCCTCGGACTGCCAGTCGCAGCGGCCATCATCGCCGCGGACCAAGCCAGCAAGTGGGCCGTTCGCGACGCGCTCTGGGATCCGCCACGGCGCATCGAGGTGACGTCGTTCTTCAATCTCGTCCCGGTCCAGAACAAGGGCATCAGCTTCGGCCTGTTCCAGAGCGAGGGCGCCGGCATGTGGCTGATCGTGGGCCTCGCGCTCGCCATCTCAGCCGCGCTCGGCGTCTGGCTGCACCGCACGCGGCTCCGCTGGCCGGCCTGCGCCCTCGGCCTCGTCATCGGCGGCGCGATCGGCAACGTGATCGACCGCGTGCGCCTTGGCTGGGTCATCGACTTTCTCGATTTCCACGGCGGCGGCTATCACTGGCCCGCGTTCAACGTCGCCGATTCGGCGATCACCGTGGGCGTGGTCATGCTGGCGGCGCACAGCTTCTTGATGAAGCCGCGCAAAGAGCCTAGAACAGATTCATGAAGCGAGTGTCGAACCGCATGGTTTCGGGCCGCGGCGCCGGCCGCTGCATCGCGGCAGGCATCGGCGCGCTCGCGCTTGCGGCGGTGCTGTCGGCATGCGAGGGCGGGATCGGCGATGCCCTCGGTCTCGGCAAGAACGCGCCGGACGAGTTCGCGGTCGTGCGAAGCGCGCCGCTCACGCTGCCGCCGGACTTCTCGCTCCGCCCGCCCCGGCCCGGCGAGGCCCGCCCCGATGTGGTGCCGCTCCGCGATCAGGCCAGGGACGCTCTCCTGGGCGAGGCCGGTGCTGCGGACGGCCCCGCTATGGGGGCGGCGTCGCAGGGGGAGGCCGCGTTCATCGAGCAGGCCGGCGCAGGCGACGTGGACCCGAACATCCGCCACGTGGTCGACCGAGAATACTCGGGCTACGCCTCCGAGGACGAGAGCTTCGTCGATTCGCTCATCTTCTGGCAGGACGACGATCCGCCGGGCGAGGTGATCGACGCAGCGGCCGAAGCCGAACGGCTGCGCGAGAACATCGAGGCGGGAAGACCCATAACGGAGGGCGGGACGCCCATCATCAGGCGGCGCGACAAGGCGCTTCTCGAAGGGGTCTTCTGAGTTGACGCGGCGAGGCCGTGACCAGGTCGAGCCCGCTCCATCCACCGAGATACCAGCGACCGTGAAGCAGGACGCGGCCTCCTGCTTTGCCGAGGCCGTCGGCTCCGGCGGCATCGCCCGCGCGGCGTTCGAGGAACTGCTGCCCGACGCGGCGCGCGCGCTCGGCCGCTTGCGGCAGTGGCACGCGGAGAAGACACACCCGTTCCTGGCACTCTCGGATGCGCGCGACGATCTCGCGGCGCTGGAGGCGCTGGCCGGCGCGTGGCACACGCGCTACCGCCGCCTCGTCGTGCTCGGCACCGGTGGCGCCAATCTCGGCGGCCAGGCGCTGGCGGCGACGGGACCAGATGCTGAGCGACTGCTGTTCCTGGACAACGGCGACGGCGACCGTCTCGATCGCGTTCTCGGCGGGCCGGACCTCGACGGCACCGGCTTTCTCGTCATCTCGAAGTCCGGCGCCACCGCCGAGACTCTCGCCCAAGCGATGCTCGTGCTGGGGAGCGCGACTCCCGCGGCGGTCACCGTGGTCACCCAGCCCGGCGACAGCCCGGCCCGCCGTCTGGCCGCGCGCTTCGACCTGCCGGTTCTCGATCACGATCCCGCACTCGGCGGCCGCTATTCGGCGCTCTCGCTGGTGGGCCTCCTGCCGGCCCTGTTCGCAGGCGCCGACGGCGAGGCCGCCCGCGCGGGCGCCCAGGCGGTTCTCTCGGC
>JAPPMY010000052.1 GCA_028818855.1 Rhodospirillales bacterium
TAACTATTTCTGGCGGCTGAACCGAGCTCTCTACACCACACACTTCCGCTTTAAACTCTTCTCCACCCCCCCCCCCCGGGGTTGGTTTTTTTGGGGGGGGGGGGGGGCCCCAATGGCCCCCCCCGCCCCGATCTTTGGCCCGATGAAATTTAGCCTATCAACGAGCAACGGCTCCGGCGCCAGGCGGCGGCCGGGCGTACGGGCGGTGCCGCTCGGCTTCGCGCTGGCGGTTTTCTTCATCCTGCCGCTGGGCGTGCTTCTGGCGGTCAGCTTCTTCGAGAACGACATGATCTTCGGCATGCGCCCCGCGCTCACGCCGGAGAGCTACATCGATCTGTTCACCACGATGAACACGCTCTGGCTCTATCTGAGCACGCTGAAGTTCGCGGCGATCGTCTGGGCGATCACGCTGCTGATCGGCTTCACCATTGCGTATTTCCTGGTGTTTCACGTCCGCTCGCTCTTGATCGCGATCGGCCTCTTTCTGCTTTGCACCGTTCCGTTTTGGACCTCCAACATCATCCGCATGATTTCGTGGATTCCGCTGCTGGGGAAGCAGGGACTGGTCAACCAGGCCCTGATGGGGCTCGGCATCGTCGACGACCCGGTGGAGTGGCTGCTCTTCTCCGACTTCTCGGTGGTGGTGAGCTACGTCCACCTCTTCACGCTGTTCATGATCGTGCCGATCTTCAACTCGATGGCGCGCATCGACAAAGCGCTGGTCGAGGCCGCGCGGGACGCGGGCGCGAGCTCTCTGCGCATCATGTGGGAGGTCATCATTCCGCTCTCGCGCAGCGGTATCGCGCTCGGTTCGATCTTCGTCATCGTTCTGGTGATGGGTGATTTCTTCGTCATCAAGGTGATGAGCGGCGGGCGCAGCGCCTCCGTCGTCTCCTCGATCTTCGAGGACATCAACGTGCTGCTCTACCCGTCCGGCGCGGCGAGCGCCGTGGTGCTGCTGATCGTGGTCGTGATGATGGTGATGGGCGTGCTGCGGGTGGTCGACATCCGCAAGGAACTGGCGGGCGCCAGGTAGGGGAGGGGGCATGGCACGACCGTCGAAGAGCCACAAGCCCAGGCCCTGGACCTTCTATCCGCTGGCGGTGTTCTTCGGGTTGTTCGTGCTGTTCCTCTACGGCCCGATGTTCTGCATCTACATCCTGTCGTTCCAGGGGCCGAACGCGTCCCTGGTGTTCCCCATGCAGGGCGTCTCGCTGCACTGGTTCGAGGCGCTGTTCGGCCAAGCCCGCACCGGCGACGTCGGCGGCGCGTTCGCGCGCTCCCTGCCGCTCGCGCTCATCATCCTAGCGATCACGGTAATCTTCTCGGTCGCGGCGGGGCTCGCGTTCCGCAGCCGGTTCTTCGGCAACTCGGTGATCTTCTACACGGCGATCGGGAGCCTTGTGGTGCCGGGCCTGGTGCTCGGTGTCGGCATCACGCTGCTGCTCCAGCTTCTCGGCTGGAACGCTCACTGGTATTCCTCGGCGCTTGGTGCCCACCTCACATGGACGCTGCCCTTCGGGCTTCTCATCATGTTCGCCGTGCTGAGCCGCTTCGACCCCCGCGTCGAGGAGGCAGCGCGCGACCTCGGCGCCAGCAACCTGCAATCCATGCGCTACGTGATGATCCCGATCTTGCTGCCGGGCATCATCGCGGTGGCGCTCTTCGGCTTCACCCTCTCCTACGACGAGTTCCCGCGCAGCACGTTCACCGTCGGCGCGCGAAACACGCTGCCGCTCGAGATCTGGAGCATGACCACCAACGTCACCTCGCCGGCGCTCTACGCGCTCGGCACCGTGACGACGGCGATCTCCTTCTTCATCATCGTCATCTCGTTGAGCGCCATCGGCGTGATCCAGTCGCGGCGCCAGCGCGCCCGGCGGAAAGAGCCCAAAGCGTAGTCGGGGTCGGGCGGCCTCTTGGGGGGGGGCGGCCCAAGCGGCGAGCGGCGCGGATCAGGCCCTCTGGCGCGTCACCATCCTCTTGGTTCCCTCGTAGCGGAGGCTCTTGCAGAGCCGGGCGAAGCCGTCGAGGTTCTCCACGATCCGCGCGAAGATGCAGCCCTGGTTGGGGTGCGGCGTGTCGCCGTACCAGAGCGTGGTGGGGAAGCGCATCCCGGCGTGGCGGCCGTAGGCGAAGGTGACCTCCTTGAGCCAGGGGTCCCAGATGAAGTCGCCGGGGGCCATCCGGGTCTGCCGGTTCTCCAGCTCGTAGCCGAGCGCCGGCACCATGTCGACCCGGTCGAGGTAGAAGGCGGCGTGTCCGAAGAAGGCGCAGTGAATGATGTAGGCGTCGATCGGCATCAGCTGCCAGAAGGCTTCGCAGGTCTTGGGCGCGGCGGTCTCCAGCAGCGCACCGACGCAGACCTCCCCGTCGATCTCGATCTCGAAGCGGCGGAAGCTGTCGGGGATGTCGTTCGGAATCTCGAACTGGTCGTACCACCACTCGTCCCACATCTCGCGCTGTGCAACCGTATCGACCGGCTTGTCCGCCATGAATGCCTCCCTCCGTTTTGGCGCCTGTGTATACGGCATACCGGTGAATATAATAGCGCCCCATGAACCTCCATCGGATGCTTGAGGAGCGCGCGCGGGCCGGCAAGCCGGTGCGCGTCGGGCTGATCGGTGCCGGCAAGTTCGGCACCATGTTTCTCGCCCAGGCCAGGCGCACCCCCGGCCTCCACGTCATGGCGGTGGCAGACCTCGATCCCGCACGCGCCGACGACGCGCTGGCCCGCGCCGGCTGGGAGGAGGACGAGCGCCGCGCGCGCTCCTTCGGCCGGGCCCTGCAGAACGGCGGCACGCACGTCACCGACGACGGGTTCGCGTTGATCGCGGCCGACGGCCTCGACGTGGTGATCGACGCGACCGGCCATCCCGCCGCCGGCATCGCCCATGCGCGCGCCTGCTTCGCCGCAGGCCGCCACGTGGTCATGGTTAACGTCGAGGCCGACGCTCTCGCCGGGCCGCTGCTCGCGAGGGAGGCGGCGGCGGCCGGCGTGGTCTACTCGCTGGCCTATGGCGACCAGCCGGCATTGATCGCGGAGATGGTAGACTGGGCGCGCGCATCCGGGCTCGATGTCGTCGCCGCCGGCAAGGGCACCCGCTATCAGCCGGGCTTCCACCATGTCACGCCCGACGACGTCTGGACCCACTACGGGCTCACGCCGGCGGAAGCCGAGGCCGGCGGCATGAACCCGCAGATGTTCAACTCGTTCCTCGACGGCACCAAGTCCGCGATCGAGATGACCGCTGTGGCCAACGCCACCGGCCTGACTGCGGCGCCGCAGGGGCTCGCCTTCCCGCCCTGCGCCGTCGACGACCTGCCGTCGGTGCTGAGACCGCGCGCCGACGGCGGCACCCTGCACCACAAGGGCCAGGTGGAGGTGATCGCGAGCGAGGCGCGGGACGGCAGCGCGCTCGACGGGCACCTGCGCTGGGGCGTCTACGCGGTGTTCGAGGCCGGCACCGACTACGTGGCCTCCTGCTTTCGCGAGTACGGGCTCTGCACCGATTCCACGGGGCGCTACGCGTCGATGTACAAGCCCTATCACCTGATCGGGCTGGAGCTGGGCATATCGGTGGCGTCCGTCGCGCTGCGCGGCGAGCCCACCGGCGCGCCGACCGGGTTCCGGGCCGATGCGGTCGCCTGCGCCAAGGCGCATCTGCAATCGGGCACGCGGCTGGATGGGGAAGGGGGCTACACCGTCTACGGCCGGCTGATGCCGGCGGCGGCGAGCCTCGC
>JAPPMY010000276.1 GCA_028818855.1 Rhodospirillales bacterium
GCCGTGCTCCGCCACCAGCCGGCGCATCCCGGCAAGATCGGTCTCCGCCGCCACCAGGCCCCAGAAGGTGAGGTAGGGATCGTCCCAGCCGGGGTCGGCTTCCTCGACCGCGCAGCCGAGGTCGCTTTCAAACGCCCTTGCGGCCTCGCCCACGATCTCGCGCACTTCCGCGTCGACGGCGGCATAGCCCCAGTCGGCGCTGTAGGCCACACGGCAGCCCTTGAGGTCGCCGCCCACGGCCGTCCAGTCGAAGTCGGCGGCGGGCAGGGAGTGGCGGTCGCGGTCGTCGGGGCCGGCCATGACCGAGAGCATGAGAGCCGAATCCGCCACCGTCCGCGTCATCGGGCCGATGTGCTCGATCCCCTCCCAGCTCGAGACGCCGGGGTAGCGCTCGTCCCGGCAGCCGGGGTAGAGGGGCACCCGCCCCATCGAGGCCTTCACGCCCACCAGCCCGCAGAAGGACGACGGGATGCGCACCGAGCCGCCGCCGTCGCTTCCGACCGCGATGGGGCCCACCCCCGCCGCTACCGCGGCGCCCGAGCCCGCGCTGGAGCCGCCGGGGGAGCGCTCCAGGTTCCACGGGTTGCGCGTCGACTGGAACACAGGGTTGTGGCTCGCCCCGCTGTAGCCGAACTCCGGCACGTTGGTCTTGCCGAGGATGACGGCGCCGGCATCCCGCAGGCGCTCGACCACCACGTCGTCCTCGTCCGGCATGAAGCCCTCGTAGGCGATGGAGCCCGAGACGGTCGGCAGGTCCTTGGTGCAGACGAGGTCCTTGATGCCGACGGGCACGCCGGCCAGCGGCCCCGGATCGTCGCCGGCTACGATCCGGGCGTCCACCTGCCGCGCGGCGGCGCGGGCATAGTCCGGCGCAGGCGTGCAGAAGGCGTGGAGGTGAGGCTCCACCTGCTCCATGTGGGCGATGACCGCATCCGCGACCTCGACCGCGGACAGCTCCCTGGCCCGCACCCGCGCCGCCAGCGTCACGGCGTCCATGCGGCAGATCTCGTTCGCTCGCGGCATATCTCCCCTCCCCATCTCGGGCCGGCGCGGCGGCCAAGCATGGCAGCCTGTGTGGCCCGGCGGTGCACCCAACGCAACCCTGCGCCGACCTATGCCATTGTCGCCGGATTGCGGGCGCGGTGTCTCTTGGCTGACTTTGAGCGGCGGCGACGCTGTGGGCATCCACTACTTATTGGGGGCACCCTGTACTACTTGGCCCCGATGTGGTACAAAAGGCGCACATTCAAGATGGTCAACGATCTGGGGAGGTTTACCGTGAACGTCCATACGATCCCGGGGGCGGCGACCCAGCGAGAATGGCCGAGCGAGAACCGTCCGCGCGATCTCAATGAATCCGCGCGACAAGTCACGAAGTTTAAGGCGCTGACGCGCCGGAACCTCGACTCGATTTCCCAATATGGAAACGTCAGCGACGACGACCTGTTCGCCATGAAGGTCGTCAGCGCCGTGCTGCCGTTCCGCACCAACAGCTACGTGATCGAGAACCTGATCGACTGGGACCGGGTGCCGGACGATCCGGTCTACAGGCTCGTGTTCCCGCAGCGGGGCATGCTGGAGGAAGGCGACTTCCGCCGCATCGCTGACCTCATGGTGCAAGACGCCACGCCGCAGGAGATCGATCGCGCTGCCGCCGATATCCGCACCAAGCTCAACCCGCATCCGGCCGGGCAGCGGGAATTCAACATCCCCCGCGAAGAAGGCGAGACTCTGGAAGGTCTTCAGCACAAGTATCGGGAGACAATTCTGTTCTTCCCGAGCCAGGGGCAGACCTGCCACGCCTACTGCACGTTCTGCTTCCGCTGGGCGCAATTCGTGGGCGAGAAGGAGCTGAAGATCTCATCCAAGGATGCGGTCAATCTGCACCGTTATATCGCCGCCCATCCCAAGATTTCGGACATTCTGTTCACGGGCGGCGATCCGATGATCATGAAGACCCGTGTGATGGAGGGCTACATGCGGGCCCTCATCGACGACCCGGCGCTGGCCCACGTTCAGAACATCCGGATCGGCACCAAGGCGCTCACCTTCTGGCCGCACCGCTTCGTCAACGACGAGGACGCGGACGATCTGCTGCGCCTGATGGAGGATCTCGTCCGCGCGGGCCGGCACGTTGCGATCATGGCCCACTTCAACCACTGGCAGGAGATGCGGACCGAGGTGGTGCAGGAGGCGATCCGCCGCATCCGCAGCACCGGTGCGGTGATCCGCAGCCAGGCGCCGCTGCTCGCCAACATCAACAACGACCCCGACATCTGGGCCAGGATGTGGCGCGAGCAGGTCCGCCAGGGCGTCATCCCCTATTACATGTTCGTGGAGCGCGACACGGGCCCCAAGCAGTATTTCGAGCTGCCGCTGGTGCGCTGCTGGGAGGTCTTCCAGGGCGCGATCCAGCAGGTCTCGGGTCTCTCCCGCACCGTGAGGGGACCGAGCATGAGCGCCACGCCGGGCAAGGTCGAGGTGCTGGGCGTGCAGGAGGTCGCGGGAGAGAGGGTCATCGTGCTGCGCTTCCTGCAAGGGCGGGACCCCGACTGGTGCGCCCGGCCCTTCTTCGCGCGTTACGACCCGAAAGCCACTTGGCTCGACCAGCTCGAGCCCGCCTTCGGCGAGGACAAGTTCTTCTTCGAGGACGGCCTCCGGGCGTTCACCGCCTAGACCGGCCGCGCCGGCCGATCCCTTCCTCTGCCGGCGCGCCATTGCGCCGGGCGCGAGGCTGCGCCACCTTGCGCCCGTCATGGAGCATGGCGGAACAGGCCGCGCGATGCTGCGGATCGTCCAGGGCGACAATCTGGCGGTTCTGCGGAGGCTCGCGGGCGGCAGCATCGATCTGATCTACATCGATCCGCCCTTCAACACGGGGCAGGCCCGGAACCGGGTCACCATCCGCTCCGAGCGGGATTCGACGGGCGACCGGACCGGCTTCCAGGGCAGGCGCTACCGGACGACCGCCCTCGGCAAGACCGGCTATCGCGATTGCTTCGACGACTACCTGGCCTTCCTCGAACCGCGCTTGGGCGAGGCCCACCGGGTGCTGGCCGCCACGGGCTCACTCTTCTTCCACATCGACTACCGCGAGGCCCACTACTGCAAGGTGCTGCTCGACGGCATCTTCGGCCGTGAGAGCTTCATCAACGAGATCATCTGGGCCTACGACTACGGCGGGCGCCCGAAGCGCCGCTGGCCGGCCAAGCACGACACCATCCTCTGGTATGCGAAGGACCCGGCGGACTACACCTTCAACCTGGATGCCGTGGACCGCATCCCCTACATGGCCCCGGCGCTGGTGGGCGCCGAGAAGGCGGCGACGGGCAAGACACCGACGGACGTCTGGTGGCACACCATCGTGCCCACCAACGGGAAGGAGAAGACCGGCTACGCCACCCAGAAGCCGCTTGGGCTGCTGGAGCGCATCGTCAAGGTGCACTCGTCGCCCGGCGACATGCTGCTGGATTTCTTCGCCGGCTCCGGCACCTTCGGCGAGGCCGCCGCCAGGCACGGCCGCTCGTGCCTCCTCGTCGACGACAACGCCGAGGCGGTGGAGATCATGACCCGCCGCCTGGCGCAGTTCGGGCCGGACGTGGAGAGGGGCGAAGCCCGGCACGACCCGACCGACAGCCTGCGAAGCGGCACTGCCGGCTAGAGCGCGTCCGTCTTTGACGGACGCGCGAAAGGCCGCGACAGCGGCCCGCCGCGAATGCGGCGCCCTCGCGGAGGCGCC
>JAPPMY010000137.1 GCA_028818855.1 Rhodospirillales bacterium
CGCGCAGGGCGCGATGCACCTCGTCGGGCAGGTTGCGGACGGTCAGCATGGCCATGGTCGAGTAACCTTCGTGCTCTTGCGCGCTCTCAATGAATGCATCTTATCAATGTGACGGCATCGACGGGGGCAAGCACGCCCAATGCGATGCCGCCAGGGGCCACGTATAGGCCGCCCAGCTCGGAAGGCCGGCCGTGGCGGCGGAACCCCTACTCCGCAGCCTGTGCCTGTTCGCCGGGCCGGGCGACGAGAACGGTGCGGAGCGCGTCGCCTTCCGGGTCGGCGAGCGCGGCGCTGCGCGCGGCACTCAGCGCGGCCACCGCCTGGGCGGCATCGCCACTCGCTCCGGCTGCCGGGCGGGCGAGCCGCTCGAACACCTCGCGGTAGCTGGCGACGCCGCGCCGGTGGGTGTCGGAATAGCCCTTGCGCAGGTTGGGAAGCTCGGCGATCTCAAGCGCGAGCTCGTAGCTCCGCGCCGCCGCGCCTTCCAGCGCCGCCAGCCAGGCTTCGATCTCCGACCACTCCTCGGCGAAGCGGTAGCTGTAGGGCCGCCAGAAGCGGAGCTTTGCCAGCGCCCGAAGCCGGACATAGCCGAACACGGTGTTGGTCCTGACCCGCATCGCGACGTGGAATTTCTGCCGACCCGGCTGCCTCTCCTTCCACCGCGTGAGCGCCCGGCCGAGCATGGGCGGCAGCACCGAGGCGATCTCGTCCCAGCCCGGCTTGAGGAATTCGGTGACGACCACCGGCTCGCCGTCCTTGGCGCCGACCTCGCGGCGGACGCGCGCCATGCGTTCGGGCCGGCTCTTGAGCTGGGCCACCCGGATGATGTCCTCGAAACACATCCAGAGCGCGAGATACCGCCCGCCCTCGACGGTCAGCCTGAACCCCCTGTCGGCTCCGCCATTGGCCTTGTCGGCGGCGAGGATCTTCGCGGCATTGTCGAGATAGCGCGCGCCGTAGGCGAGGTTCTGGTAGTCCACCGCGCGGCGCACGCCGTCCGACAGCATTTGCCGGGTCTCGGGCGGGAAGGTCTCCTCAATCCGCGCCAGCAGCGCCTCGACATTGCGCGGCGCCGGGCGCTCGGCCGGCTTCTCCGCCTCCGGCATCGGCGCGTCGCCCCGCACATGGTCGAGCCCCGCCTTGAAGCCGCGCAGATTGGCGGCGACCGCGACGCCGGTCCTCTCGATAGCCCGCTCGAACGCCTCGGCCGGGATCGGCAGCTCGCCCGAGCCCGCCATGACGCCGAGAATGACCGCGTTGATCGCCGCCCCGTTGGCCTGGGCGAGGCGGTCCATGTCGATCAGGATCGGCCGCTTGGCGAGGTGGTTCGCGGTCTTGACCAGATCCCCGACCTCGACCCGCCCGTCCCCCATCGCCGATTTCTCGAAGATCGAATAGATCCGGTGGGAGGACGAGATCAGCGTGGTCCGGTCGGGCGTCACCCAGCCGAGATCGAGCGCTCGCCCGGCTTCCATCAGCTCCGAGGTGACCACCACGTCCATGTTGCCGGGCGTCGCGTAGAGCGCCATCGTCGGCGACCGCCCGTCGAGGCGGTCGCGATGGGCCGGGTAGAACTCGATGTAGTAGGTGGTGGCGCCGGTGCGCTGGGCGACACCCGGGATCGAGGTGCTCTGCACCGGGTAGCCGAGCGATTCCGCCGCCGCCACGATCCAGCTGGTCAACACGCCGCCGCCCTCGCCGCCCAGCGCGCCGACCACCATGGCGAAGGTGCGCTCCGGAAGCGCGTCGGCGCCGTTCGCGTCGTTCTCCGTGGGGCTCATGCCGCGGCTCCGTTGCCCTTCGCCGCCCCGTTGGCGTACCCGCCGAGCCGGCCGATGACCGCGCCGCGCCACTTCTCCAGGAACAGGTCGGTGCCGCTGGGGTTCTGGATGATGTCCGCCTTGTAGAAGGAGGGGCAGAGCACCGCCGCGTCCGCCACCTCGCCGCACAGCCCGCAGCCGACGCAGCCATTGTTGACATGCGCGACCGGGTCCTTGCGCAGCGGGTCGGGGTTGGACTTGACGGTGAGCGAGGGGCAGCCCGACAGCCGGATGCAGGAATGGTCGCCGGTGCAGGTGTCCTCGTCGACGCCGAAGCGGGTACGCACCACGCGCTTGCCGGCGTCGAGCGCCTTGCGCATCAGCGGGCGCAGGCGGCGCTGCTTGGCGATCTGGCACTCGGCCTCGGCGATGATCACCTTCAGCCCCTTCTCGGGCGTGGTCAGCGCCTCGTGCAGCAGCCGCTTCATCTTGCCGACCCGGTAGGTGTACTGCTTGCGCACCCACTTGACGCCGAGCCCCTTGATGGCGCGCTCGATCGGCATGACGGTGTCGTTGGGCACGTTGCCGCCGGCGGTGGTCGACGGCAGGTGCTGCTGGCCGGTGGCCGAGGAGTAGCCGTTGGCCATGATGACCAGCACCGAGTCGTGGTCGTTATAGGCCGCCCCGCTGATCCCCGAAGACAGCCCGTTATGCCAGAACCCGCCATCGCCCATGATCGAGATCGTGCGCCCGTTGAAATGCGGCGCCACCCCGGCCGAGCTCGCCAGACCGAGCCCGTAGCCGGTGACCGTGTTGCCGAGCCCGAAGGGCGGCAGGGCGGCGAAGGTGTGGCAGCCGATATCGGCCGAGATGTGGACCTCGCCGATATCCTCCTCGCGCTGCACCAGCTTGATCGCGCTGAACACCGGGCGCTCGGGGCAGCCGGTGCAGAACCCGGGCGGCCGCTTGGGTACCGGCCCGCCGAGCATCTCGGCCGCCTTCTCCTTGGTCCTGTCGATCGCCGCGACCGCGGCGGAGACGGGCGCGAGGTCCGCCCCCTTCGGCACCGAGCCCTCGACGAACCCGGCGAGCCCGCGCAGCATCACCTCGGCCTGGTACTCGCCCGCCTTGGGGAACACCCCCTTGCCGACGATCTCGGTGTTGAGGTCGGCCTTGCGCAGGAGGGCGTTGATCGCCTGCTCGTGGTACTCCGGGAAGCCCTCCTCGACGATCAGCACCGAGCGCTTGGTGGCGCAGAACGCGGCGATCTCGTCGTCGACCAGCGGGTAGGTGACGTTGAGGCAGAGGATCGGAATGTCCGAATTGCCGAACACGTCGGCGAGGCCGAGCTGCTGGAGCCCGCGGATCACCGAGTTGTAGAGCCCGCCGAGGCAGATGATGCCGACATCGTCGTACTTGCCGGGGAAGACCTCGTTCAGCCTGTTCTCGCGGATGAAGTCGATGGCGGCGGGGAAGCGCTCCTCGACCTTCTTCTTCTCCTGCTCGTAGGTCGCCGGCGGCAGCGCGATGCGCCCGAGGTCGAAGACCGGCTTCTCCAGCTTGTCGTTGGTCGAGAATTTTCCGGGCCGGTTGTCGCTGGTCGCGAAGCGCCCCGTCACGTGGCAGGCGCGGATGCGGAACTCGACCATCACCGGCGTGTGCGAGGCTTCCGAGAGCTCGAACCCCTTCTCGATGAGCTCGACCATGCGCGGATGGTGCGGGCGCGGGTCCATCAGCCAGGCCGAGCACTTCATGGCGAAGGCGTGGGTGCGCTCCTGGATGATGCTGGCGCCTTCGCCGTAATCCTCGCCGAGGATGATCAGCGCGCCGCCGACGACGCCGGCCGACGCCACGTTGGACAGCGCGTCGGCGGCGACGTTGGTGCCCACCGTCGACTTCCAGGTGACCGCGCCGCGGATCGGGTAGTTGATCGAGGCCGCCAGCATCGCCGCCGCCGCGGCCTCGTTG
>JAPPMY010000285.1 GCA_028818855.1 Rhodospirillales bacterium
GGGTGGGAACCTTTCTCATGACTAGACGGAAACGGGGGAGGCCCGGGGTGGCAGGGTTTCTCCTCCAATTGTGAGGAACACTGAAGGTGATTTCAGACCCTCCGTGCTCTCCGGGGGATGCCAGTGTCGGCGCCGGAGGCGGGATCGCCGCGGCGGGAGGGGCGGCCCCATTTATGCCTTATGTCCAAGTTGTGTCTCATCCGGACCGGCGCCGATCTCGCGGGCGGAGTCTATATAAATTATCTTTAAGCCTCCATTTAATCGAGCTCCGAAAATTCGATGGTGGGTCCCGCCGGGGTCGCCGCCCGTCGGGAAACCGTCCGGTCGTGCGGCGCTGGGTGCGCGCGGGGATCGGCGGTTGAGGGTCCGTTTCCAGTCCCCGCGGAGGGGCCTCAGCCAGATGTCCTTTTTGGGTTTGTTTCGTTTGTGTGCCTATCGTAGCGCCCCTTTCCCTGGGTGATCCCGACGCGGGTCCAGCTCGAAGCGCGGTAGATGGCGCCGGTGCAGCGCGCGGTTTCGACCACGGTCTCGATGAGCGTCGCGACGATGTTGTAGCGCTCGGCCCAGTCGGCGGGCAGCCGGCTGAGGACGATGGCGGGGAGCGTCCCGCGCAACCGTACCGGACACCATCGGTGGAACGTGGCACGACCTATCCGGGGGCCGGGAGCTTGAGTTCGCGCCATATCCAGGACGTGTCGCAGGGCTCCAGGCCCAGCTGGAGGGCGCGCCGGTGCTCGGCGTTCTCCAGCTGCTTGAGCCAGTCGATCGCCCGCTTGCGGCCCTTGCGCGTCGCCGCGGCCTCGCGCGGCGTCCGGCCGTCCAGCATCGGGATCGGCTCGTCGAGGCTGCGCCGGTAGTGCTCGTCGAGCATCGACCGCATCGCCGCCAACGCATCTCCGGACAGCGCCACCGGCTCCTCGGGCACCGCGCCGGCATGCTCCTCCAGCGCCGTCTCCGGGTCTTGGTGCGAGACCAGGGGAGGTCCGACGAGGCGGCCCAGCCGGCTGTCCAGCATCTCGCGTCCCCGCTCGGCCCGCTCCGTCGAGTTGACCGAAAGGATCAGCGCCTCCATCCCCAGCTCGACCACGCCGAGCGAGGTGACGAATTCCGCGAGCGCCGGGTCGATCCCGCGCCCCGAAAGCCGCGCCGCGCGCTCCGGCGGCGCGCCCGGCGCCAGCCACCGCCAGCGGCCCTCGCCGTCCTTCTCGAACGCGTTGATGCGATCGAGCGCGGCGGCGATCTCCGCCCGGTCCCCCGCGAGCGGGAACCGGACCTCGCAGAACACCATCGGCTCGTCGTCGGTGTTGCGAAGCTCCGGGAGCGGCACGCCGGCGCGCAGCACGATGTCGCCGAGCCAGTACTCGCTGAACGTCTCCGCGCCCATCAGGTCGCGCACCGCCGTCTCGCGCAGGAACGCGCGGGGTGGCGGTTTCACGCCGAGCCGGCGGGCCTCGTCGCGCAGCGCCGACCCGGCGTCCTTCACGAGCTCGTCGAAACGCGAAATCAATTCCTCCGACAGCGCGTGGTCGAATTGCAGCATCGCCCCGGTGAAGTACCGCCTCCCCTTCACCTCCACGATGCGCGCCGCGAGGCGGTCCCACCGCGCGGCCCCACGCGAGCCCAGCTTCTCCTCCACCCTCACCGACTCGCCGCCCCGCAGCAGGTCGCAGACCGTCAGGCTCCGTCCCGGGTCGATGCCCACCACCTCGTAGAGCGACACCGCGGAATCCCGGAGACCCGCCAGGTACAGCCGCGCCGCCGCCGTCTCGCGCCAGCCGCGGCGCTGGAGGTACTCGTCGATCATGTTCTCGTCGGCATCCTCGCCGAAATGCGCGGTGAAGAAATCCTCGCAGACGAACACCCGCAAGACGTGGAATTCCTCGCCGAGGAGCGCGGCGATATCGTCCGCCGGCTCCTCCAGCATGTCGGCGAAGGGATCCATGTGATACGCGAACATCCCGGCGTGCCGCGCCGCCCACGACTCGCGCTCCGACCACGCGATCAGGTTCTCCATCGCCTTGTCGATGCCGGGCAGGGTCATGGGGGGACTCGGGCGAGGCCGTTTCGAGGGCCGCAAGCTATCCCGCGGCGCGGGGCCGCGCAACGCTCGGGCGCGGACGATATCGGAGGACCGGCCGGCTCCGTCACGGATCGGTCGCGGCGGCGGCGAGGATCCCACGTTCCAGCTCCCACGTCAGCCTGCCGTCGGCGGGAACGGGCGCCAGCCGGGGTCTCGGCGGAGCGGATCGTCGCGGCAGAAAAATTTGCCGCGGCGGTCGGGACCGCCCGTCTCCTGCGCGACGCCCGCGGCGACGAGTGTCCGAGGATTGGATAGGGATCCATGGCAAACGGGCAATGGCCTCATGGTGCGCGGCCTTGTCATGCGCCGATCCCGTTGTCGGGGACAAAGCCGCTGAACAGGGCGAAGCACCGTTCCGGCTCCTCGATCTGCAGGAGGTGGCCGGTATCGGGCACGACGGCGTAGTCGATGCCGAACGTCTTGCAGAAGAGCTTGCAGCAGGGCGCGGTCTTGGTCGCGTCCTCGGGCTCCGGGTCGGAACCGACGATCAGGAGCGGACGCGCCGGCGGGGCAAGTTTCGCCCGATCGGCAGCCCGGCGATACGCTCACGGATCGTCGAAAAATTCTTCAAACTCAGGCTGGTCTCTACAGATACAGTTCGGAACCCGATCGGCTTCCGCCGCTCCTCCTTGGCTTCGCATTCCTCGCGCGGCATGCCGGCGAGCGCGGTGGGATCGTCCGGGCATCGCAGCACTTCCGCCTTCTTCCGGACCACCGCGAAATCGCCGAGGGTCAGGGTGGCCAACCGCGCGACCTCCGGCGGAGCGTCGATCCCGAAATACCCGCGGAACCCCGATGCCGCCTGGCCAGGAGAGGGGTAGTCGAGCACGATCTTGAACGCGAAGCGGCGCAGAATGGCGGCGTCGAGGCGGTCGGCGAAGTCGGTGGTGCAGGCGAACGTCATGCACGGGCCCAGAGTCCGGATCGGCCGGAGCCGCCGCACGACCTGCCCGATGGGACGGCATCCATGCGTCTTCCCAGGCGTGCCGAAAATCAAACTGCAACTTTTTCACTTTGATTTTTTGATGGTATCAGATTATTTCTTACCTGATGATCTCATCTATACCGTCATATTTCATGGTAACGCGTCATCGAGCTCGGTGCTGGTCTTGTGGCGCCGCCGCGCAGCCGCACCCCCGGGCTCCGCGCGGCGTTGGTCACGCTCCGGATCGGCCCCTAGCCGTTCCGGCTCGAAATGAGCCGGACCGCCGGGGCGGTTCGCCGGCGGAACATCGGCCGGCGGTTCGTCGCCGCCTGACATGACGGCGGCGGCCTCGGTTGGGACGCTCGGGGCGTCGGTTTCGTCCGCCATCGCCGCGGCGCGGCAATCCGGGTGAGCGCCGTTCAGGACCAGGACGCCGTGTAGCTCGCCATCGGGCTGGCGTCCTTGACGATCTCGACCCGGTCCCGGTCGAGCTTCTCGAAGGCGAGGCAGAGCGCGACGTCGGCCTCCGAGTGGAACGGCCCGTGCTCCCGCCCGGTGGCTAGCTCGATCACCGTCCAGGTCGGGTCCCAGACCGGGATGCCCCGGAAATGCTCCG
>JAPPMY010000058.1 GCA_028818855.1 Rhodospirillales bacterium
AGCCAGATCAGGCGGCGGCAGGACTTGTGCAGCCGCTCCACCTCGGCCTGCAGGATGCCGAGATCGTCGCGGTCGAGCCCGTCGGTGATCAGCAGCACCAGCGCGCCCTGGGCCAGCACGCGCCTCGACCAGTGGTGATTGAAGTCCTTGAGGCAGGGGCCGATCCGCGTGCCGCCGGACCAGTCGTGAACGGCGCGGCTCGCGGCGCCGACGGCGACGTCGACGTCGCGGTGCCTGAGATAGCGCGTGATGTTGGTGAGCCTGGTGCCGAAGAGGAAGCTGTGCACCCGGTCCCGGTCGTTGGTCACGGCATGGACGAAATGCAGGAACATGCGCGAGTAGCGGCTCATCGAGCCCGACACGTCGCACAGCACCACCAGGGTCGGCAGGCGCTCGGCGCGTGAGCGGCGCTTGAGCGGCATGAGGTCGCCGCTCGAGCGCAGGCTGGCGCGGAGCGTCGCGCGCATGTCGATCCTGCGGCCGAGCTGGTCCGGCCGGAAGCGCCGCGTCGGCACCGGCTTTATCGGCAGCCGGAGCGCCGCGATCGCCCGCTTAGCCTCGGCCAGCTCGTCCGCCGACATGTCCTCGAAGTCCATCTCCTGCAGCACTTCTTGGGGCGAGAAGGTGAGCACCGCGTCGAGCTCGATCTCGACGTTCTCTTGGCTCTCCTCCTCGTCGGGAAGGCGCGGCGCGATGGCCTCGCTGGCCCGGCGGCTCGCCTGCGGCGCCTCCGGCTGGGGCAGCCTGTCCGACGCCATGACCGGCCCCTGAACCGCGCTCTGCATGCGGATCTCGCGCCAGAACAGGTGAAACGCCTGGTCGAAGATGTCGTGCTGGTCGCGCCGCTCGACGAGGACGGCGTGGAGCGCCCAATAGAGGTCGCTGCGCCGCGTGGGATCGACCGCCTCGACGGCCCGCACCGCCTCGATGGTCTTTCCCGGCCCCGCCGGCAGGCCAGCGCCGCGCAGGCCGCGCACGAAGTGCATGACGTTGTAGGCGAGCGCGCCGCCCGCCTCGGTCTCGAACGACGTCTGCGCCGTCATCACGGCCGCTGCCCCGGCCGGACCGGACCCGGCGCGCGGCCGCTGGCCTCGGCGAGACCGCGCTGGTACGCCAGCAGGCGCTCCAGATTCGCCTGGATCGTCTCGGGGTCGAGCTCGATCCGGTCGAGCTCGAGGACGGCGCTCGACCACGCGATCACCTCGCCCAAGCCCGACACCCGGGAGAGATCGGCGTTCCGCATCCGCTCGATGAAGGCGGCGATGTTGTCGCTCAGCCGCTTCTCGACCCCCGGCAGGCGGGCGCGCAGGATCGCCTTCTCCCGCGCGGCGTCCGGGTAGTCGACCCAGTGGTAGAGGCAGCGCCGCTTGAGCGCGTCGTGCACCTCGCGCGTGCGGTTGGACGTGATGACGACGAGCGGCCGGGCGGCGGCCGTCACCCTGCCCACCTCGGGCACGCTCACCTGAAACTCGGAGAGGACCTCCAGCAGGTAGGCCTCGAAGGGCGCGTCGGCCCGGTCGATCTCGTCGATCAGCAGGACCGGCGGGCCCAGGGGATCAGGCTCCAGCGCCGTCAGCAGCGGCCGCTTGACCAGGAAGCGCTCGCCGAAGATATCCTCGGCCAGCGCGTCGCGCCCGGTTCCGCCGCGCTCGGCCAGCCTGATCGCCAGCATCTGCGCGGCGTAGTTCCACTCGTAGACGGCGGCGGCCGAATCCAGGCCCTCGTGGCATTGCAGGCGGAGGAGACGCCGGCCCAGAGCCTCGGCCAGGGTCGCGGCGAGCTGGGTCTTGCCGCAGCCGGCCTCGCCCTCCAGCAAGAGCGGGCGGC
The DNA here is from genome assembly GCA_028818855.1 of Rhodospirillales bacterium. Taxonomy (GTDB): domain Bacteria; phylum Pseudomonadota; class Alphaproteobacteria; order UBA828; family UBA828; genus WTGU01. The sequence continues at coordinate 1,828 of JAPPMY010000058.1, forward strand.
CCAGCGCGAAGCTGAGGAAGAGCGTCTTGACCAGCGCATCGTCCGCGACATAGCGCCCCTCCTCGAGGAGCGCCCGCGTCTCGGCTTCGCTGCCCGGCAGCGCCCGCACCCGGTCGGCCATGCGGGGTTCATACCCGCATCGCGCCGGGATCGAAAGGCGCTGCAGCCGTTCCGCCCTGCGCCTTCCGGCCCCTCTCGTACCGGTGCGCGCCCGCCGGCCCGCCCCCTTGCCCGGCCGGGCGATGTCGGCTTGCATGGGGGCGGCGCGGCCGGATTCGCAGAGGGCAGACGAGATGACACAGACGTACGAAAAAGGGTTCCCCGTATCGTGGGATCAACTTCACCGCGACGCCCGCGCGCTTGCCTGGCGGCTGGCGGAGCTGGGTCCCTGGCGGAGCATCGTGGCGGTCACCCGCGGTGGCCTGGTGCCGGCGGCGATCGTCGCCCGCGAGCTTGACATCCGCCTGGTCGACACCGTCTGCATCTCCTCCTACGACCACCAGGACCAGCGCTCGGCGCAGATCCTGAAACCGGTCGCGGGCGACGGCGAGGGCATGCTGATCGTCGACGATCTCGCCGACACCGGCGCCACCGCGCGCATCGTCCGCGAGATGCTGCCGCGCGCGCACTTTGCCTGCGTCTACGCCAAGCCGGCGGGCCGGGGCGAGGCGCACACCTTCGTGACCGAGGTCAGCCAGGACACCTGGATCTTCTTCCCCTGGGACACGGACCTGCGCTTCGTGCCGCCGATCGCCGAGCGCGAGGGGGCACAGGGCGGGGAAGCCGCAGCATGACGGAGGAGCGCCTGCCGCTCCCCAACGCCGACTCGCTGTCGGCGGACCAGCGCCGCGTCTATGAGGCCATCGAGAGCGGACCGCGCGGCACGGTGCCGGCGCTCTTCATGGCGTTCCTGCACAATGCGGAGCTGGCCGACCGTGTCCAGGCGCTGGGCGCCCTGCTGCGCTACGACACCAGCCTGGAGCCGCGCCTCAGCGAGCTTGCGATCCTCGCCGTCGCCCGCCACTGGTCGTGCCAGTACGAGTGGCACTGGCACGCGGCCGAGGCTGCGAAGGCGGGCCTCCCGGATGCCGTGATCGAGGCCATCAAGCACCGCCGCCCGCCGCCGCTCGCGGCCGAGGACGAGGTGACGGTCTACGACTACTCCTGCGAGCTGCAGGCCAACCGCGCGGTGAGCGACGAGACCTACGGCAAGGCGCTCGCCCTGCTCGGGCCTGCCGGCGTGGTGGAGCTGACCGCGCTCAACGGCTACTACGCGATGATCGCCATGACGCTGAACGAGCACCGCATCCCGCTGCCGGACGGCGCCGCGCCTCAGCTTCCGGCATAGGGCCTCGGCCGTCCGATTCGTTCGACCGTCGGGAACGAACATCAACATTTTGGGATTTTCTCCCGCCGCAACACACCCTATTGTAGCTGGTGTCATATGTGGTGGTCTGCGCAGGGCACCGCATATGGCGGCGCAGCGATGGGGCGATGCGATGGCGGCGACGGTTGTGGAGTTCGAGCGCCTGTCGAGCGACCCGCTCGATGCCGTCGAGCGGGTCATGATGGCGAGCCGGCTCTCCTTCGAGCGCATGGGCGACGAGGACATCACCGGCTCGTTCGCCGGCGGCTGGTGCGATTACCAGCTCTGGTTCGCCTACCGCGCCGATCTCGACGTCCTGCATTTTGCCAGCGGCTTCGACATGCGCGTGCCTGATAGCCGGCGGGGCACGGTTGGCGCCCTCGTCAACCTGATCAACGAGAGCCTCTGGATCGGCCACTTCGATCTCTGGGCCGAGGAAGGCCGGCCGACGTGGCGTCACGCGCTGCTGCTGCGCGGCACGGGCGGCGTGGAAGACCCGCAAATCGTCGATATCGTGACGGTCGGCGTCGGCGAGTGCGAGCGCTTCTACCCGGCCTTCCAGCAGGTCATCGAGGCTGAGATCGCGCCCGAGGATGCGTTCGAGGCCGCGCTGCTGGAGCCCTGCGGGTCGGCCTGATGACGGCGGTCTCCGGCGATATTGTCCTGGTCGGCGGCGGCCGGATGGGCGGCGCGCTCGCGGCGGGTTGGCTGCGCGGGCCGCTGGAGGCCGCGCGGCTCGTCATCGTGGAGCCGGACGACGGCATGGCCCAGCGTCTCGCACCCCTCGGCGCCACCCGCGTTGCCGCGCCGGGCGCGCTCCCCGGCGGGCTCCGCCCGGCGGCGATCGTCTTCGCCGTCAAGCCGCAGGTGATGGGCGAGGTCGTGCCCCGCTACGCGCACGTCGGCGGGCCCGGCACCGTGTACCTCTCCATCGCGGCGGGCTGGCCGGTCTCGTTGCTGGAGCGCGACCTGGGCGCCGTGCCGATCGTCCGCGCCATGCCCAACACGCCCGCCGCCATCGGCGAGGGCATGACCGTCGCCTGGGCCAACCCGGCCGCAAGCCGCGATCAGCGGGCGCATTGCGAGGCGCTGCTGGGCGCGGTGGGTGCCGTCGCCTGGATCGACGACGAAGCCCTCATGGATGCGGTGACGGCCGTCTCGGGCAGCGGCCCGGCCTACGTCTTTCTGCTGGCGGAATGCCTGGCCGAGGCCGCCGTCGACGCCGGGCTGCCCGCCGACCTCGCGCGCACGCTCGCCGAACGCACGGTGAGCGGCGCCGGCGCCTTGCTGGCCCAGTCCGGGGAGCCCGCCGGCACGCTGCGGCGCAACGTGACCAGCCCCGGCGGCACGACCGAAGCCGCGCTCTCGGTCCTCATGGCCGCCGACGGGCTCAAGCCACTCATGAGCCGCGCGGTTCGCGCCGCCACCGAGCGCTCCCGCGCCCTCGCCCCTTCGTAAACACCTTTGCGCCATAAACACCGACGCGGGCCGCGTTGACGCTCCGTTTTCCCGCGGCCTAAACTTGTCCGACTGGCGGCGGCGGAGGGATGCAGAACCATGCCGAGGAAAGCCGCATCGGGGGCCGGCAAGCGCAGAGACGCGCGCCAGGCCATTATCGAGAGCGCCCTGACACTGGCCGCGAGCCGCGGCTGGGCGCGCGTCGGGCTGGGCGACATCGCCGAGGCGGCGGAGGTCTCCCTCGCCGATTTGCGCGGGGAGTTTCCGTCCAAGAGCGCCATCGTCGCGGCGTACACGGCGGATATCGACCGCGCGGTGCTGGCAGCGCGCGACCCGGAGATGGCGGGCCGCCCGGCCACGGAGCGCCTGTTCGACGTGCTGATGAAGCGCTTCGATCTGCTGAATGCGCAGAGGGAGGGCGTCGCCGCGATCGTGCGGAGCGCGCCGTCGAACCCGGAAGGCGTGCTCTGCGGCTCGCTCACGATGCGGCGCTCCATGCGCTGGATGCTGGAAGCCGCCGATCTGAGCAGCGCCGGCCTGCGCGGCGAACTTCGAGTCTGCGCGCTGAATGCGCTCTATCTCTCCATGCTCCGGGTCTGGCTGCATGACGACAGCGACGACATGGCGCGCACCATGGCCGTGCTCGACCGCCGGCTGAGGCGCCTCGACAGGCTCACGCGCAGCCTGTGCCGGGTGGCGCCCCGGCGCGACTGGCGCGATGCCCCGGCTACGGAGGAAGCCGGATAGAGCCCGGCGCTAGTCGAATCTAGACCGGCAACCGCAGCTCCGCGCGAAGGCCGCCGAGCGCGCCGCCGCTCATGCGGATGTCGCCGCCGTGCCCGCGGGCGACGTCGCGCGCGATCGAGAGGCCGAGGCCGGCCCCGCCGGTGCGCGGGTTGCGCGCGCTGTCGAGCCGGAAGAACGGCTTGAACACCTCTTCACGCTGGTCCTCCGGAATCCCCGGCCCGTCGTCCTCGACGGCCACCGAGACGACGTCCTCCCGGCGGGTGGCGCTGATGGCCACCTGCGCGCCGTGGTGCATCGCGTTCTCGACCAGATTGGTCAGGCAGCGGCGGATGGCGTTGGGCCGGAGCGCCACGACCAGGGGACGCTCGACCTCAAGCGTGATCGGGCTGCCCCTGCGCTGCGCATCGCCCGCGACATCCTCGATGATCTCCGCGAGATCGGTGCTCACCGGCGCCTCGCCCCCCTGGCCGCGGGCGAAGGCCATGTACTCGTCGATCATGTGCTCCATGAGCTGCAGGTCCTGCTCGGACTCGGCAATCTCCTCGCGCGAGTTGGGATGCGCGTCGGCGAGCATGGCGAGCTGCAGCCTCACGCGGGTGAGCGGGGTCCGCAGGTCGTGAGAGACCCCGGCCAGCATCTCGGTCCGCTGGGCGATCTGGCGCTGGATGCGCCCCTGCATTTCGAGGAACGCCGCGCCTGCCCGCCGGATCTCCGTGGCGCCCGAGGGCGTGAGGTCGGTCACCGGGCGCCCCTTGCCGAGCGCGTCCGCCGCCGCCGCTAGTCGCCGGATCGGGCGAATCTGGTTGCGCAGGAACATGACGGCGATCGCCGAGACCACCAGCGCCGAGCCCACCATCCACAGAATGACCAGGACCGTGGTCGATTCCCGCATGCGCTTCACCGTCGTCTCCAGGCTCAGCACGCCGTCCGGCCGCTGGACGCGGATCGTCATCCGCTTGTCGGGCAGCTGCGTCTCCAGGTGGTAGGGGGCCGTGATGCGCTGTTGGAGCTGCCGGTGCAGCGTCGCGTCGATGGCGCGGTCGTGCCGATTGGGCGAGTCCGCTGGCAGCACCGCGCCATCCTCGAAGATGACGCTGAACTGCATCTCCCGCCGGGCGATCCGATCGATGGCGGCGCGCTCTTCCGGCCCCGACGCCGCGTCGGCCATGCGCATGATGCTGACGATGTCGCCGGTGACGTCCATCGCAAGCTGGCGGCTCACCGTGTCCCAGTGCCGCTCGAAGAATATGAGCGCGACCGTCGCCTGAACCAGAACGAGCGGGATTAGCATGATCAGGAACGAGCGCCAGAAGAGCCCGCGCGGCGCGATGCGTCTCAGCAGGCTCACGACGCGCCCCTCGCGGGCCGGCGCGGCGGTTCACTCGGCCCGCAGAACATAGCCCCGGCCCCAGACCGTCTGAAGATAGCGGGGATTCTGGGGTTCCGGCTCGATCTTGCGCCGCAGCCGGGCGATCTGCACATCGATGGCGCGCCGCGACGTGCCGCCGCCGAGCCGCTCGCCGAGCGCGTGCCGGCTCAGTGTCTCGCCCGGGCTCGCGGCGAAGACGCGCAGCAGGTCGGCCTCCGCCGTCGTCAGCCGCACCGGCTCGTCGCCGCGCAGCAGCTCGTCGCGCGCCGGAAAATAGCGGAACTCTCCTATCCTTATGCAGGTCGTTGGCGTTGCCGGCGGCTGCGCGGCGGTCCGCCGCAGAATTGTCTCGACGCGCAGCAGCAGCTCGCGCGGCTCGAAGGGCTTGGTCAGGTAGTCGTCGGCCCCGCTCTCCAGCCCTGCGATGCGGTCCTCCGGCTCCCCCATGGCCGTGAGCAGCAGGATCGGAACCGTGGCCGAGCGGCGCAGCCCCCGCGTGAAGTCGATCCCCGATTCGCCCGGCATCATCACGTCCAGCACGATCAGGTCGAAGGCCATGCCGTCGAGCGCGGCGCGCGCCTCGGCCGCCGAGCTCGCGGAGGAGACGTGATAGCCGTTGTCGCGCAGATAGCGGCCGAGCAGGGCGCGCAGGCGGTCGTCGTCGTCCACCACCAGGATGTGCGGCGCCTCGGCGGGAGGCGCCTCGCGCCGGGTGGTGCCCGCAGCAGCAGCGTCAGCCTTCATCGCCGCACCGTTCCCCACCGGCCGGGCCGATCGGACACACCGCCCTCAGGGTCGCTCGAAGCGGCGCCGGTCGGCCTCGTCGATGATTCCCATCAGGACCTCCCGGTAGCCCTCCACCGCCACGCCGCCGGCTCCGCGATAGGCCCTGGCGATGCGGGCCCGCTGGGTCGCCGACAGCCGGCTTTCCAGGCTCCGCCCCTTCGGGGTGAGCGCCAGCAGCCGGCGGCGCCCGTCGCCGGGATCCTGCCGCGTCGTCACGAAGCCCTCGCGCACCAGCCGGCCGAGCACCCGCGACAGGCTCTGCTTGGTGATCCGCAGGATCTCCAGCAGCGCGGTGACCGAGATGTCCGGGTTGCGGCCGACGAAATAGACGACCCGGTGGTGCGCGCGCCCGAAGCCGTAGGAGGCCAGGATCGCATCGCACTCAGTCGTGAAGTCCCGATAGGCGAAGAAGAGCAGCTCCATCGCTTCGTGAAGCTGATCCTCGCGCAGGTAGAGCGGATTCGGCCCGGCCTTTACGTCAGTCACGTTGACTTATATGCAGGCCGATGATAGGGAGCGCAACAGCTTTCTGACCACCCGCCGACCATCCGTGAGCGCCATGGCCGACCTCATCCCCTACGACGATCGCGACGGAGACATCTGGTACAACGGAGCGCTGGTGCCGTGGCGCGACGCGAAGCTGCACGTGCTGAGCCACGGCCTGCACTATGCGAGCTGCGTGTTCGAGGGCGAGCGGGTCTACGACGGGCGCATCTTCAAGGTGGAAGAGCACACGCAGCGCCTGCTGGATTCCGCCGGCGCGCTGGGTTTCGAGATCCCCTTCACCCGCGAAGAGTTGGTCGAGGCGTCCAGGCTCGTGGTCGAGACGCTGGGCATCGGCGACGGCTACGTGCGGCCGGTGGCATGGCGCGGCGCGGAGATGATGGGCGTCTCGGCGCAGCACAACACGATCCACGTAGCGATCGCCGCCTGGGCCTGGCCCGCGTACTTCGGCGAGGACGCGGTGACGCGGGGCATCAAGCTCAAGACCGCGCGCTGGCGCCGGCCGGCGCCGGATACCGCGCCGGTGAAGGCCAAGTGCGCCGGGCTCTACATGATCTGCACGCTGAGCAAGCACGAGGCCGAGAGGGAAGGCTGCCACGACGCGCTGATGCTCGACTGGCGCGGGCACGTCTCGGAAGCCACGGGCGCCAACATCTTCCTGGTGCAGGACGGCGTCATCCATACGCCGTCGCCCGATTGCTTCCTCGACGGCATCACCCGGCGCACCGTGATCGCGCTGGCGGAGAAGCGCGGCTACGAGGTCGTCGAGCGCACCGTGATGCCCGACGAGATTCCGAAGAGCGACGAGATCTTCCTGACCGGCACCGCCGCCGAGGTGACGCCGGTCGGTGCGATCGACGATCACAACTTCCAGGTCGGCCCGGTCACCCGCACCCTGATGGCCGACTACGCCGCCACGGTGCGCGCGCAGGACTGAGCCCGCACGCCAGCGCCGCCGGAACCCGCGGCGGGCGCCTGCGGTCGGGCATCGGTTGCAAGCGCGGCGACCCGAGCCTTCTGCAAGGGAAGGGCGACGCGCCCATAATCCCGATTGAGCCTTCGACGTAGCGCGCCGCGTCTGCGATGACGGTACGGACCCGGTCGAAGGAGAGACGACTTGGCTGCTCCGGTTGACGATTCCAGCCCGTTCGGGACCTACGCTCCCGGCCCGGTTCGTCGCCGGCTTCACGCATCCATGAACGAGATCTACAAAGCCGGCTGGATCGGTCGCCGCATTTTTGGCCGGTTGCGTTCGCTCGATCGCCTTTGCTCGTCCCGTTCCGGCGGAATCGTGGATGTCGAGCGTTTCGGCCTGCGCTGGCGGCTCTACGTGCGAGGCAACGTGGCCGACTCGCGCCTGCTGCTGCGCCCGGACGCGTTCGAGCCGGTGGAGGTCGACGCGATCCTCGGCCTGGTCGATCGGGACTTCGTCTTCCTCGATGTCGGCGCGAACTGCGGCTTCTATGCGCTGAGGATCGCCCATGCCGCCGCCGACTCGGAACGCGGGCAGATCATCGCCGTCGAGCCTCACCCCGGCATGCGGCGGCGTCTCGAATTCAACGTCGAGTTGAATTCATCCCGTGGCGTTCACGTCCTCGGTTGCGCCGTCGGTGACCGCAACGGCACCGCCAGACTGTCGGAAGGCGCGAAGAACCTGGGCACGTCGCGGATTTCCGATGAGGGTTCGATCTATGTCGAGCTTCGGACCCTGCTGGATATCGCCACGGCGCGGAGGCTGGAGCGGATCGACGCCGTCAAGGTCGACGTGGAGGGCTTCGAGGACCGCGTCCTGGATCCCTTCCTGCGAGACGCGCCGGACCGTCTCCTCCCGCGCATGATCGTTGCCGAACACTCCTGGAGCGGCACATGGGAATCCGACTGGATGAGCCGCGCTGCGTCCCGGGGCTACCGCGAGCACGCGCGCACCCGTCAGAGCAACGTCATTCTGGTGCGTCAGTGAGCACCGGCCTCGTTACGCCGCCTCGCGTGCCCGGCGCGGTTGCGAGAGGCACCAGAATAGCCACTGAGACGAGCAGGCTGAGCCACCAGTTCTGCCAGGCGCCGTAGGCGACCAGGCTAATGGCCAACGCGGCGACGAATGCGGCCTGCCCGAAGGCCCGGGCCCGGCCGGAGACGCCGTCCAGGCGCATCGCGACGAGGCACAACAGCCCGAGCACGATGACCGCGCCGAGGGAACCGAGTTCCAGCAGGACCTGCAGCGACACGCTGTGCGGGTGCAGCGCCATCAGCGCGCGCCCGGTCTCGCTGGTGTCCGAGTAGAGCGTCTCCAGATGGCGCGCGGCGTCGAAACCCCATCCCAGGAGCGGCTTCTCGGCGATCCGCCGGAGGGTGAAGTCCCAGATTTCCACGCGGTGCTGAGCCGAGTTGATCAGCCAGTCCGCCCGGTGCCATCCGTGCTCGTACATTCCCTTTGCCGCGAACGGCATCGCGACGAACGCCAGGACGCTCGCCAGGATCGCGACCGTCCGCCCGAACCTGGGAAGCGCGAGAACCAGCAGCACGGTCGCGATACCCACGGCGAAGCCCAGCATCGCCGACTCGCTTTCCAGGAACACCGAGCCGATTCCGAGCGCGACGGGGATGGCGAGCGCCATCCAGCGGGCGCCCCGTTCCCAGAGCCAGGCCGTGACCGGCCAGACGATCAACGCGAGCGAGACGGCGCCGCGATTGAACCAAACCGCCTCCTTTCCGGGGTGGGCCTCCTTGAAGGCGCGCAGCAGCGGGTAGTCGAGCCCGATTTCCACCGCCATGTAGGCGAGGCTCACGCCGAAGCCGGCGACCAGCCACAGCCCGACGCGCTTTCTCGCCGCTTCGTCCAGGGCGGCGGACGCTGCGAACAGGACCACGCCGGCCGCGAATATCACGGCCATGCGGATGGCGAGCACCAGCGATTGCACGGGCTCGACGCTCCAGGCGGACGCGATGGCGCACCACGCGATCAGGAGACCGAGAGCGATCGAAAGCCGGGCATCGGGCACCGGAAACCGCCTGCAGGCCCACCAGTAGGCGGGCGCGGCGAGGACCGCGGCCAGCAGCAGGAGCCCCACGGTGCCCTTGGGCGCCACCACGGCGACGACCGGCAGCAACGCAGCGAACGCGCAGAATACCGTTACCAGCAGCGCCCTCGGCTTGCCCGAGGCCCGAGGCTCCACGGCCTCGGCGACACGGCGTCTCGAAGACGAGAACATGGCGGTCGCAGGTCGCCGTCAGGCGCGTCCGGGTACCCGCCGGGTGGCGCCGATGACGTCATCGACCGCAAGGCTCGCAAGCGGCACGCGATGCAGGATCGTCACGGCCTCCCCGATGGGCGCGCTGCACGTGGGGTCGGAGGCTGCGCCGAACAGCGCCACGGTGGGGCAGCCGGCAGTCGCCGCGATGTGAATGGGCCCCGTGTCGTTTCCCACGGCGCAGGCCGCGCGCCGTGCCAGCGCTGCGATCTGCGCGAGGCTGGTGCGGCCGCAGAGATCGACCGCGCCCGGCACCTCGTGCGCAATGCCGGCCAGGATGGGCGCCTCGGCGTCCGTGCCGATCAGCACCGGCGGGCGACCTTCCTCCGCGAGCAGCCTGGCGAGGCCCGCGAAACGCTCCGCCGGCCAGCGCTTCTCGGGCCGGTGCGCCGATCCTCCGGGCACGATCAGGGAGAACGGGCCGGGCGGCACGAGCCCGCCGATGCCCTCGTCCAGCCAGTCGAGCGCAGGTGCCGGCACGTCCTCCATTCCCGCTATGCCGAGCTGCTCGGCCCGAACCGCGGTCGAATGCCTGGACGCCCACCGGGGATTGCGGAGGGGATGCGAGCAGCCGTCGACGGTTCCCGACCATTCGGGCCGGCGGCGGCGCGGCAACATTCGAAAGTAGTATCCCGTGCGGTCTGACGCCTGGAGGTCGTACACGCGCGCGAATTCACCATCGATCAGGCGCCGGCGCAACTTGAGCCAGTCGAGCGGCCTGGCCAGCACGCTCGCGCGCTCGTCGGTCCAGACCGCGTCGAACCACGGGCAGCGCGCGCCCAACTCCGCGAATGCCGGCGTCGTCAGCAACGTGATGTGAGCGGCCCGGTGATGGCGGCGGATCGCCGCGAAGCACCCGGTCGCGAGCACCCAGTCACCGAGCGCGCCGTGCTTGATGACGAGAATGCGCGCATCGCCCGCCATGCGGGAGCTAAGTCCGTCTCACCGGGGCGCAGGAATCGGAACGGCCTCGGCGGCGCGCTCACGACGCGCTGCGCCAGCGCTCGGCGGCCCGGTCGTCGGCCTCCCGCGCGGCGACCCAGCGCGCGCCGTCGGCGGTTTCCTCGCGCTTCCAGAACGGCGCCTTGGTCTTGAGCCAGTCGATGAGGAAGGCGCAGGCATCCAGCGCCGCGCGACGATGGGACGACGCGGTGACCACCAGCACGATCCGCTCGCCCGGCTCGAGCCGCCCGTAGCGGTGGACGATCAGCGAGGCGGTGAGGTCCCAGCGCTCCCGCGCCTCGGCCTCGATGGCGGCAAGCTGCCGCTCGGTCATCGCCGGATAGTGCTCCAGCGTCATGGCCGTGATCGCGGCGCCTTCGCCCGCATCCGCGCGGGTGATGCCGACGAACGACGCGACCGCGCCGATCTCGTCGTTGCCGCCTGTGAGCGCCTCGATCTCGGCGCCGATGTCGAAGTCCTCCTTCTGGACGCGGATCACGACGGGGCTCCACCGGTCACCGGCGGGAAGAGGGCGATCTCGTCGCCGTCGCTGACCGCATGATCAGGCGCGGCGAACTCCTGGTTGACCGCGACGCGGATCACCGACAGGTCCTCCAGCGCGCGGGCGTAGCCGTCGCCCCGGCCTCGCAGCCAGTCGAGCAGCGCCGCTACGGTTCGAACGTCCGCGGGCAGCGCGACCTCCTCCGCATCGCGGCCGATCTGTTCCCGCACCCAGGCGAAGTAGAGCAGCGTCATCGGTACATCTCGTTGAACGGAAGGAAGTCGACCATCGTGCCGGCGCTGAGCGTCGTCAGCTCCTCCGGCAGCTCGATCAGCCCGTCGGCGAAGACCGCCGACGTGAGGATGCCGGCGCCGTCGCGGCCGAATTTCTCCGCCCCGAGCGTGCCGTCCGGCTGCGTGGAGAGGCGCGCCCGCAGCCATTCGCGCCGCCCGCGCTTCTTCTTGTAGTCGAAGCCCGCCGGAACCCGGTAGTGCGCGGGCTCCACCTCCGTGCAGCCGCCGAGGCGCAGGATCAGCGGGCGCGCGAAGCGCAGGAACGTCACCATGACGGCCACCGGGTTGCCGGGGAGCCCGATAAAGGGCACCCGGCCCACCTGCCCGAGCGCGATCGGCCGCCCCGGCCTGATGGCGAGACGCCAGAAGTGAAGATGGCCGAGCGCTTCCACCGCGGCCTTGACGTGATCCTCGTCGCCGGTCGACATCCCGCCGGAGGTGAGCAGGAGGTCGTGATCGCGGCTGCGCGCGGCCAGCGCCCCGGCAATCGTGTCCAGGTCGTCCGGCAGGATGCCCATGTCGGTGACGGCGCAGCCCAGCCGCTCCGCGAGGCCCGCGATGACGTAGCGGTTGGAATCGTAGATGCCGCCCTCGCCCAGCGCCGCGCCCGGCTCATAGACTTCGTCGCCGGTGGAGAAGATCGCGACCCGAAGCCGCCTGAAGACCGCAAGCGCCGTGCGGCCGACGGAGGCGGCGAGCCCGACATCCTGCGGCCTGAGCGCCTTGCCGGCGGTCAGGATGGTCGTGCCGGGCGCGATGTCCTCGCCCGCATTGCGCCGGTTGGCGCCCCGCTTGATGCCGGGCGGGACGATCACGGCGTCGCCGTCTGCGCGGCAGTCCTCCTGCATCAGCACGGTGTCCGGGCCGGGTGGCATGGGCGCGCCGGTGAAGACGCGGATCGCCTCGCCGCGCCCGGCCGCCCGCCCCAGCGGGTGCCCGGCGGCCGCCCGCCCGGTGCAGGTCAGCCGTGTGTCGCTCTCGGCATTCAGGTCGTCGAAGAAGACCGCATAGCCGTCGACGGCGGCATTGTCGTGCGGCGGCACGGCGCGCTCGGAGACGACCGTCTCCGCCAGGATGCGCCCGTTCGCGGCCCGCAGGTCGACGCTCTCGGTCTCCGCGATGGGGTGGACCACGCTCTCGAGCCGGGCGAGCGCTTCCGCCGCCGGGGTCAGCGCGCCGCCGAAGGCGAAGCAGTCGTCGCTAAGCTGCGCCACGGATCGCCTCCGAATCCCGGCTGTCGCCGGCGCCGCAGTGCGCTGCCACGAACGACGCGATCGCCGCCACGTCGTCGATCGGGAACACCGGCACCGGGTGCCCCAGCGCGGCGGCTTCCGGCACCGGCCGGTCGCTCGCGATGGCGACGACGGTGGGGTCCGAGGCGGCCAGCAGCGGCGCATCGCCCGGCCCCCGCCGCACCTCGATCTTGTCGTGACCGCCCCGCTTGTAGCCCTCGATCAGCACCAGGTCGGCGGAGGCCACGCTTTCGAGCAGCCGATCCAGTGGCGGCTCGCCGTCATCGCCGGTCTCGCGGAGATGGGCGTGACGGTCGGGCGCCGCCAGCACGATGTCCTTCGCACCGGCGGCCCGCCAGGCGTGGGCCGGGTGCCCCGCGGGCAGCAGGTCGAAGCCGTGGTGGGCGTGCTTCACGGTGGCCACGCGGAGGCCACGCGCGCGGAGCCGCGGCAGCAGGCGGCAGACCAGCGTGGTCTTGCCGCTGTCGCTCAATCCCGTGACCCCGAAGCGCCGCACCTAGTCCTCCTCGCGCAGGCTCGCGGTGCGAAGGCCGCGCACCGCAGCCCGAACATAGCCGATCGCGCTGCCCCAGGTCAGCACCACCGCGAGCCACAGCAGCGCCCCGCCGGCGGTGGCGAGTCCTTCCCCTGCGCCATCCGGCAGCAGCGGCGCGGCGGCCGGGGCGAGGAGCAGCAGGGCGATGGCGCCCATCTGGGCGGCGGTCTTCCACTTGGCGAGCCGCTGGACCGGGAGTGCCACCCGGCCCGCGAGCGCCTCCCGCAGCCCCGAGATCAGGAGTTCGCGGGCGAGGATCGCCACCACGGCGATCACCGGCGCGCGCTCGTCCCAGGCCAGCATCACCAGCGCCGCCGCGACCAGGAGCTTGTCGGCGATGGGATCGAGAATGCGCCCCAGCAGCGAGTGCTGATCCAGCCTGCGCGCGAGCCAGCCGTCGAAGAAGTCGCTGACGGATGCGGCCGCGAACACCGCGAAGCCGAGCCAGAGCCCGGCCGCGCCCTCGATGAAGAACGCGCCGACGAGCACCGGCACCATGACGATGCGCAGCCCCGTGACGGCGTTGGGCCAGCTTGCCACGCGCAGCGGATCGGCCTCGCTCACGGACTCCGAAGCCCCGGCGCCCTCAGCCGTCGGCGCGGAAGTGGTCATGGATCGCGCGCGCGACCGCGCTCGAAATGCCCTCGACGGTCTCGAGGTCGGCGAGGCCCGCCTGGCTCACCCCCCGCGCCGAGCCGAAGCGATGGAGCAGCGCCTTCTTGCGGCGCGGGCCCACCCCCGGAATCTCGTCGAGCGCCGAGCGCACCCGCGCCTTGGCCCGCTTGGCCCGGTGGGTGCCGATGGCGAAGCGGTGCGCCTCGTCCCGCAGGCGCTGCAGGAAGTAGAGCAGCGGGTCGCGCGCGCCGAGGGCGACCGGCGGCCGGTCGGGCAGGAAGATGCGCTCGCGCCCGGCGCTGCGCTCCGGCCCCTTGGCGATCGCCGCCACCGCGAGGTCCGCAATGCCGAGATCGGCGAACACCCGGCGCGCCTCGCCAAGCTGGCCGAGGCCGCCGTCGATCAGCACGAGGTCCGGCCACGCCTCGCCGGCGCGGCCGGGATCCTCTTTGATGAGGCGGGAGAAGCGGCGGGTCAGCACCTCGCGCATCATGGCGTAGTCGTCGCCGGGCGCCGCCGGGTCGGGAGCAGCGACCGAGCGGATCGTGAACTTGCGATAGGCGTTCTTGATGAAGCCCTCCGGCCCCGCGACGATCATGCTGCCCACCGCATCGGTGCCGGAGATGTGGCTGTTGTCGTAGACCTCGATGCGTCCGGGCGCGGCCTCCAGCCCGAAGCGCTGGGCCAGGCTCTCCAGCAGGCGCCGCTGCGCCGTGCTCTCGCCGAGCCTGCGGGCGAGCGCTTCGCGCGCATTGCGCTCCGCGTCCTCCAGCAGCTTGCGCTTCGCGCCCCGCATGGGCCGGTGGAGCCTGACCCGCCGCTCCGCCTTCAGCGTGAGCGCCTCCTCGATCAGCGGCGCTTCCGCCAGCGGCCGGTTCACCAGGACGAGCGGCGGCGCCTCCCGCGCGTTGTAGAACTGGCCGATGAAGGCGCGGAGGATTGCCTCCGCCGGCTCGTCCGCAGCGTGGCGCGGGAAGAACGCCCGGTTGCCGTAGTTCTGGCCCGAGCGGAAGAAGAACACCTGCACGCAGGCCTGGCCCGCCTCGTCGTGGATGGCGACGACATCCGCGTCGCCCATGGTGGGCAGGTTGATGCCCTGGCGCATCTGGATGTGCGCGAGCGCCTTGATGCGGTCGCGATAGGCCGCCGCCGTCTCGAACTCCAGCGCGTCGCTCGCCGCCGTCATCCGCTCGGTGAGCCGGCTCTGGACCTCGCGGCTGCGCCCGGCGAGGAAGGCCCGCGCCTCCTCCACCAGCCCGTCGTAGTCGGCCTTGCCGATCCGGCCCACGCAGGGCGCCGTGCAGCGCTTGATCTGGTACTGCAGGCAGGGCCGGGTCCGGCTCTCCAGCACCGAATCGGAGCACGAGCGCAGCGGGAAGGCGCGCTGCAGCGCGTTGATCGTGAGGTCCACGGCGCCGGCGGACGCGAACGGGCCGAAGTAGTCGCCGTCCGCGCTCTTGGCGCCCCGGTACTTGGCGATCTGCGGCCAGCGGTGGCCCCGGCGCAGCAGGATGTAGGGGAAGGACTTGTCGTCCCGCAGCAGGATATTGTAGTGCGGCTTGAGCCGCTTGATCATGTTGCTCTCGAGCAGGAGCGCCTCGACCTCGCCCTCGGTCGTGATCACCTCGACCGACGCCGTGCCCGCGATCATGCGCTGCAGGCGGACCGGCAGCGTGCGGACGTTGACGTAGCTCGCGACCCGCTTCTTCAGGCTCTTGGCCTTGCCAACATAGAGCGGCTTTTCGTGCCGGTCGCGCATGCAGTAGACGCCGGCGCCCGCCGGCATCGTCGCCAGCGCCCTGCGCAGCGCCGCGACACCGCGCTCCAGCGAAACGCCAGGGTCGGCCTGCGCCGCGGCATCGTCCGTGACGGACGTGGTCGGCCGCTCGCTCTGCACGTCCACCATCGCGTCATCCGCCTGATGCGCCACGTGGTCTGAGAGATAGTCCGTGCCCAGCGGCCCGTCAACGCGGGAGCAGGCCGCGGCGGCTCCGGCGCGTGCCGGACCGACTGGCCATATCGTTCCAATCGGGGACGGAACCGCGTTATGATCGGGCAACCGGCCGGGGACGCCGGAATATTGATCCGGTGCGCGGCTCCAACCTCAACGAAGGGAGGAACGGATCATGAGAAGAACACGGTGGTTTGCGTTCGTTGCGGCTGCTGCGGCGCTTTGCCTCGGGCTGGCGCCGGACGCGAAGGCCGACGGCCACGAAGTGAAGGTCGGGGTCATTCTCGGCTTCACCGGCCCGATCGAGTCGCTGACGCCCCCCATGGCGGCCTCTGCCGAGCTGGCCCTGAAGGAGGCCTCGGATTCCGGCGCGTTCCTGGGCGGCAAGGCGATCGTGCCCGTCAGGGGCGATTCGACCTGCATTGATGCGGCCGCCGCGACGGCCGCCGCCGAGCGCTTGGTCACCGCCGAGGGGGTTGCCGCGATCATGGGCGCAGACTGCTCGGGCGTCACGACCGCGATCACCAACAATGTCGCCGTGCCGAACGGCGTGACCATCATCTCGCCGTCCGCGACCTCGCCGGCGCTCACCACCATCGAGGACAACGGCTTCTTCTTCCGCACCGCGCCCTCTGATGCCCGGCAGGGCCAAGTGCTGGCCGACATCCTGATCGGGCGCGGCATCGACAGCGTCGCCGTGACCTACACCAACAACGACTACGGCAAGGGCCTCGACAGCAGCTTCGGCGATGCGTTCGCAGCCCTCGGCGGCACCGTCGAGATTTCAGCGGCGCACGAGGACGGCAAGGGCGACTACTCGGCGGAGGTCGGTGCGCTCGCGGCCTCGGGCGCAGAGCACCTGGTCGTCTTCGGCTACGTCGATCAGGGCGGCAAGGGAATCATCCAGACCGCCGTCGACACCGGCGCCTTCGAGAACTTCGCCGTGGGCGACGGCATGATCGGCGACACCCTGATCGAGGCGATCGGGGACGCGCTCAACGGCACCATCGCGACGCTGCCGGGCTCCGCCACGGAGGGCGCCGCAATGTTCATCGAGCTTGCGGCGGCCAACGGCGTGGAGGGCGACGGCCCCTTCCGCGGCCAGTCGTACGACGCGGCGGCCCTGATCGTGCTCGCCATGCAGGCGGCGGGATCGGCCGAGCGCAGCGCGATCCAGGCCCAGGTCATGGCCGTCGCCAACGCTCCCGGCGAGACGATCCTGCCGGGCGAGCTGGCCAAGGGTCTCCAGATCCTCGCCGATGGCGGCGAAGTGAACTACGAGGGAGCCACCGGCGTCGAGTTGACCGACGTGGGCGAGGTCCCCGGCACCTACCAGGAGATGGAGGTCGAGGGCGGCGCCTTCGTGACCAAGGCCCTTCACTAGAGCGCGACCGTCTTTGACGGACGCGCGATAGGGCCGCGACAGCGGCCCGCCGCGAATGCGGCGCCCTCGCGGAGGCGCCGGCCGCAGGCCGGCTGCCGTGAGCGAAAAATCGCTAGAGCGTTTCCGTGTGAAGCGGAAACGCTCTAGAACGGGCGCAGGGCGGCGGCTCGGCCAGCGATGACCGGGCCGCCGCCCGCATCCCCTGCCCCGGCGGCCGGCGCCCATGCTGCGCCCGCCATGATCCGGGTCGACAACCTACACCTGCATTTCGGCGGCATCCGTGCCGTCGACGGGGTCACCCTGGAGATCGAGGAAGGCTCGATCACCGGTCTGATCGGCCCCAACGGCGCCGGCAAGACCACGCTCTTCAACGTCATCGCAGGCGTCTATCCGCCCTCCGAGGGCCGGGTGTTCCTGCAGGGCGATGACATCACCGGGTTGAAGCCGCACCAGCTCTTCCACCGGGGCGTGCTCCGCACCTTCCAGATCGCCCACGAGTTCTCGAGCCTCACCGTCGCCGAGAATCTGACCACCGTGCCCGCCGGGCAGGCCGGAGAGGCGCTGCTCAACGCCTGGTTCCGCCGTGGCAGGGTGCGGGCGCAGGAGGACGAGATCCGCGCCCGCGCGGCGGACGTTATCCACTTCCTCGGCCTCGACGAGGTCGCGGGCGAGCGTGCGGGCGCCCTCTCCGGCGGGCAGAAGAAGCTGCTGGAACTCGGGCGGACGATGATGGCCGAGCCCAGCATCGTCTTCCTCGACGAGGTGGGCGCCGGCGTCAACCGCACGCTGCTGCGCTCCATCGGCGACGCCATCCTCCGCCTCAATCGCGAGCGCGGCTACACCTTCTGCATGATCGAGCACGACATCGACTTCATCTCGCGCCTGTGCCAGCCGGTGATCGTCATGGCCGAGGGCAAGCTGCTGACCCAGGGCTCCCCCGACGAGGTCAAGGCGGACCAGCGGGTGATCGATTCCTACCTCGGCCGCGGCCGGCAGCGCGGCCCGAGCCGGCAATGAGCTTTCTCGCGAGCGAAGGGATGACTGGCGGCTACGGCGGCGCGGACATCATTCGCCGCTGCACCATCGAGGCCGAGCAGGGCGAGGTCGCGGTCATCGTCGGGCCCAACGGCGCCGGCAAGTCGACCGCCATGAAGGCGATCTTCGGCATGGTCATGCTGCGCGAGGGCGCGGTCGTCCTCGACGGCGAGGACATCACCCGGCTCAGCCCGCAGGAGCGCGTGCGCAAGGGCATGGGCTTCGTGCCGCAGGAGCGCAACGTATTCACCACCATGACCGTCCAGGAAAACCTGGAGATGGGCGCCTACATTCGCGAGCACGGCGTCGCCGACGCCATGGCGCGGGTCTTCGACCTCTTTCCGATCCTCAAGGAGCGCCGCCGCCAGCTCGCAGGCGAGCTCTCGGGCGGCCAGCGCCAGCAGGTGGCGATCGGCCGGGCGCTGATGACGGAACCCAGGCTGCTCATGCTGGACGAGCCCACCGCCGGCGTCTCGCCGGTGGTCATGGACGATCTCTTCGACCGCATCCTGGAGATCCGCGGGACCGGCATCGCCATCCTGATGGTGGAGCAGAATGCCGCCCAGGCGCTCTCCATCGCCGACAGGGGCTATGTGCTCGTCACCGGCGAGAACCGCCACACGGATACCGGCGCGGCGCTGCTGGCCGACCCCGAGGTCCGCCGCTCCTTCCTCGGCGGGTAGGCCATGACCGACGTCGCCAACGCGATCGTCCTGCTGCTGAACTTCGTCATCGTGCCGGGCCTCGCCTACGGCTCCCAGCTCGCGCTCGGCGCGCTCGGCGTCACCCTCATCTTCGGCATCCTGCGCTTCGCCAACTTCTCCCACGGCGACGTGATGGCCTTCGGCACCATGGTCGTGCTGCTGACGACGTGGTGGTTCCAGAGCATGGACATCGGCATCGCGCCGCTGCCGACGGCGCTCATCGCGCTCCCCCTCGGCATCGTGGCGGCGGCCGCCTTCAACCTGGCTGCCGACCGCGTCGTCTTCCGCTTCTACCGGCGCCGCAAGAGCCCGCCGGTGATTCTGCTGATCGCCTCGATCGGCGTGATGTTCGCGCTGCAGGGCATCGTCCGCTTCATCATCGGGCCCGACGACCGCCGCCTTGCCGACGGCGCCCGCTTCATCATCAAGGCCTCGGAGTTCAAGGAGGCGACCGGGCTGAAGGAGGGCCTCGCGATCAAGCTCTCGCAGGGGCTGACCGTGGTCGTCGCGGCCGCAGGCGTGACGGCGCTCTTCTGGTTCCTGCACCGCACGCGCGCCGGCAAGGCGATGCGCGCCTACTCGGACAACGAGGACCTGGCGCTGCTCTCCGGCGTCAACCCGGACCGCGTGGTGCTCTACGCCTGGCTGATCGCCGCGACGCTGGCGGCGGTGGCCGGCACCATGTACGGCATCGACAAGAGCTTCAAGCCGTTCACCTACTTCCAGCTCCTCCTGCCCATCTTCGCCTCGGCGATCCTGGGCGGGATCGGCCACCCGGTCGGCGCGGTCGTGGGCGGCTTCATCGTGGCGCTGTCGGAGACCGCGGTGACCTACGCCTACAAGAAGTTCCTGCGCTACCTGCTGCCGGAGAGCTGGGAGCCGAGCGCGCTGATGCAGCTTCTCTCCACCGACTACAAGCTTGCGATCTCCTTCGTCATCCTGGTGGTGGTGCTCCTCGTGCGTCCGACCGGGATCTTCCGCGGGCGGGTGCTCTCATGAGGCCGGGGCTGCGTTCGCCGGCGCTCTTCGCCATCATGGCCGCGCTGCTCGCCGCGGTCGGGTTCGGCCAGTCCTGGGTGGTGAGCCTCTCCATCCTCAATCTCTGCCTGATCTCCGCGATCATGGCGCTCGGCCTCAACATGCAGTGGGGTTACGCGGGCCTTCTCAACGTGGGCGTCATGGGCTTCGCCGCGCTCGGCGGGCTGGCCGGCGTGCTCGTCTCGCAATCGCCGGTGGGGGAGGCATGGGCGGCGGGCGGCGGCGGGCTCGGCCTCGCGCTCCTGGTGGTGGTCGGCACCGCGCTGCTGATCGTCCTCGCGCGCCGCTTCCTGCCGAAGGGGCCGCTCCGCACGGCCGCGACCGTGGCCCTTCTGGTCGCCGGGTTCTTCGTGGCCCGCATCTTCTTCGACCCGGCGGTGGATTCGATCGAGCGGATCGACAGCGCCAAGACCGGCTATCTTGGCGGCGTCGGCCTGCCGATCATCCTCTCCTGGGCGGTCGGCGGCCTGCTGGCCGCCGGCGCGGCGTGGCTCATCGGCAAGGTCGCGCTCGGGCTGCGTTCCGACTATTTCGCCATCGCCACCCTCGGCATCGCCGAGATCGTCATCACCGTGATCAAGAACGAGGACTGGCTCAGCCGCGGCGTGAAGAACGTCACGGGCCTCGACCGGCCGGTGCCCTACGAGATCGAGCTGCAGGCGAGCCCCTGGTTCCTCGACCTCGTCGGCTGGCTCGGCACCGACCCGATCGCGGGCTCCAGCATCTTCGTCAAGCTCTGCTACGCGGTGCTCTTCGCGCTCGTCCTGATCGCGGTCGTCTGGCTCGCCGAGCGCGCGCTGAACTCGCCCTGGGGGCGGATGATGCGCGCCATCCGCGACAACGAGGACGCGGCCGCGGCGATGGGCAAGAACGTGACCCGGCGCCACATGCAGATTTTCGTCCTCGGCGCCGCGGTCATGGGTATCGCGGGCGCCATGCTTACCACGCTGGACGGACAGTTCACGCCGGGGAGCTACCAGCCGCTCCGCTTCACCTTCCTGGTCTGGGTGATGGTGATCGTCGGCGGCTCGGGCAACAACTGGGGCGCCGTGCTCGGCGGCTTCCTGGTGTGGTTCCTCTGGGTCGAGGCCGAGCCCGCCGCGTTCTGGCTCATGGACGCGATTACCGCCGGCCTGCCCGAGGACAACACGCTCCGCATCCACCTGCTCGACAGCGCGGCCTACATGCGCCTCATCGTCATGGGGCTCATTCTGCTCGTCGTCATGCGCTTCAGCCCGCGCGGCCTGATACCGGAACGGCGCGGGCGCTGACGCGGCGCCCCCTCCGGCGGGGATGGCGCTATTCGGCCAGCGCTTCCGCCGGACCCGGCGCCTGGCCGTCGTAGCCGCCCCAGACCGACTGATCGAACTGGATGACCGAGCCGGTCATCATGCCGCTGTCGCCGGACGCGACCCAGAGCACGGCGCGCGCCACCTCGTCGGGCTCGATCAGCCGGCCGAAGGGCAGCGTGGCGGCGGCCTTGTCGATGAAATCGGGATCGCCCGACTCTTCGGCCTGGAGCTTGCGTTCGTTGTCCGAGTTGGTCCAGCCGATGTCGAGCTGGTTCACGCGGATGCGGTTGCGCATGAGCGCGAAGCCCGCGTTCCGCGTCAGCGTGCCAAGCGCGCCCTTGGACGCGCTGTAGGGTGCGAGGAAGGGCTGGCCCGCGTGCTCGGAAGTCGAGCCGATGTTCACGATCGCTCCCTCGATCCCCTCGCGGATCATGATCTTCACCGCGTCCTGCATCAGGAAGAACGGAGCGCGCACGTTGACGGCGAACAGCGAGTCGAAGAGGTCGGGCGACGTGTTGAGCAGGTTGCCCCGGGTGGATGCGCCCGCCGCGTTGACGAGGATGTCGACCCGGCCGAAGCGCGCGTCCGCCGCAGTCATCACCCGGCGGACATCCTCGATGACGCCAAGCTCGGCACCGACCACCTCGACCGGCACGCCGCTCTCGGCCGTGATCTCGTCGGCCACCTTCTGGCCCTTCGCCGCATCGCGCCCGACGGTGACGATCCCGGCGGCGCCCGCCGTGGCGAAGAGCCGCGCGATGGCCGCGCCCACCCCCTGCGTGCCGCCGGTGACGACGGCGACCTTTCCGTCGATGCGGTTCATTGCACCACCTCGTACTGCGCTGTAGCCATGACGCGGAGAAGCTCCGCGTGGCCCTTCCTGGCCATCTCCAGCGGCGGGTTCGGCACCGGGTCCTGCTCCGCCTCGACGACGAACCAGCCCTTGTAGCCGTAGGACGCCAGCCGTCGGACGATGGGCTCGAAGTCGAGGTCGCCGTCGCCCGGCACGGTGAACGCCCCCTTGATGACCGCGTCCAGGAAGCTCTCGCGGCTGCGGTCGAGGCCGTCGATCACCGTGCGGCGCACGTCCTTGGTGTGGATGTGGCTGATCCGTGCGTGGTAGCGATCGATGACGCGCAGGCCGTCGCCCCCGGCGAAGGCGAGGTGGCCCGTGTCGTAGGCGAGCTTCAGCGCCTCGCCGCTGTGGTTCATCAGGCTGTCGATTTCCGGCTCGGTCTCGACCAGCGCGCCCATGTGGTGGTGGTAGGAGATGGGCATGCCTTCGTCGGCGCACCACTCCGCGAACGCGGTCACGGTGCGGCCGTAGACCTTCATCTCGTCGTCGGCGATCCGGGGCTTGGTCGCGAGCGGGGCCGCGCGCTCACCCTGAATGGCGCGGGCGATCTCGCCATAGACGATGCAGGGCGCGCCGGCCGCGATGAAGAAGTCCATCATGGGGCGGATGCGGTCCTTCTCCGCCTCGATGTCGCCCTCGAGCAGGCGCCCCGAGTGCCAACCGCCGCAGACCGAGATGCCGAACCGGTCGAGGATCGGCCCCAGCTCCTCCATGTTCATGGGGAAGCGCCGGCCGGTCTCCATGCCGGTGAAGCCTGCGACCGAGGCCTGGCGCAGGCACTCCTCCAGGCTCACGTCGTCCGAGAGTTCGACTAGGTCGTCGTTCCACCACGCGATGGGCGCGATGCCCAGCTTTGCTTTCAGCATTGCTCACACTCCGACGCGCTGCTTGGCACGGATGTCCTCCTGATGGGCGCGGGCGGCCCTGACGGTCTCGCGCTCCGAGATCTCGGGCACGCCGAGATCCCAGTCGGCATCGCCCGGCGTCCACGTGTAGGCCTCGGTGGCGATGGAGAGCACGGTGGTCCTGTCGGTGCCCCTGGCCCAGTCGAGCGCGGCTTCCAGGTCGGCCAGGCTCTCGCAGTGGCGCGCGTGGGCACCCATGGATTCGGCGTGCTTCGCGAAGTCCACGAGGCGCGGACTGCCGGGGTCGGCCCTGCGGCAATCCTTGAACAGGTTGTTGAAGCCGGGCGTCCCCTTGAACTCCTGCAGCCTGTTGATGACCGCGAAGCCGCCGTTGTCGCAGACCACCACGATCATCTTGTGGCCGGTCAGCACCGACGAATAGATGTCCGAGTTCATCATCAGGTAGCCGCCGTCGCCCACCATGACCATGGGCGTCGACGTCCCCGCGTTCGCCATGGCGTTGCCCCAGCCGCCGGCGATCTCGTAGCCCATGCAGGAGAAGCCGAACTCGAGATCGAAGGTGTTGCGCTGCTTGACCCGCCAGCCCTTGGCAACCTCGCCCGGAATCCCGCCGGCGGCAGCGATGAGGTGGTCTCCCTCGCCCGCCGCCCGGTTCACGACGTTCACCACCTGCGCGTAGGTAGGCACGGGCGCGTTGGTCTGCGCCTGATGCTCGTCGAGCAGCGCGTCCCACTCCTTGAAGAGCGCCTGGGCCGCCGCCAGGTGAGCCGCATCGGCCTTCCACGCGCCGAGCGCCGCGTCGAGCTCCCGCACGGTCTCCAGCGCGTCGCCCACCACCGCGAGCGCCCGGTGCTTGGTCGCGTCCCAGCGCGCGGCGTTGATGGAGATGAACCGCGCGTCGCGCGCGAACGCGGTCCAGGACCCCGTGGTGAAGTCCTGCAGGCGCGTGCCGATGGCGAGGACCACGTCGGCATCGGCGGCGAGCGTATTGGCCGAGGTCGAGCCGACGACGCCGACGGGGCCGCAATGAACGGGGTCGTAGTGCGTGAGCGAGCCCTTGCCAGCGATGGTCTCGACCACCGGAATCCCGCGCTCGGCGGCAAGGGTGGAGACAGCCTCCTCGGCGCCGGAATAGCGCACGCCGCCGCCTGCGACGATGAGCGGCTTCTTCGCGGTCCTGAGCAGCGCCGCGGCTTCGGCCACGCGCTCGCGGTCGGCGCGCGGGCGCGGGATGGTCCATACCCTCTCTTCGAAGAACTCTTCCGGGTAGTCGAAGGCCATCTCCTGCGTGTCCTGCGGCAGCGAGATGAAGGCCGGGCCGCAATCGCCGGGATCGAGCATGGTGGCGATGGCCTGCGGCATCGACGCCATGATCTGCGCCGGGTGCGCGATTCTGTCCCAGTAGCGCGAGACCGCCTTGAAGGCGTCGTTCACGGTGACGGTGGGATCGCCGAAATGCTCCACCTGCTGCAGCACCGGATCGGGCAGGCGGTTCGTGAAGGTGTCGCCGGCGAGGATCAGGATCGGCAGGCGGTTGGAATGCGCCGTGCCCGCCGCCGTCACCATGTTGAGCGCGCCGGGGCCGATCGAGGACGTGGCGACCATGATCTGGCGGCGGCGCTTGGCCTTGGCGTAGCCGATGGCGGCCAGCGCCATGGATTGCTCGTTCTGGCCGCGCCACGTCGGCAGCCGGTCCTGCACCGATTCCAGCGCTTCCGACAGGCAGGTGACGTTGCCGTGTCCGAAGATCGCGAACACGCCGGGAAAGAGCGGAACGCGCTCGCCCTCGATGACCGTGTGCTGGTTGCAAAGATAGCGCACCAGGGCCTGCGCCATCGTCAGGCGTACGGTGTGTTCTGCCATGGCTCCCTTCTCCGCGAGAACGCGATCCCTCCGTGGTCGACGATCTCATATTGGCACAGCGCGCCCGTTGCAACGATTGCAGTCGGCAGACCGCGGGGAGGAGTGAAGCGGCGGTTCGCCTTCCGTGGCCAGCAGTGATAGGAAAGCGCCGCAGCGAGGGCATCGGCGAGCCCGTCGAGAGCGCGCAGGCCCGGCCCATGAGCTGAGGGAGACGACATGCAACGCAACAGGCTGAAAGACATCTGGGCCTCGGGGCAGCCGGTGCTCGTGGGCTGGTGTTCCATCGGCAACCCCTTCACGGCCGAGATCATGGCCGGCCAGGGCTACGACGCCATCAACATCGACGTGCAGCACGGCGCGCTCGACTATGCCGCGCTCCTTCCCATGCTACAGGCGGTGCGCGCGTCCGGCGTCACACCCCTGGCGCGCGTTCCCTGGCTCGAGCCCGGGATCATCATGAAGGCGCTCGACGCGGGCGCCATGGGCATCATCTGCCCCATGGTCAACAATCGCGCGGACGCGGAAGCGCTCGTCTCCTACATGCGCTATCCGCCGCTCGGCCAGCGCAGCTTCGGGCCCACGCGCGCGGCCGTCGCCGATCCGGGATACGGGGTCGAGGCGAACGGCGAAGTGCTGGCGATGGCGATGATCGAGACCGCCGACGGCGTCCGCAACCTGGACGAGATCTGCGCCACGCCGGGCCTTGACGGCGTCTACGTCGGGCCCGCCGACCTTACGCTGGGCACCCAGCAAGGGCGCCTGCCGCCCGCCCTCGACCGCGAGGAGCCGGAGATGATCGAGATCATCCGGCGCATCGCCGATGTCTGCCGGGCCAACGGCATCAAGGCGGGCATCCATTGCGGCACGCCCGAATACGCGCACCGCGCCATCAGGTGGGGCTACGAGTGGACGACGGTCGCGGCGGATTCGCGGCTGCTCGCCGCCGCCGCAGGCGCCTCGGTCGCCGCGTGGCGCAGCCTGACCGGTCGCGACGACGGCGCCGAGGTCAAGTCCGGGAGCATCTACTGATGCCGGCTGCGGCGGAGAAACCGCCGCTCCGCATCGGCCTCATCGGCACCGGCTACATGGGCAAGGCCCACGTCTTCGGCTATGCGACGGCGCAGAGGGTCCTGGACCTGCCGCTGACGCCGGTCCTGCACACCGTCGCCGACGTCACGGAGGAGCTTGCCGCCGGCGCCGCCGACACACTCGGTTTCAGCCAGTGGACGCTCGACTGGCGAACCATGATCGACGATCCCGAGATCGACGTGATCCACGTCACCACGCCCAACGCGCTGCACAAGGAGATGTCGCTGGCAGCCATCGCCGCGGGCAAGCACGTCCATTGCGAGAAGCCCCTCGCAACGTCGGTCGCGGACGCGCGCGCGATGACGGAGGCGGCCGAAGCCGCAGGCGTCGGGACGCAGGTGGGCTTCAACTACCTCTGCAACCCGATGATGGCGCTTGCGAGGGAGATGATCGCCGCCGGCGAGCTTGGCGAGGTCCGCGGATACCGGGGCCTCCACTGCGAAGACTACATGACCGATACCGAGGCGCCGCCCAACTTCCGGCACGAGCCGGCGGGCGGCGGCGCGCTGGCCGATATCGGCAGCCACGCGCTCGCCACGGCGGAGTACCTGCTAGGTCCGATCGCCGAGGTGATGGGGCATTGCGTGACCATGATCGCCGAACGCCCCGACGGAGAGGGCGGCCGGCGCATGATGGAGGTCGACGACGTGGGCCGCGCCTTCGTCCTGTTCGAGAACGGCGCCACCGGGTCGATAGAGGGCAACTGGATCTCGACCGGCCGCAAGATGCAGCACGACTTCGAGGTCTACGGCTCCAGGGGCGCGCTCGCCTTCAGCCAGGAGCGGTTCAGCGAGCTGCACTTCTACAGCGTCGACGACGCACCGGCCCGGCGCGGCTTCCGCCGCATCGAGGCTGCGCCGGACCATCCGCCCTATGGCCGCTTCTGCCCGGGCGCGGGCCACCAGCTTGGCTTCAACGACCTGAAGGCGATCGAGATCGCCGGCTTCGCCGACGCCCTGGCGGGCAAGGGCCCGGAGCCCTTCAACTTCCGCGGGGGCCTGCGCGTCCAGGCTCTGGTGGAGACGATCCAGCAGTCCTCGCGCGAGCGGCGCTGGCTCCCGGTCGTGGCCTGACGACGCCGCTGGGCAGACATAACGGATATAGGGGGGAGACGGCATGGTAAGGATCGCGGTTCTCGGGTGTGGGCGCATCGGCCAGATGCACGCGGCGAATATCGGGCGCCACCCGCGCACCTCTCTTCCCGTGGTCTATGACATCGACGCTGCGGCGGCGGCGGCCGTGGCCGGGCGCGAGGGGGCCCGTGTCGCAGCCAGCGTCGAGGACGTCCTCGCCTCGGCGGATGTCGACGCGGTCCTGATCGCCTCCGCAACGCCGACGCACGCCGACTACATCGAGATGGCCGTCGACGCGGGCAAGCCCACGCTCTGCGAGAAGCCCATCGATCTCGGCCTCGCCCGCGTCGAGGCCTGCAGGGAGAGGATCGCGGGCTCCTCCGTGCCGGTCCAGATCGGCTTCAACCGCCGCTTCGACCCGGGCCACCGGGCGGCGCGCAATGCCGTGCTCGCCGGCGAGATCGGCGACCTCCACCAAGTCATCATCACCTCGCGCGACCCCGAGCTGCCGCCGCGCGGCTACCTCGAGGCGGCCGGCGGGCTGCTCCGCGACATGACGATCCACGACTTCGATCTCGCCCGCTACATGCTGGGCGAGGAGCCGGTCGAGGTCTTCGCCGTGGCGGGCGCGCTGATCGACCCCGTGCTCATGGGCGAGCTGGACGAGATCGACACCGCCATGATCGTCATGCGCACCGCGAGCGGCACGCAATGCCACATCAACAACTCGCGCACCGCCGTCTACGGCTACGACCAGCGCATCGAGCTGATGGGGTCGACGGGCATGGTGCAATCGGGCAACCGCAAGCCCCACGAGATGCGGTGCTACTCGGCAAAGAGCGGCGAAGTTGCCGAGCCCTACCTCTACTTCTTCATCGAGCGCTACACCGAGGCTTTCATGGCCGAGATCGACTCCTTCGTCGACGCGGTCGAGAAGGGCGGGGAACCCGAGGTGAGCTTCGAGGACGGCCGCCGCGCCCTCATCCTGGCCGAGGCGGCCTACGTGTCGATCAGGGAGAAGCGGCTGGTGCAGGTCTCCGAGATCGCCTGACGGAGGCCCGCGCGTCGCCCGCCACGCAGGCCGTGACATTGGCGAGAAATGCGGCTTTAGTCACGCTCGTGAGGGCGCCGGCTGCAGTCCCGCCGCCCGAGGCGTCGTGCGAGGGGGAGAACCCGGAGTGAGCCTGCTCCAGCTCGAGAGCATCTCGAAGAGCTTCGGCGCGATTCAGGCCCTGCAGGATGTCGATCTGACCGTCTCCGTGGGCGAGGCGGTGGGGCTCATGGGCGACAACGGCGCCGGCAAGTCGACGCTGATGAAGATCGTCGCCGGCAACTACCCGCCGACGGCGGGCTCGATCCGCATCGAAGGCGAGGAAGTCCATTTCCACAAGCCGATCGACGCACGCCAGCACGGAATCGAGATCGTCTATCAGGACCTCGCGCTCTGCGACAATCTCACCGCCGCCGCGAACGTCTTCCTGGGCCGCGAGCGGAAGAAGCGGTTCGGGCCCTTCCGCTATCTCGACCACAAGACCATGTTCCGGCGCGCGGGCGAGCTCTTCACCGAGCTCAAGTCCGAGACTCGGCCGCGAGACCTCGTACGCCAGATGTCGGGCGGGCAGCGCCAGGCGGTAGCGATCGCGCGCACCCGCCTCTCGGACCCGAAGCTGGTGCTGATGGATGAGCCGACAGCGGCGATTTCGGTACGACAGGTCGCTGAGGTCCTCGCGCTGATCGAACGGCTGAAGGAGACCAGCCACGCCGTCGTCCTGGTCTCGCACAGAATGCCGGACGTGTTTGCCGTATGCGACCGGGTTGCCGTGCTGCGGCGCGGCCGAAAAGTTTCGGACAAGGCGATCAAGGAGACGAGCCCCGAGGAGGTGACGGGACTGATCACGGGGGCGATCGAGACGGCATGACCGATCCCGACCGCAAGTCCTTCGCCGAAATCGACGAGAGCGTTACGCAGCGGCAGGAGCTGACCGGGCTTCAGGCTGCCTTCCGCACCCAGCCTTTCTGGGTGCTCGTCTCCATCTGCGTGATCGTCGTGGCCATGTCCTTCGTCTCGGACGTGTTCATGACCGAGCGAAACCTGTTCAACATCACCCGCAACTTCGCCTTCTTCGGAATCATGGCGCTGGGCATGTCCGCCGTGATCTGCACCGCGGGCATCGACCTCTCGGTGGGTTCCCTGATGGGGCTCACAGGCATCGTCGCCGGCCTGGTGATGCAGGCGGGCAACGGGATCGTGCTCGGCTTCGTGGCCTGCATGGGCACGGCGGCGCTCGTCGGCCTCGTGAACGGCGTGCTCATCGCCTACCTGCGATTGGCGCCCTTCGTCGTGACCCTGGGGATGCTGGCGATGGCACGATCCATCGCCATGGTCGTCTCCAACAACAAGATGATCTACAATTTCGGCCCCGATCAGGACCTTTTCGAGTGGATCGGCGGCTCGAGCGTTATCGGCGTGCCGAATCCGGTCTGGGTGCTGATCTTCCTGACCATCGTTTTCTCGTGGGTCTGGCGCTTCTCGACCTGGGGCCGCTGGGTGATCGCGATCGGCGGCAACGCGCAGGCCGCGAAGCTTTCGGGCATCCCCGTGGAGCGCGTTATCGTCTCCGTCTACGTGGTCAGCTCGCTCTGCGCCGGCCTTGCCGCCTTCCTGATGGTGGGCTGGTTCGGCTCGGTGACGAACGCCCTTGGGCTCACCTACGAACTCAACGTGATCGCCGCTTCGGTCATCGGCGGCGCCAACCTGCTCGGCGGCGTCGTCTATGCCATCGGCGCGCCGATCGGGGCGGGGCTCATGGAGCTGATCCGAAACTCGCTGCTCCTTGCAGGAATCGATGCCTTGTGGCAACAGTTCTTCGTCGGCCTGTTTTTGATCCTGGCCGTCCTTCTGGAGCAAATCCGCAACCGGAGGCGCAATTGACGCCGCCTCCGCAATCTCGAACTGATGGGAGACAACTCATGAAAAAGCTTGTGCTCGCCGCTGCGGTTGCGGCGTTTGTCGCGCCGGGTATCGCCCAGGCGGCGGACTACACCTTCGCGCTGGTGCCGAAGGCGATGAACAATCCGTTTTTCGATCTGGCCCGGGACGGCTGCTACAAGGCTCAGGAAGAGCTCGCGGACGTGACCTGCGAGTATATCGGCCCTGGCGAGCACACCGAGATGGAGCAGATCCAGATCGTTCAGGACCTCATCTCCAAGGGTGTTGACGGCATCGCGGTGGCGCCCTCCAACGCGCCGGCGATGGCCAAGGCGCTGAAGGCGGCTCAGGAGGCCGGCATTCCGGTGATGACCTGGGATTCGGACCTGCTGCCCGAGGACGCCGGCCTCCGCACCACGTACGTGGGCACCTACAACTACGATATCGGCGTCAACCTCGCCAAGCTCGTCATGGCGCGCCATCCGGACGGCGGCACGATCTGCCTGCAGACCGGCGGCGCCGCGGCCGCCAACCACAACGAGCGCCTGAAGGGAGCCCGCGACACGCTCGCCGGCGCCGACACCGGCACGCCCCCCGGCGCGGCCCTGGCCGGCGAGGGCGGCTGGACCGAGATCTCCGGCTGTCCGCTCATCACCAATGACGACGGCAACGTCGCCGTGAACGGCATGACCGACATCCTGGCCGCCAACCCGGATCTCACCGCTTTCCTCTCCACCGGCGCCTTCACCCAGTGGTACGACAACGCCTATCGTCAGGCCGTGGAGCCCTACATGGGCCGCCTGAACGACGGCTCGCTCACCATCGTCGTCGCCGACACGCTGCCGATGCAGATGGAGCAGCTGGCCGAGGGTCTGGCCAACGGCAACGTCGGTCAGCGGCCGTTCGAGATGGGCTACATGGCCATGCACATCATGAAGGATATCGCCGAGGGCAAGCAGGTCGACGACCCGATCTACACGGGCCTCGACGTCTGCAACAACGACAACCACGATAGCTGCCTCGCGCAGTAACCGTTCTCCGACGAGAGCGACCGGCCCCCGGCGGCTTGCCGTCGGGGGCCGGTGTCGTTTCGGCAGGGATCGCCGCCGAGCATCGCCCGCCAGTTGTCTCCCGTCTCCTCAGCCGAAGCGCTCCTGCACCTCATCGCGCGTCGCCTCGTCGAGATCGACGATCTGCTTCAGTCGGAGCGCGACGGGGAGCCGGTTCTTGACCAGCTTCTGCATGGCGAACGAATAGGACGCGAGAATGGCGGCTAGATGCGGAGGCGCTCTCGGGTGATGGCGATGAGGCGTGCCATGCCGTGCGGCTCCAGGATCAGGATGACGATGATGAGGCCGCCGAAGATGATCACCTCGATATGCTTCGCGATGTCGACGGCGAGATCGATGCCGAGGATCGGGTTCAGGTTGGTGAGGAAGATCGGCAGGATGGTGATGAAGGCGGCACCGATGATGGAGCCCGAGATCGAGCCGAGGCCGCCCACGATGATCATGAAGAGCACCAGGAAGGACACGTTGACGTCGAAGGCGATGGTCTCGGCGCTGCCGAGATAGAGGAAGACGAAGAGCGCGCCGGCGACGCCGCAGAGATAGGAGCTCACGCCGAAGGCCAGCAGCTTGGTGCGGAGCAGCGGGATGCCGACGATCTCGGCGGCCACGTCCATGTCGCGCACCGCCATCCAGGCGCGGCCGAAGCGGCTCCGCATCAAATTCCAGGAGAAGAAGACGAAGACTGCCAACAAGACGAGCGCCACCAGATAGCGCACCTCTGCGGCGGCCTCGGGCCCCGTGACCATGACGCCCGCGAAGGTGCGCGGCGGCGCCGTGATCGTGCCCGACGGGTTGTCGTTGTAGAACCACGGCACCCGGTTGAAGAGCCAGATCAGGAAGAACTGCGCGGCCAGGGTCGCCACCGCCAGGTAGAAGCCCTTGATGCGCAGGCTCGGCAGCCCGAACAGGATGCCGACACCGGCGGCGAAGAAGCCGGAGATGAAGAAGATGGCGATGATGTCCAACCCGGGCCACGCGGTCGTCATCTTGAAGGCGGCGTAGGCGCCCACCGCCATGAAGCCGCCAGTGCCGAGCGAGAGCTGGCCGGCGAAGCCGGTGAGCAGATTGAGCCCGAGCGCGGCCAGCGCGAAGATCAGGAACGGGATCAGGATCGCCTGCAGCCAGTACTCGTTCGCCAGCGCCGGCACGGCAAACAGAGCCAGCAGGGAGATCACGGTCACGAAGACCGTGTTGATCGCGCGCGGGCGGGTCGCGAAACAGTGGTTGTAGAAGTCGGTGAAATAAGTGAGCACGGTCACACCCGCTCCGCACCTGGCGGTGCTAACATACTGACATAGCGTTTCTTTCTTCCTCCTAAATTGACCGGGTGACGAGAAATCCGTTCGATTTTTCTCCCCGGCTGCAACTGAACGTGGGAGGAAATACCATGGCAACCGCTCGCCTCAGCCAACGCCGCGTCGACGCACTCAAGCCTCGTAAGTCGGCTTTCGACGTCCGGGACCGCGATCTCACCGGTTTCGGCGTCAGGGTCCTGCCCTCGGGCGCAAAGCGCTACTTTATCCATACCCAGCACGACGGCCGGCGCGTGTGGAAGATCGTCGGACAAGCCGACGACATCGGTGTGGACGAGGCCCGCGATCAGGCCAAGGTCATTCTTGCCGCAATCCGAAACGGAAATGGCGACGCGGCCATAGTCTCGCCGAACATCGCCTTCGAGGAGGTCGCCGACGAAGTCTTCCGGCGATACGCCCGGAACTGGAAACCCTCGACCCTCAAGGTCAACAGGAACTACTACGGCAACCATATCCTGCCCTGGTTCGAAGGACGCCCCATCGCCAGCATCACCGCCCACGACGTCCGGCGCTGGTTTGCATCGCTCCACAATAATCCGGTCTCGGCTGACCGGTCAGCCCCTATCCTCTCGGTCATCATGCGCCAGGCAGAGGTCTACGGCTACAGGCCGGAAGGAACCAACCCGTGCGCAGGCATCAAGCGATACCGCCGCCAAGGGCGGCAGCGCTTCTTGTCCACTGCCGAGATTGGCCGAGTGGGCGAGGTGCTGGTGCGCCACGAAGCCGACCACCCGCAGGCTACAGCGATCATTCGGCTGCTTCTCCTCACCGGCTGCCGCAAGGGCGAGATCGTGACCCTGAAATGGTGCTTCTATCGCGAGGGTAACCTGTTCTTGCCCGATAGCAAGACTGGGCCGCGCACCGTCTGGCTCTCCTCTGCGGCGCGCGCGATCTTCGACGGCATTCCCCGGAAGTCGAGCTGGGTCTTCCCCTCTCCCCGGACAGACAGCTGCATGACCGCGGCGGCGGTCGACCAGCTCTGGTATCGCGTCAGGGCGGAAGCGGACCTGCACGAAGTCCGAATTCATGACCTTCGGCATTCGTACGCGAGCATCGCCATGGCGCAGGGCGAGACGGTGCTGACCATCGGCAGGCTTCTCGGTCACCGCGACCCGGACACGACCCTGAAGTACACGCATCTCTCGGATGCCATGGTGCGCGAGGCGGTGGATGTCATTGGCAAAGTCTTGGGGGAATGAACGATGGCGTTGAAGAGGCAGCGACTGACGGACGCCAATGTCGCGAAGCTGAAGCCGGCGGCGCGCGAGTATACGGTCTGGGACACGCGTCAAGCGGGTCTCGGCGTGCGCGTGCGCCCTTCGGGCCACCGCAGCTTCGTGTATTGCCGGAAGGGCGAAAGCGGAACGCGGCGGATCACACTCGGTTCTGCCGCCTTGATGAGCGTCGACGCCGCGCGCAAACGGTGCCTCGCCACGGAGACCGGAGAACGGGCGGTGTGCAGCGACGGTGGCGCCGCCCCGACATTCGAGGAGTTTGTCGAGGGGCCGGGGCGTGTTTGTTTCGACAGATGCAAGCCGTCGACCCAGAAGGCCGACCGTTGGGCTCTGAAGGCTCGCTTGCTGCCGGCATTCGGCTCGCTGCCGCTGAAGCGAATCACCCGCGCCGGCGTCACCCGCTGGTTCGACGAGTACAGCCGAACCGCGCCCGGCGGGGCCAATCACGTGTTGGGTTTGCTCAGCCGAATTCTTAACCACGCCGTCGCGTGCGGCTACATCCAAACCAATCCCACGCGGGGTTTGAAGCCTAATCCGCGTCCGAAGCTCACCCGCTTTCTGTCCCACGACGAGGTCCAGCGCCTTCACCGTGCGCTGGATCACTTCGCCGCCGCGCAGCCGTCGCGCACGCCGCAGGCAGATATCATCCGCCTTCTGCTGCTGACCGGCTGCCGGAAGAGCGAGATCCTGACCCTGCGCTGGCAGGACGTGGACGGAGATACGCTCGATCTGGCCGACGCCAAGTCGGGACCGCGGCGGGTTTTCCTGAATGGGCCGGCCCGCACCATCCTGGAGCGGCAGCCGAGAACCGGAAGTGCTTACGTCTTTCCCTCGCCGTTGAACTCCGACCGCCCGTTCTCGCCCGATCTCAAGTTCTGGCGTACGGTCCGCAGGGAGGCCGGTATTGAGGACGTTCGCCTTCATGATCTCCGACACACGGTAGCCAGCCAGGCCGTTCTGCAAGGCGTTCCGCTGCCGGTGGTCTCTCGTCTGCTTGGCCACAGGCGTCCGAGCATGACACTGCGTTATGCTCATGTAGGAGACCGGGAGACCGAGGCGGCTGCGGAGCGCATCGGGACGGCCATCGCGCGGGCAATGAATGTTGGTGCAATCGGTTCTGACGGCTGACTCGGCGCGCCCTTACCCGGATCGGCCCAATCGGGCCTCCGACATCAGCTCCTCTGGAAATTGGCGTGTGTAGCCATTATCTGATTTGAGCATGCCGCCGTTGGGCCGTAAGGCTCGGCGGGCATTCCGATTATCATCTTGGGCGCGAGTTCGCCTTCGCGGCTGTCGCATTCTTCCGTCTCTCTGGATTCGCGAGGATCGATATGCATGAAGAATCCGCTCTCCGCGGAATCCCACCGCCTTGCCAGTCGGAAGCCGGTGCTCGCACGTCGGATGGCAGCGAGCCTTTCCAACCCCGCTGTGTCTCGCTCGACCTTGAGGTGGGCAAGGAGGACGACCGCATCCGAGCCTGCGGCGCCGTGCGCGGCGACACCGGCCAGGGGCATTCCGGCGGCGGATCGGCAGCGGCGCTCGCGAAGCTCGACGAATTCGCCAAGGGCGCGTCGTTTATTCTCGGCCACAACCTGATCGCCTTCGATCTGCCTCATCTCGAAGCGGCGAAGCCCGATCTGCGACTGCTGGCCCTGCCGGCCGTGGACACGTTGCGTCTAAGCCCCCTCGCATTCCCGCGCAATCCCTATCACCACCTCGTCAAACACTATCAGGACGGCGGGCTCAAGCGCGGGCGAATCAACGATCCCGAGATCGACTCCCGTCTCGCCCTGGACCTCTTCGCCGACCAGCGGAACGCGCTGCGCAGAGCGGAGCCCGACTTGCTTGCAGCCTGGCACTGGCTCACGACGCCGGAGTTTGAGAACGCCGACCGAGCTCTCGACGATCTCTTCGCCGACATACGGCGCGCGCGACGGCCTGCAGACGCTGAGGCCCGCACGGCGATAGGGCGGCTGCTGGCCGGCGAAGCCTGCGTGACCCATGGCCGGGACGCGGTGGCCCATGCGTCGAGAAAGGGATGGGCGCTGGCCTATGCGCTGGCGTGGCTCTCGGTCGCCGGCGGCAACTCGGTGATGCCGCCCTGGGTGCGCCACCAGTTTCCGGATGCGGGTCGGCTCGTGCGCCGTCTCAGGGATACGGCTTGCGCCGATCTTGCCTGCGGCTGGTGCCGTGAGCGGCACGATGCCCGCAAGGAACTGAAGCGCTGGTTCGGCTTCGACGAGTTCCGGCCGGAGCCGGCGGGCGCAGACGGGCAACCCATGCAGCAGGTCATCGCCGAGGCGGCGATGGCGGGAAAGCATGTGCTGGGTATCCTGCCCACCGGCACGGGCAAGTCGCTCTGCTACCAGATCCCGGCGC
>JAPPMY010000073.1:0-1398 GCA_028818855.1 Rhodospirillales bacterium
GGCGATCGCCGCGTACTCCGCGCGCATCGCCGCCCCGAGATCCCGCACGTAGGATTCGTGGTCGGCGTGGAAGTCGGAGGGCTGGAACTGGGCGATGACGCCGGGCGAAGCGGAATTCATGAAACCGCCGGAATAGCCGGCTCCGTCGAGTGCGCGGCGGAACCGAACGATGTCCTCGTCGAGCGGCGCGAGGTCCTTGACCGCAATCGGCCCCACGCAGCGTGGGCGCCGATAGGTCGGCGTGCCGCCGCTCTCGGCGAGCCTCTTCAGATAGCCGGGATAGTCGGCGAGGTCGGCCGGCGGCTGCCGCGGGCTGTCGCCGTCGAAGCCGGTCAGCCGATCCTTGATATAGGTGGCGTAGGAGATCTTTCCGAGCTCGCCGTCGGACGGCAGGTCGATGCCGGATTCGCGCTGCCGTGCGACGATGGCATCCACGGCGTCGTCGAGACAGGCGCGAAACGCCGCGGGGTCGAAGTCCTCGCCGCGCTCCCGCGCAAACAGCCCGTCGGCGACATCTGCGGGCCGAGGAAGGCTCCCCACATGTGTCGTCTGGATATGGTCGGTGTTGAACACGTTGCCTCCTGTCTCTTGCGCGCCCGGTCACGTCATCCCTTCCCGGTCGGCGCCCATATGAGCGTTCCGTCCCGGTCGTGGACCGGCCCGCCCGGCAAGCGCGCGCTGCCGCGCACCGCCAGACGGCCGGGCACCACGCGATGGTGGGAGAGGACGGACGAGCTCTCGATCTGCTCCATCATCAGCTCGACCGCCGCGTCGACCATGGGCGCGAGCGGCAGGGTGTAGGATGTCAGCGAAAAACTCGGCCATCCCGCCGCGCCGACATCGTCGTAGCCGACGATGGAAACGTCT
The DNA here is from genome assembly GCA_028818855.1 of Rhodospirillales bacterium. GTDB lineage: Bacteria > Pseudomonadota > Alphaproteobacteria > UBA828 > UBA828 > WTGU01. Next base: position 868 of record JAPPMY010000073.1, read on the forward strand.
TCCGGCACCCGCAACCCGAACTCGTGGCGGGCGATTTCCATGACGGTAAGCGCCATGTGATCGCTGCCGGCGAACACGGCGTCGGGCGGATCTTCCGAGGCGAAGAGCTTGCGCGCCGCCGTCCTTGTGTCCGCCGTGTCGAGATTGCCCTCGCCATAGTCGATCTCGGAGACGCCGTGCCGCCGCAACCCGTCTCGAAATCCGGCCTCGCGGTCCCGGTTGGTGGACGAGATCGCCACGCCGGCGATGTAGGCGAACCGCCGGTGTCCGCCCGCGACAAGGAATTCCGCGATCTGCCGGCCCCCGTTGCAGTTGTCGCTGGTCACGCTGCAACACAGAGGATGCTCGGTCGTGCGATTGAACATGACCACCGGAACGCCGGCCGCCGTGCATTCGTCGGAAAGGTCCGAGGAGAGCGTGGTCGAGGCGAGTAGCAGCCCGTCGACGCGGTATTGCATGATCTGTTCGAAGACCGGATCGGAATGGCGGTCCTTGAACCCGGTGAACAGCAGCATCTGGTAGCCGCGTTCC
>JAPPMY010000073.1:1408-3617 GCA_028818855.1 Rhodospirillales bacterium
GACGCTCGCCCCGGGGGTATAGGTCCTCGAGACCGCCGACTGCGAGACGCCGGCAAGGCGTGCAACCTCTTCGGCGGTCACCGCCCTCTGGGTCATCGCCGCCGGGGCCCGGCGCTAATGGACATCCTCGCCCTCGGCCCACGCGGCTCGCAGCCTGGCGATGTCGAATCCCGGCTTTCGCGCGGCCTCCAGGATGGGGCGCTCCTTGCGCTTCACCGTGTCGATGGCGGTTGCGATGGCGGCGATATGCCTGGCGGGGATGACGACCGCGCCGTGCCGGTCGGCATGGACGAGGTCGCCCGGCGCGACGCTCATGCCGAAGATGCCGACCGGGCAATCCATCTCGGTGACGTGAACGAACGCGTGGCTCGGCCCGATCGCGCCGGCGACCACCTGATAGCCCTCGTCCAGCTCCCCGAGATCGCGCAGGCTGCCGTTGGTCAGCGCGCCGGCGGTGCCGAGCCCCTTGTGGATCGCGACATTCACCTCGCCCCAGAAGGCGCCGACGGGCTGCGGCCAATCGGTGTCCTCGATCACCACCAGCGTCGGGTCCGGACCGGCGGCCACGTACTCGTAATAGTTCAGCCGGAGCTCGCGCAGCGCGTCGGGCGCGATCTCTGCCGGCGAGGCAGCGCGGACCTTGGCGGTCCTCGCGAAGCCGACGACCGGCGGCAGGCGCGGATCGGCGCAGAAAACCGGCTGTTTGGTGAAGCCCGACGCGGTGCGCCCGCCCATCGCGATCTCGAGCGCGTTACAGACGGTCGGCGTGTCCGTATCGCGAAGTGCCGCCAGCGTTTCAGCAGTCAACCCATGCATGCCCATCGCTTCGCCTCGCCCCTATCCCGCTTCCCTCGAAGCGTGGAATTGGGGCGCGCCCGGATTGTCACCGCCCCGCACCACATAGGCGACGACGCGTCCGGTCCCTCGATTCTCGAATTTTCGCGCAACACCCACCGGAACCGACAGAGTGTCGCCGGGCCTCATCAGGATTTCGCCCTTCGGCCAGCAGACGCTCAGCTCGCCCTCGTGCACGAACACCACCTCGGCTTCGAATCGGGTGTGCACCGGTATGAACGCGCCCGCAGAAATCCGCAGCTGGCGCAAGGCGAACCCGTGTTGCCAGCCGCCTCGGATGGGCCCTGCCGGGAACCCGTCGGCGGTGTCTGTCAGGTTGACGATGCCGCATTCCACGACCCCCTTGCCCGCGATCGGAGATTCGGGGTTGCTTTCCATATCCCGGCCCCGGCAGACGGCTTTCTCCATCTCCGCCATCGGCGGCGTGGCCCACTCCTCCAGCTGCTCGGGAGACGGCGGTTCCTCCAGCTCGGCGCCGGGCGGGACGGATTCGCCACGCCTGGTATCGATCAGTCTTCCGGTCTTCAGGAGCTTGAGTCCGGTCGCCTGCGCGCGGGCGAACACATCCGGCGCCCAGGCAATTCTTCCCGGATCGTCACCGCCCAGCACCACCCAGAGAAACCCCCTCCCTTCGTCGCGCTTCTCAAAGCCGCGAAACATGCGGACCGGCAGGGAAACGACATCGCCCGGCTCGACGTCGACATGGCCGTCCCGCCCGTCCGGCCCGAACAGCATGCGCCAGCGCCCGCTGTGGACGACGAACACCTCGGCGGTGACGTGCGAATGCTGGGAGTTGACGCAGCCGCCGGGTTGGCGCGCCCCGCCGATGTTGAACCCGTGCGGCTCGGCGATGTGTACGAACTGGCTGCCGTTCTCGGCGACTCCGGGGCCGATAATGCAGAAATTCTCCTTCTCGTCGGAGCCGGGGGTGAGGGAGTCGAGGAATGCGGTCTCGCAGGGGACGAGATCGCCATAGCGAACCAGCCGGTCTTCCATCGCTTCCCGGGTCCAGGAAGTCACGCGATCTCTCCCCAGGGCCTCATCCGGCGCGCAGGCGTTCGCCGCTGGCGGCATCGAACAGGTAGATGCGCGAGGCGTCCACCCCGATGCCGACCCGCTCGCCTATCTCATGGTGCACCCGGCGGTCCGCCTTGGCGGCGATTCGGTTGCCGCCGACCTCCACCGTCACCAATACGCTCTCGCCGGTGAGTTCCGAGGCGTAGACCGGCGCGTGGAAGTCGCCTTCTCCGGCGGCGGTCAATTTCAGATCCTCGGGCCTGACCCCGAGCACCAGCCCGCCGCGCGAAGGCGCGTCGACCGGCGCGATCGCGGTTCCGTCGATGCGGAACCGGTT
>JAPPMY010000083.1 GCA_028818855.1 Rhodospirillales bacterium
TGAGCTGGACCAAGAAGAACGTGCATCCCGGCAAGATCATCTCGACCAGTCAGGAAGTCGAGGTGATGGTGCTCGACGTGGATCCCGAGAAGCGCCGCGTGAGCCTCGGCCTCAAGCAATGCCTGGACAACCCCTGGATCGTCTTCGCCGACTCCCACCCGGAGGGCACGATCGTCGAGGGTGAGATCAAGAACATCACCGAGTTCGGCCTCTTCATCGAGCTGCCCGGCGAGATCTACGGCATGGCGCATCTCTCCGATCTGGACTGGCTGACGCCCGGAGAGGAGGCCCTGAAGAAGTTCCGCAAGGGCGACGATGTGAAGGCCAAGGTGCTGACGATCGACGTCGAGAAGGAGCGGATCGGCCTCGGCCTGAAGCAGCTCGACGACGATCCGTTCCAAGGCGCGGAGGGCCGCCGCGGCAAGACCGTGACCTGCACCGTCACCGCGGTGCACGAGCACAGCGTCGAGGTCGAGATCTTCGGCTCGCTCCCCGGCGACATCAAGCGCTCGGACCTTGCCCGCGACCGCGACGAGCAGCGCCCTTCGCGCTTCGCGCCGGGCGACAAGGTCGACGCCAAGCTGTTGCAGATCGACCGCAACAATCGCCGCGTCGCGCTCTCCATCAAGGCCCTTGAGGTTCAGGAAGAGAAGCAGGCGATGGCGGAGTACGGCTCGACCGACAGCGGCGCCAGCCTCGGCGACATCCTGGGTGCCGCGCTCGATCGCAAGACCCAGGAAGAGGCCGCGCGCACGGCGGAAGAAGAGAAGGACGCGCCCGAGGAGAGCTAGGGCGGGTACCGTGACGCTCCCCGTCTAGGCCACGACCCGGAAGGAGATGGCGAGCCTGGATCCCGACAGGTTGCTCGACCGCCGCCGTCTCAAGCGGGGCGTCGCCATCTGGCGCGCGCTCGCCGTCGTCGCACTCGTCGCTCTCGCCCTGGTGGCGGCAGCGCCCTTCGCCTTCGACGGCGGTGAGCGGGTCGCCCGGCTTTGGGTGACAGGGCTGATCGAGGACGATCCCGCCCGCGACCGCATCATTGCGGACCTCAAGGGCGACGATGCCGTCAAGGCGGTCGTCCTCCGTCTCGACTCTGCCGGCGGAACCGCCGTCGGCGGCGAGGCGCTCTATCTCAGCCTGCGCTCCCTCGCCGCGGCCAAGCCCGTCGTCGCCGTTCTCGGCACCACTGCCACGTCGGCGGCATACATGGCGGCACTCGCCGCCGACCATGTCGTCGCCCGCGAGGCGACGCTCACGGGCTCGATCGGCATCCTGTTCCAGACCGCCGAGTTCACCGCGCTCCTGGAAGAGATCGGCGTGCGGGCGGAAGCGATCCGCAGCGGGCCGCTGAAGGCGAAGCCGACGCCCTACGAGGAACTGGACAATCCCACCCGCCACGCCATGCGAACCGTGGTGACGGACATCTACGAATCGTTCCTGCGCCTGGTGATGGAGCGCCGCTCCCTCGATCGCGAGACGGCGCTGGCGGTGGCCGACGGGCGGGTGTTCACCGGCAGCCAGGCGGTCGACGCCGGCCTCGTCGATGCCATCGGCGGCGAGGAGGAAGCGCGCGCGTGGCTCGCCGCCGTGCATGGCGTCTCCGAGACCATTCCGGCCACGGACGTGGTGAGCGGCGGCGGGGACGGCCTGCTCGACGTCATCGATGCGGCGCTCGACAGCACGCTGCCGTCGCGAACGCTCGCCCTTGACGGCCTCATCGCCGTTTGGCACCCTCAGATAACGGACTGAAATGACGACGCTCTCGGTGATCGAACACGCGGACCGAGAGCCTCTGGCCGGCGGAGTATCTCCAGCATGACCAAGTCCGAACTCATTCAGCTGCTGGCGGAAAGGCACGCGGACCAGCACCTCTACCACCGCGACTATCAGCGCGTCGTGAACCGGATGTTCACGGAGATCAGCGATGCGCTCGCGCAGGGCGACCGTGTCGAGCTTCGCGGTTTCGGTGCGTTCTCGGTCCGCCCGCGGGCGGCGCGCGTCGGCCGCAATCCGCGCACCGGCGCTGCGGTCCGGGTGGACAGGAAATTCCTGCCGTTCTTCAAGACCGGCAAGGAGCTGCGCGAGCGGCTCAACAGCGAATAGGCGGCCCGGCCGGCAGGCGGGGCGGCGGTCCGGGAGCGTGATCGCCGGATCGCGTAGGTGACGGGCCGCACGAAGCGGCGCACGAGAGCCGACTCATGAGAATACTCGCCTGGGCAATCGCGGCAGCGGTGGCGGTCGTTGTCATCGCCTTCGCCGTGGCCAATCGCGGCCCGGTCGAGATCAGCGTGGCGCCGTTCCCCTACCGGCTCGACATCCCCATCTGGGCGCTCGTCGTCGGCGCCCTGATGGTGGGGTTCCTTTCCGGCGCACTGGTTCGATGGCTGCTCGATCACAGGGTGCGCCGCATGGCACGCCAGGGCCGGCGGCGCACGCGCGCGCTCGAGCAGGAGCTGGCGGGGACGCGGAAGCAGCTCGACGAGGCCGTTCGCGGCCAGCGGGCGGCGGTCCCCGCGGCAGCGCCCGCGTCGTTGACTCCCAAGGATCTCGCATAGCCGCGGCCCGTGACCGCGGTGCGAAATCCGGGTAAGGGTAAGGGCCATGCCTGTCGCCGTGAAAACCTGCGGACTGAGCGACCGCACCGCCGTTGACGCGGCGCTGGCCGGCGGCGCGCGGTTCGTGGGCTTCGTGTTCTTTCCGCCCTCGCCCCGCAACGTCGCGCCCGGCCGGGCCGCGGCGCTGGGCGCAGGCCTGCCCGCAGGCACGTCCAGCGTCGGCGTCGTCGTCGATCCGGACGACGCGTTTCTCGACGGTATTCTCTCCGAGGTGCGACTCGACTATATCCAGCTCCACGGAAACGAGAGCCCGGCACGGGCGCAGTCCATTCGCGCGCGCACCGGCTGCCGCATCATCAAGGCGATCAGCGTGTCTCAAGCGTCCGATATCGAACGAGCCTACGACTATGGCGGGGGTGCCGACCTGATCCTGTTCGACGCCAAGTCGACGGCGGACGACACCCGGCCCGGCGGCAACGCACGGACGTTCGACTGGCGGCTGTTCGGGGCCGCGCCGCCGCCATCGACCGGCTGGATCCTCTCCGGCGGGCTTGACGCCGGCAACGTCGGCGAGGCGATCAGGATGACGGGCGCCCGCGCCGTCGATGTCTCCTCCGGCATCGAGTCAGCGCCAGGACGCAAGGACCCGGAGAAGATCGGCGCCTTCCTCACCGCCGTGGCGGCTGCGGATGCGCCTCTGGCACGAGAGGCCACGGCATGAGCGATCGCGGCGCCAACCGGCCCGGCCCCGACGCCGACGGCCACTTCGGCATCTACGGCGGCCGCTATGTCGCCGAGACCCTGATGCCGCTGATCCTCGACCTGGAGAAGGCCTACGACACGGCCAGAGACGATCCCGATTTCGCAGACGAGTTCGAGCGCCTGCTCGCGCACTATGTCGGCCGGCCCAGCCCGCTCTACCACGCAGCAAGGCTCAGCGAGCATCTCGGCGGCGCCCGCATCTACTTCAAGCGGGACGAGCTCAACCACACCGGCGCGCACAAGATCAACA
>JAPPMY010000128.1 GCA_028818855.1 Rhodospirillales bacterium
GGGATATCCGTTGCTGTCGATCACGGCCTGTAGTTCCCGGAGCAGGTGGGCGCCAAGATGTTGCATGCAACATCTTGGCGCATATGTTGCGGCCCGGGATATGTTGCGGAGCTTTCGCATCGGCCTGCCACGCACGGGAACCCTCCGTCTGGCCGCAACATAATTTCCCGGCAGGCAGCCGTTTGCCATGCTCATGTCTCCAACCAACAGGAGACATGACAATGTTCGAGACTCTCTTCACCCGTCCAGGCATCGCCGAGCGCCATCGCGCCGCGCCCTTGCTGGATGAACGGCTCGGCTACCTTGAGCACTGCGCCCAGGGAGGTGCCCGTCGACAGACGCTGCGCAAGATCGCGGCGCACCAGTTCAGCTTGGTTCGCCTCCTGGACCTGCACGAGGGCGAGCGCGTCAACGTGACGCGCGTGGAAGCCGCGGCCGATCAATGGTCGCTGCCCGGCGGGCGGCGATGCAGCCGCCCCGCTTCGTCCGAGGCACGCAAGCGGTTCATCGGCCACGCGGAGCGATGGCTGCGCTTCGCCGGCCTGCTCGACGAACCGGCCAGGGCGCGGCACGCCCACGCCGGAGAGGCCGCGGCCTTCGAGACATGGGTGCGCGGCGAGCGCGGGTGGTCCGAAGCGACGGTTCGCTGCTGCCTCGGTACGGTCGACCGCTTCCTCGAAGGGCTGGACGGTCGCAAGGTGGCCCTGGCCGAGGTCGGGATCGCCGACATCGACCGGGAGGTCGCACGCTGGCGTGCCCGCGACTGCAGCCGGATCACGATCCACGACTATGCGGAACATCTCCGCGTCTTCTTCCGGTTCGCCGAACGCCGGAACTGGTGCGCGCAAGGACTGGCGGACGGGATCATGCCGCCGCGGTTCCATCCCGGCACGCCGCTCCCGAAGGGCCTGGACCGGGACGAGGTACTGCGCCTGCTCGCGACTTCCGAGGGCGACAGCCCGGCCGACGTTCGCGGCCGCGCGATCCTGATGGTGCTGGTCGCATACGGCCTGCGCTCCGGGGAGGTCGCCGGCCTGCGGCTCGACGATCTCGACTGGACGGAGGAGATCCTGCGGGTGCGCCGTCCGAAGCCGGGGCGGACGCATCTCTATCCGCTTTCGCGCGGCGTAGGGCAGGCAATCCTGCGCTACGTCCGCGACGTCCGTCCCCGACGCCCGGAGAGAACGCTGTTCCTGACCCTGAACGCCCCGATCCGGCCAGTGACCGCGTGCGCGATCGGGCATGTCGTCAGGAGCCGTCTCGACCGGATCGGCATAACGGGCAAGTGCCGCGGCCCGCACGCGCTACGCCACGGCACGGCGCAGCACCTGCTCGACAACGGCCTGTCGATGAAGGAGGTCGGCGACTATCTCGGACATCGCGGCGCCAGGGCCACCTCGGCATACGCCAGGGTCCGGCTCGGCGCGCTTCGCGAGGTCGCCGACATCGACCTGGAGGGCCTGGCATGACGCTCCGGGACGCGATCGAATCCTACGTCGCATGGCGCCGGGACCACGGCGCGAAGTTCGACACCAGCGCATACGTGCTGCACAGCTTCGGCAGGCATGTCGGCGAAAGCGTCGACTGCGGTTCCGTCACCGCCGCGGACGTCCTCGGCTTCCTTGCCGGCAACGGCCGTCTCACCCGGCACCGGGCCAACAAGCACGGCGCGCTCTCCGGGTTCTACCGCTACGCGATCAGCCGCGGCCTCGTCGCCCGGTCTCCGCTTCCGGCGCCGGAGGACGAACCGAGAACTCCGCGCTCGGCGCCGCCGTACGTGTTCTCCCGCGAAGAGCTTCGGCGCCTGTTCGGCGCCATCGAAGCCAGCCGGAAGCGCCCGACCAAGCTCGACGCGGACACCCTGAGGGCGCTGCTCCTGCTTCTCTACGGCGCAGGCCTTCGGTTGGGCGAGGCGCAGCGCCTGACGCTCGACGACGCCGATCTGGCCGAGGCGGTCCTGACCATACGGAACACGAAGTTCTTCAGGACCCGACTCGTTCCTGTCGGTCCGCAGCTCGTCGATGCCCTGCGGACCTACGTCGTCGGGCGCCTCGAGCGCCCCCTGCAACGACGCGGGGCCTCGACCTTGCTTGCCAACCTCGACGGCACCCCCCTGGTCAAGGCGACCGTCCATGACGCGTTCAAGAGGCTGCTCGGTGCGGCCGGGATCCGGCATGACGGGAACGACGGACGGCGCGCGCCGTGCTGCCATTCGCTGCGCCACGCCGCGGCCGTGCACAGGCTGGAATCGTGGTACCGGCAGGGAGCCGACGTGCAGCGATTGCTGCCGGCGCTCTCCACCTGGCTCGGCCACGCCAATCTCGACGGAACCCGGGTCTACCTCACGATGACGCCCGAACTGCTGCAGGAGGCCTCGGTCCGCTTCGACCGCCATGTCAACGGAGGCGGCCATGAATGATCCCCGCACGCTCGGCCCCTGGCTGCGCCGGTTCCTGGCCGAGCACGTCGTCACCGAGCGCAACCTCGCGCGCAACACCCAGCTCAGCTACCGCGACACCTTCAAGCTGCTGATCCGGTTCTTCAGGGCAAAGACCCGCAAGCCGGCCGAGCGACTTGCGCTGGACGATCTCACGCCCCGGCGCGTGCTCGAGTTCCTTGCCCACCTGGAGGAAGGCCGCGGCTGCTCCGTTCAGACCCGCAACCAGCGGCTGACCGCGGTCCGCGCCTTCGCCCGTTTCGTCGCCAGCCGCGACCCCGCCCGCCTGGAATGGAGCGCCGGCATCCGCTCGATCGCCCTGAAGAAGGCGACGCCGCAGCCGGTCGGCTGGCTGAGCAAGGCGGAGATGGAGGCGCTCATCAAGGTCCCCGACCGCGGCACCCAACGCGGCATGACGGAACACGCCCTGCTGCTGTTCCTCTTCAACTCCGCGGCGCGAGTCTCCGAAGCGACCGGCCTCGTGAAGGGAGACTTCCAGATCGGGCGGCGCGACGGCCGCCACGCGCTCGTGACGATCCACGGCAAGGGCGGAAAGCGCCGGCAGTGCCCGCTCTGGCCCCGGACCGAGCGCGCGCTCTCCGGGCTGCTGCAGGACCGGGCCGACGGCGATGCCGTCTTCCTCAGCCGCCAGCGGAGACCGTACACCCGGCACGGGGTCTACAGGCTCGTGGAACGCTGTGCCGCCCAAGTGCCGGAGCTGGAAGGGAGGAAAGTGACGCCGCACATGATTCGCCACACGAGCGCCTGCGTCATGCTCAAGTCCAAGATCGACCTGAACACGATCCGCTCCTGGCTGGGCCATGAGAGCCTCGACACCACCAACGTCTACGCCGAGATCGATCTCGAGACGAAGGCCAAGGCGATGGCGCTGTGCGACGCATCTGAAGAGGGGCCGGACCGTCCCTGGAAGGAGGACAAGGGGCTGATGGCCTTCCTTGACTCGCTCTGACCGCAAAAGATTATGTTGCGGCCAGACGGAGGGTTCCCGTGCGTGGCAGGCCGATGCGAAAGCTCCGCAACATATCCCGGGCCGCAACATATGCGCCACAGAGCTGATGCTTGCACTGGGTGTAGGTGAGATAGGCTTTCCAGCAGT
>JAPPMY010000191.1 GCA_028818855.1 Rhodospirillales bacterium
GGTCTCCAGCGCCAGCTCGAAGGCGAAGCCGGCGGCGTTCTGCGCCACCGCGCGCCCGAAGGCGATGAGCTGGTCGGAGTTGATGAAGGAGAAGGCGCCGGCGAATGCGTCGATGCCGCCGCAGCCGGAGCGGAAGGAGGGCAGGCTCACCGTCGCGATCTGCTCCGAGCGCACGGGCGAACGCAGATAGAGGTTGCCCAGCGTCCAGTGTCCGGAGGCCTGACCGTGGAACGCGGTCGGCCCGGTCGTGTTGACCGCCGCGCCCTGCCAGAAACGGTTCATCTCCGAGAGCACGTCCGCATGGGAAGGTGTGGCGGCGGACAGAAGTGCCGCCAACGTCAATGCCGGAACGGCATATCGGCGGGATTCGAAGGCATGTCTGCGCAATTCAGAAATCACGGCCCGGCTCCAGTGCGGTGAGGGCGAAAATCCGCTCCGCCATCTGGTCTTCGGCCATGACGCCGAACCCGACCGGCAGCACCCGCTTCGTGGCGGTGTCGAACAGCACCAGCGCCGGGACGGGCGCGTTGCCGAGGCCGAGCCGGGCGGCGCGCCCATTGTCCGCCACCGCCTCGGGCCAGCCCTCCAGCGCCGCGCCCGTGAGCGAGACCGCGAGCACGTCGAGGCCGTGGCGGGCCGCGAAGGCACGCAAGAGCGGGCCGAACACCTTGCAGCCCGCGCAGCCGGCATGGCCGAGATAGATCAGCCCGTACCGTTCGCCGAGCCCGGCCAGCGCGGCGTCGCGCGCCTCGCGGCGCTGGTCCGACCACACCCGCTTGGCGAGCGCGCCGACCGGACGGCGGAGCGTGTAGTCGAGCTCCGGCGTTGCCCAGACCGTGCGCCGGAAGGCGTCGGAGAAGACGGCGGCGCGCTGCAATGTCTCCTGCTGGAGACGCAGATAGGCAGTCACGTTCTCCGTCGTGGGGTTCAGGATCGCCTCGGCGCGGGCCTCCTTCAGCGCCTTGCGCATCGCCACGATCCGTTCCGTCGCCGATTGCGCGGAGCCGGGAGGGGGCGGTGGCGCAACAGGCTCGGCACGCGGCGGCTCCTCTTCCTGCCGGTCGCATTAGAAGTGCCAGCCGAGCGACGCCCCGGAACCGGGCTCGCCGCACCAGGCGTGCCATTCCCCGCCGGCCGCGGATGCCCCGAGCGCTGCCCAGACCCCGACCGCGGCAAGGACGCGCGCCAGGGTGCGCCGGACGGACAGATTTGCGGCGGTGGCCATCTCACCGGCCCCGCCGGTAAAAGTCCCGGATGCGGGTGCGCATCGCCGTGCCGGTATCGCCCGCATCCGGCAGCGACACCGAAGGCTCGCGCGAGCCGTCCATCAGGTCTTGCGTGAACTCGGACAGATCGAGGGCGGCGAAGTCGATGCCCTCGACCTCCGCCACCGTGAGGCCCCGGCAGCTCGACCAGCCGATGCCGAGCTGGGCCCGGCCCTGCTGCTGGAGGATGCGCCCGAGCTTCGAGCCGAACACGCACCAGGCGCGCGAGCGGCGGATGCAGACGCCGAAGAAGGTGCGGCGCGAGCAGTAGCGTCCAAGATAGTGGGTGTTGCCCGCGTGGCGCTCTTCCGCAAGCTCGCGCTCCGCGGCCGAGCAGTTGGCGAGCCCGACCAGGAGGCCGGAGTTCTTGCAGCAGTTCGCCAGCCCGCCGAAATGGATGTGGCAGCGCCGGCGCTGGCCGGTGAAGAAGCGCATGTCGTCGCGGTCGAACTCCTCGCCGCCCAGCTCCACCGCCATGTTGAGCCGGGTCGTCGCGTTCACGAATCCGGTGTTCGAATCAGTGCTCACCGTCTCGCAGCCGGCGCCGACGCAGTAGCGCACGGAGCCGCAGGACCCGCCGTCCTGGGCGTCGTCGAGGTCCGCGCCACAGTCCGCGGTGGAGCCCGAGGCAAGGCCGTCGGCGCCGTGCGCCGGGGACTGCGGCGACGCCGCGACGGTCTCCGAGCGCCGCACCATCGGATCGCTCGCCGGCACGTTCGCCGGGGGCCGGCTCGTCGTTCCCCGGACCACCGCGCGCCCGGCCGCGCCGCCGGGATCGTCCGGATCGGCGAGCCGTGCCCGGCCTTCATCCTCAAGCCGGCTTGCGCCGATGCTGCGTTCGGGGAGGTTCGTGCCGGCATAGCCCGGCACCTCCGCCGCATTCGACGAATCCCGGGCGATCGTGCGCGCCATAGAGTTGCCTGCATTGCCGATGGCCCGGGCCGCGGCCTTCGGGTCCTCCGCTCGCGCCGCCATGCCGGACACGACCCACAGCATCAGGCAGACCAGCGCGAACATCGCCGTCCAGGTCAGCAGCCGCATGACCCGCGTCCCTCGGTCCAGCGCGATCTCCACGCGATCGCGGCGAAGATCGGATTGTTCCGTCACGGCTGCCCTTCCCTTCTCAGGCGTTCGAGATGCCGGCGGGCGACGCCGCGCCCGACGGCGCCTTCGTCGGCGACGGCTTCGAGCGCAGCGATGAGACCGATGTTGCCGGCGATGCGGTCGTGCGCCGGTGCGGGGTCCGCCGTGCAGCCCCGACTCCGGCAGGGCGGCACGCCGCCCGGCACGACGACCACGGCGGGCACCCGCTCGATGCCGAACAGGCGGAACAGGCGCGGGTCGATGGCGACGCCGGCCTTCGCGCCGCCGAGGCGCTCGCCGATGCGCTTCGCGGTCCCGGGCAGGCCGCCTTCGCCGACGCCGCGCAGCACCAGCGGCGGGCCAGTGTATTCCGCTGCGCCGAGCCGGGCCGCGTCGCGCGCCCATTGCCGCCAGCTCGCGGCAGGGACGGAGAGACTGGTGAAAATGAGGACTTCCGCCGTGCCGGAGCGCGGTCCGGTCAGTTCGCCGGCGTGGCGCTCGGCCGGAAGCGGAGCGGCAGTTCCGCCGGACGGTCCGGGAACCGTCTGCCGCGCGGTCCCGCCGGCGCGTTCCATGACGCGGTCGAGGATCGAGCGCGTCCACGCGCCGAGCGACTCCCCGTCGTCGGCACCCGCCCTGCGCAGCACGTCCTCGACCAGTCGCGCGGCGTCCGTTTCGGGACCCGCCTGACCCGTTCCGTCCGCGCCGACAGGACTGGCAGACCCTGCCGCCATCAGCGAAACCGCCAGGAACATTACAACGAGACCATTCCTGAGTGGCGTCATTTCCCTATCCTCGACACTCGATTTATCGTTTCTTTTCAACAGGTTCATAACAGGCAGCAGTTCCTTTTTCTCCACAGCAGGAAGCCGAAGTTCTCGCCCGCGACCGGCAGTTCGCGGAGCGTCTCCCAGAGCACCGAGGAGCGTCCCGTCGGGTTGCAGCCGGTGAAAGGATCCACGGCCGGCACCGGCTGGGTCATCTGCCAGCGGTACTGAGACTTCTTCATGATGGGCATCGGATAGCGCCCGCAGAGCGCGCCCGAGCCGAACGTGCCCCAGGCGAGACCGGCGCGGTGGAGGCGGTAGAGCAGGCGCTGGGCCGCGAGCAGCGACGCCTGGACGCCGCCGACATGGGCCGCGACGTTGCCGGTCAGCGGATACATCCCGCCCTGGCAGCCCGCGCACCAGAACAGC
>JAPPMY010000172.1:0-2877 GCA_028818855.1 Rhodospirillales bacterium
CAACGCCATGGCCGCGCCGATATTCGACCACAGGGGCGACCTGTCGACGGTGGTGGGCATCATGGGGCGGCAGGAAACGCTCGACGTCGCCTGGGACGGGGACACGGCGAACGAACTGATGGAATTCGCGGACGGTCTGTCGCGCCAATTGGGCTATGCGAGCAACGGCGTCCGCCGAACGTCGAGGGCCGGGCGGCCGGCGTGATCGAGACGCCGGTCCTGATCGTCGGCGGCGGGCCCGTCGGCCTCGCGCTCGCCGGCGATCTCGGATGGCGCGGGCGCGACTGCCTGCTCGTCGAACGAACCGGCGGCGAGATCGTCCAGCCGCGCCAGGATTTGGTCGGCATCCGCACCATGGAGTTCTGCCGCCGCTGGGGGCTGGTCGGGGCGGTCGAGGCCGCGCCCTACAACCGCGACTATCCGCAGGACAATGTCTACATCGCGGGCTCGCTCGCCGGAGGGTGGGAGATCGGCCGCTACCCGTCGCCCGGCATGAACGAGGCGCGTCCGCCGCCCGAGAGCCCGTGCCGGCGCGAGCGCTGCCCGCAGAACATGTTCGATCCCATCCTGCGCGATTTCGCCGGCTCGCACGAGACGGTTTCGCTTCGATACCGGCACCGTTTCCTCGGTCTTCGCGTGGAGGGAGACGGCGCCGTCGCGGAGATCGAGCGCACCGACACCGGCGACCGGCTCGACATCCGCGCGCGCTTCGTCGTCGGCTGCGACGGCGCCGGCAGCGCGGTGCGCGAGGCGATGGGGGTGAGGTTGCTCGGCGAACCCGCGCTGACCTACACGACCAACCTGATCTTTCGCTGCGACGGGTTCGAAGCGCTGCACGACAAGCGGCCGGGCTACCGGTTCATCCTGCTCGACGAGGAGGCCGGCACCTGGGCGACGATCGTTGCGATCAACGGGCGCGACGAATGGCGGATGTCGATCGTCCGCTCCAGCGCGGACGGCCGGGTCCTGCCCGAAAGCGAGGTGCGGGACGCGATCCGCCGCGCGGTCGGGCGCGACTTCGATTACGAGCTCCTTTCCGTGATGCCCTGGCGCCGCCGCGAACTCGTCGCGGACGCCTTCCAGTCGGGGTCCGCCGGGCCGCTCTTCCTCGCGGGCGACGCGGCCCACGCGATGTCGCCCACTGGCGGGTTCGGCATGAATACCGGCGTCGGCGATGCGGTGGACCTCGCGTGGAAGCTGGACGCCGCGCTGGCGGGCTGGGCGGGGCCGGACCTGCTCGCGTCCTACACGGCGGAACGCCGGCCGGTGGCCGAGCGCAATGTCCGCGAGGCGTCGGGCAATCTCGGCCGCATGCTCTCGCCCGGACCCCAGCCGGGGCTGCTCGCCCCCGGGCCGGAAGGCGACAAGCTGCGCGCCCGGGTCGGACACGAGCTGGCGACGGCCATGCTCCGCGAATGGCGGACGCTCGGCATCCATCTCGGCTACGTCTACGAGGGCTCGCCGATCTGCGTCGCCGACGGGACGCCGCCGCCGAGCCTCGATCCGGCGGTCTACGAACCGACGGCGCGGCCCGGTTCCCGCGCGCCGCACGCGGATCTCGGGAACGGCCGCTCGACGCTGGATCTGTTCGGGCGGGGGTTCGTCCTGCTCACGCCCCGCCCGTCGCCGCCCGATGCGGAACCCCTGCTCCGCGCCGCCCGGATGCGCGGCGTGCCGATGGAGCCCGTCGCCCTCGACCGACCCGACATCGCGCGCCTCTACGGGAAGGCGCTGGTGCTGGTCAGGCCCGACGGGCACGTCGCCTGGCGGGGCGATGCGCCGCCGCCCGATCCCTTGCGGTTCGTGGATCGCGTGCGGGGCGCCGGTTGAGCGGCTACAATCCGCGGCGAGCAACGGGGGGAACGGCATGACCGCGACGATCGCGCCCGCGTTTTCCGAGACCGAGACCCTGGACGCGCTCTACGCGGGTCTCGCCCCGCTCAGCATCAACGCGGGCTGGGCCAAGCCCACCCCCTCGTTGTGGCCGGAACCCAGGCGGAACTTTGTGCCGCATCGCTGGTCCTGGACGGAGGGCAGGGCGGCGCTGGAGGCGGCCGGCCGGCTGGTCGATACCGAGTTCGCCGAACGCCGCAACCTGATCCTCTTCAACCCCGTCGAGGGCAACACCTACGCGACGGTGCGTACGCTGATCGCGGCCTACCAGGCGATCCTGCCGGGCGAAACCGCCCGTTCGCACCGGCACACGCCCAACGCGCTGCGCTTCATCCTCGACGGCGAGGGGTCCTACACCGTGGTCGACGGCGAGCGGCTGGAGATGCGCCCGGGTGACGTGCTGCTGACGCCGAACTGGTGCTGGCACGGCCACGGGAGCGAGGCGGACGGCTTGTGCTTGTGGCTCGACTGTCTCGACGCTCCGCTGGTCCATCTGCTGGAGCCGATGTTTTTCGAGCCCCATCCCGAGGACTACGAGCCGGTACGCACGGAGCCGACGGCGTCGCCGTTCATCTTCCGCTGGGAAGACACGCTCGCCCGCCTCGACCGCGCCGTCCCCGACCCGGAGGGACGCTATTTCCGGCGGATCGAGCTCGGCGCGCCCGCGCTGTCGTCGATCGCGCTCTACATGCAGCGCCAGTCCGCCGGCGAGGAGACCCGCCCGATGCGGACAACGGCCAACCAGGTCGTCTGCGTCGCCCGGGGAAGCGGCCGCACCGTGGTCGACGGCGAAGCGCTCTCCTGGTCGCGGGGCGACGTGATGGCGATACCCGCCTGGCGGTCTTTCACACATCGGGCGGAAACCGACACCGTTCTGTTCGCGATGACCGACGAGCCCGTGATGCGTCAGCTCGGCTGGCTCAGGACAGAAGACGGCTGAGGCCGCCGTTTGCGTCCGCATTTTGCGTGTGGTTGACTCGAAAA
>JAPPMY010000172.1:3018-3532 GCA_028818855.1 Rhodospirillales bacterium
CCGCATGGCGAACCCGCAGGAGGTCGTCGAGGTGCCGTCCGGCGAAGCGCCGGTGCACGCCGTCAAGATCGTCGGCGAGGATGTCGACCTGACCGCGCTCCCGTTCCACCTGCAGCACGAGTTCGACGGCAGCTGCTACATCTCGTCCGGCATCGACTACACCGTCGATCCCGAGACCGGGCGGACCAATGTCGGGAGCCGGCGCCTGTCGCTCAGGAACCGCTACCAGGCGGGGACCAACGTCACCGCGCCCTCCGACCTCAAGCGGATCTACCAGGGCTGTGCCGCCCGCCGCGAGCGCCTTCCCGTCACCTTCACCATCGGCAGCCACCCGCTGGACATGTACGCGGCGACGACGCGCGTTCCGGGCGACGAGTTGAGCCTGATCGCGACGATGCGGGGCGAACCCGCGCCGGTCGTCAAGAGCCTGACCAACGACATCCGCGTGCCGGCGGACGCGGAGATCGTGCTGGAGGGCTATCTCGACGAGCGCGGCTATGTCGAGCCCGAAGGG
>JAPPMY010000061.1 GCA_028818855.1 Rhodospirillales bacterium
GGCGAGTTATCCCCGTGTTCAACCGGCCATCGGCGACCGTTGGCGATCCGCCGCTTGAACCGGCCCCGGAGTCTTCCCATTGTGCCGTCTCGATCGTGCCATCGTCGGCTTGCGCCGCGGCGACGGGTTCGCCGGCGGGCTGGCGCCCATCGCGGGAGAGACGGACATCGCTCAATCCACCGCTACCGGCCCGAACGGCGGCGCGCACGCAAGTCCCCGCCCGAGCGTCCTGCCGGCGTTCGTGACCCCCGACTGGCTTGCAGAAAATCACCACCTGATGAAGGCGGACATGCGCAGGCTGTCCGGCCAGCTCCGGGAAGAATATCCGGATTGGCCGGCTGACGCGGACGGGGGCGATGCGGCTGCCTTCTGGCGCGCGGTGCACGCGCTGGCGGATCGCTGGACATATTTTCTCCCCCTGTTCGAGGAGCGCATCCTGGCCACGTTCGGCCTGGTCAAGGGGACGAAGAAGCAGCTTGGGCCGCGGCTTTTCCATGCGGCCGGCGACCGGGCGCGGGTGCTGCGCCCGCTGGCGCCCGGCGAGCCGGAGCCTCGGGTGATGGAGGATCTGGAGACCCTGTTCGTCGCGGGCGAGCACGGGCTGGTCGCGCAGGCGGTATGGGTGCTGTCCTGCCTGGAGGGTCCGGACAACCGGTATGCGGTCTCGCCCTGGCTGGAGCAGCCCGAGATCGACGCGCTGGTGGGGGACGCGGTGGGCCGGATGCGTCCGGGCTGGCGCCCCGAGCGCGCCGATCTGGTGGAGCGCCTGACAGACGAAGCCGCCGGTCCGCATCTCGAGAAGCTGGCTGCGCGGGCGGCGGAGGAATGCGCGGCTCTGGATGCCGGGATCGCGACTGCCTGGTCGACGCTGCGGACCCATGTCGCCGACCACGACAGCTACGACCCGGCGGCGGAGCTGGTGTCGTTCCTTCTGTTCGATCTCGGGATGCTGGCCGACGAGCGCGACGAGATCGCGGACGCGCGCGATGGCGCGCTGGCGCGAATGCGCCATGCCGCTCTCGGCACGCTGCTCGGCGACGCCGTCGATCCCCTTCCCGACACCGCCCCCGGCGCGGCGGCGGATACGCTGAGGGAGAGGGTGGCGGCGCTTGCAAGGGACGAAATGCTACCCGCCGTGTTCCCCGATGCGGAGTGGGAGACCTGCCGGGAGCTGGCGGAGCGGTTCCGCGTTGCCATCGTCGAGCCTGGGGAGAAGGAGCTTGCGCTGAGGGAGGCGTCTCGGCGCTACGGCGAGGACCCGAGCGCGGCCAACCTGGCGGCGCTGCACGAGGCGGCGGCGGCCGAGCGCGCCAGCCCGCGCTCGCTCGAACCGGCGGAGGCGGCGCTCGGGGCGATAGCGGCCTGCCTCGGGGAGCTTGTCGGGCGGTTCGGCACGCTGGCCGACCGCGCCGGGGCGGCGGACGGGATCGCCGAAAAGATAAAGGAGCCGCCGGAGCGTGGGCTGCGCGCGGAGATCGCCGACGCGCGGGCGCTGGTGCGGGATGCCGAAGCCCGGATCGTCGAGCTTACGGCGGCGCTGGAGGCGGCGGCGAAAGAGAACGACGCGCTCAGACAGGAGAGGCACCGGCTCGGTGAGCGGCTGGCGGCACTGGAAGGCGGATCGGCGCCGGCCGGGAATGGAACGGTTCCTCCCCTCGCCGCCTATACCGATCTTCCCGACTGGATGGAACGGCATTTCCCGGGGCGTGTCGTTCTCGCCGGGCGCGCGCTGCGGACGCTCAAGAGCGCCCGCTTCGAGGATGTGGCGCTGGTCGGCAGGGCCGTCGCGCTGCTCGGCACCGCCTACCACCGGATGAAGACCGAGGGCGGCATGGAGCTGCGCGAGGCGTTCGAGGACGCGTTGCGCGAACTCAAGCTCCAGGAAACCCCAAGCATCAGCGCCGACCGGCAGGGCAAGGCGCGCGACGGGTACGAGATCGACTGGGAGGGGAAGAGGCTGACGCTGGATCGCCACCTAAAGAACAATTCCGGGACGCGCGATCCCAGGCGCTGCCTGCGCATCTACTTCGCGTGGGACGAGGATGCCGCCAGGGTCGTCATCGGCCATCTGCCCGGACACATGCGAATATGACGGAGACCGGCCGGCAGCGTGGCTCCGGCGATCTCCCGCGTGTCGGAGCACGGCCGCGCCTCGCTCTGCCGGGCGACCTGGCGGGTTCGCCGCGCCATCTCCATGACGCCCGGTGCGACGGGCTATGACGACGCTGGCGAAACAGCGTCGGCAACCGGCTCCGCGACGTACTCCGGTGCCGCCACCGCCGGAGGGCGCCCTGGGGCGGTGTGCTCCACAAAACCGAGCCCCTCCAAACCTCAACACCGACACCGACAATCACTTATCCCGGCACCTCAGCGGCGCCGAACGTCCGGCCCTGTGAGCTCGAAACTTGCCGAGTTAATCCGCCTGCGATGAATATCGGGTTACAGTTCCCTCTGATCAGAACGCGAAGTTCACGCCCACTTGAAACCGGTGTTGAGATCCACCATCGTCGTCGTCGATCCAGAGAAACACGTACTCGCCTCGAACAGACAGATCGCCGAGGCCCAGAACGTCGACTCCGGCGCCCAACAACGGGGCGGTGCCATCTCCCTCTCCGGCTATGGTGAGATCGTCGACGGTAAAAGAGAAATCGCTCTCCCATCTTGCCAAACCGATCTTCAAGAACGGAAACGCCTTAGACGCAAACGGTCTTGGCACATACCCCACCAGCGCCCCATAGAAGGCCGATAGGGAATAATTGCCGTCGATGATCTCGTCCTCTACGCGAAGTTCGATGTCCATGTCCGCGCTTCCGAGCCAGCCTGCCTCAATGGCCAGGTTGTTCACCACGAAGTAACCGCCGTAGGCACTCCATCCCAATATCCCGTCCTCGGCAGACCACGACGCGTTCAAAGCGTTCAGCCCTTCAGGCCCGTCCGAAATTTCTGGCGCAAGGTGATAACCGGCGGCCACTCCCACGTAGGCATTCCCCGCCTCGTGCTGCGCATACGCTGTTGTTGTCGTGCTGAGAACTGCAAGCAGGCTCGCCGTGACAATCCATTTCCAATGTTTGGACCGCAATACGATGTTACGGGAGTTCATGAAGGTGTTCTCCTGTCCCCGGATAGGGCTTGGTCTGGATTCGAGGAAACGCGCACGCTGCGTATGAAATCGGCGATATTGCCGGTGATCGTGCAATCGCCATGCAAGTGCGCGTGAGTGCGCGATGTGCACGGGACTTCGTCGCATTTGCGGAAGATGGGGCGGGTGTCGAGCGGCGACTTCGCGATCCGGAACAGGAAGCGGCGAAGGCCAGGCCCGGCGACAACGATCCGGCGAAAGGTGCGTTGCCGCGCGTGCAAGGCAGGCGCGGCCCGAGAAACCGCCGCTCGCGGCACCGATCGACTTCGGCAGGAAATCTCCGGTCCGGGAGACCGGAAAACCGGGGCTGCCTTCGCTGGCTAAATCACCATTAAGAGGCGCGAGGCGCGAGGCGCGAGGCGCGAGGCGCGAGGCGCGAGGCGCGAGG
>JAPPMY010000260.1 GCA_028818855.1 Rhodospirillales bacterium
CGTCGAGCGCCTGGGCGGCGGCGATGCCGGCGGCCTCGCCCATGGCCATGCAGGGCGGGATCTCGCGGCTGATCTTCTGCGCCTGCGGCGTCGCCGAGTAGTGCCGGCCCGCGACCAGGAGCTGCTCCACGCCCACGGGCAGCAGCGCGCGGTAGGGGGTGTAGTAGTCGCGGCCGCGGCAGACGCTGTCGTGGAAGTGCACGCGCTCCTTCACGTCCTGCTTGGTGACCACGTACTCGCCCCTGAGCAGCCGGGTCTGGCGCACGCCGGTCTGCGGCGCGAAGTCCACGAAGTAAGCCCGCTCGAAGCCCGGCATGTTCTCGCGGGCGAACGCCAGCAGCCCCTGCATGCGCCGCCGGCCCTCGAACTCGGCCGCCGTCAGGTCCGCCACCTTCATGCCGTCGAAGCCCGTCATGTGGGGGCAGTTGCACCAGACGATGCCGGGCAGCGGCGTCTTGAGCCACCAGTGCTGCCAGCTCCCGCCGATCAGGCGCCTGGCCTGGCGGTCGAGCGCGGCGAAGCGCTCGGGCTCCTCGTGCTCGAAGCGCTCTGCCGCCGCCGTATCCACGCCGCCGATGCGGGAGACCGTGGAGACGATGTAGGCGCCCTCCTCGTAGGCCGCGCCGGCGCTCGCCGCCACGTCGAGATCGCCCGTGGCGTCGATCACCGCATTCGCGCGGATGGCCTGCGCGCCTTCCTTGGTCTCCACGATAACGCCGGCGGCGCGGCCGTCCTCGACGATGGCGGACTGGAACCAGCTATGCAGCCGCAGACGGACGCCAGCCTCCCGCACCATGTCGAGCGAGGCCTGCTTGAAGCCGTCCGGATCGAACGCCGCGGCGAAGATGATGGGATGCGGCTTCGACTGCGTGTGGAAGTCGAAGAGGCCCCAGCGATGCCACTTGCGCCACATCGCCTGCGTCGCCCGGACGGCGGGATCGCGGTCGCCCTCCGGCGGGTAGACGCAGAGCCCCTTGCCGTGCATGCGCTCGACGATCTCCATCGCGAGCCCGCGCACGGAGACCTCGGTGTCGTTGTGCATGTCGTCGAGCACCAGCACCATGCCGCCGGACGCGAGGCCGCCGAGGTAGGGGTAGCGCTCCACGAGCAGGGCGTCCGCGCCGTTCCGCGCGGCGGAGACCGCGGCCGCGATGCCGGCGGGGCCGCCGCCCACGACCACCACGTCGGCGCTGGCGACCACGGGCACGTCGGCCTGGGGGCGGATCAGGATTTCGGGCGATGACATGAACTTGCCTCCGGCTGTGGGCGCTGCGGGCTCAGTAGACCGCGCCCGGCTTCCACTTCAGGACCTGCCGCTCGACCAGCGACGTGGTCACGAAGAACGCGACCGCGAGGCCTGCGCCCAGGATGACCGTGGCGTAGAGCAGCGGCGCGCGGAAGTTGTAGGTGGCCTCGATGATGAGGGAGCCGAGGCCGTAGTTGGAGCCGATCCATTCGCCCACGATGGCGCCGATGACGCAGGTGGTCGACGCGATCTTCAGCGCCGCGAAGAGGAAGGGCAGCGAGCTTTGCAGCCTGATCTTGAACAGGACCTCGCGGTCGTTGGCGGACAGCACGCGCATCAGCTCCAGCATCTGCGGGCTCACCGCCTTCAGCCCCCGCACCATGTTCACCAGGGTCGGGAAGAAGCAGATCAGCGCCGCGATGACGATCTTGGGCTCGTAGCCGTTGCCCAGCATCAGCACCAGGATGGGGGCGATCGCGATGATCGGGATCGTGTTGATGAAGACGGCGATGGGATAGAACGCGCGCTCCGCCACCCCGCTGTGCACGAACCACACCGCGAGCAGCACCGCGATGGTGTTGCCCAGCACGAAGCCGCACACCGCCTCCAGCAGCGTCGGCAGGAAGTTGATCCAGAGGATGTCGCCCTGGTTCGCGAACACCTGCAGGACCTGCCACGGGCTCGGCGCGATGTAGGTCGGGATGTCGAAGCCGGTGACGATCAGGTGCCAGACGACCACCATGCCGACGGCGGCGATGACGGCGGGCAGGCGGCGGAGGCGGCGGCGCATCCCGGCCCGCCCCGGCGCCGCGGCCCCGGCCGCGCGGGCTTGCGGCTTGGCGGCCTTGGCGCCCACCTCCGTCGAGGTCATCGCGGCACATCCAGGAGCCCGCGCAGGTGCGCCGTGACCTGCACGAACTCGAGCGTGTCGCGCATGCCGAGGACACGGGGCGAATCGAAGGAGATGTCCAGGTACTCGCGGACCCGGCCCGGCTGGGCCGAGAGCACCAGGCACTTCTGGCCGAGGAACGCGGCTTCCGGCACCGAATGGGTCACGAACATAATCGTGGTGCCGGTCTTCTTCCAGATGCGCAGCAGTTCCTCATTGAGGTTGTCGCGCTTGATCTCGTCGAGCGCGCCGAAGGGCTCGTCCATCAGCAGCACGCGCGGGCGGCAGACCAGAGCGCGCGCGATGGAGACGCGCTGGCGCATGCCCCCCGAAAGCTCGTGGGGGAGCGCGTCCTCCCGCCCCTCCAGGCCCACCAGCGCCAGCAGTTCCTCCGGCTCCGCGTGCTGCTCCACGGCGCCGCCGCGCCGGCCCACCTCCAGCGGCAGCCGCACGTTGTCGATCGCGCTCCGCCAGGGCAGCAGCGTCGCGTCCTGAAAGACGAAGGCGAAGTCCCGCGCCCTGCGCGCCTCCTCCGGCGTGCGGCCGAAGACGCGGATGCCGCCCTCGGTGACCGGCACCAGGTCGGCGATCGCCCGGAGCAGCGTGGACTTGCCGCAGCCCGACGGCCCCAGCATGGTGACGAAGCCGCCCTCGGGCACGCCGAAGCCCACGCGCTCGAGCGCGGTGACGCTGCCGGTCTCCGTCTCGAAACGGACGACCAGGTCGTTCACCGAGATCGCCGTGGCGGCGGCAGCTCCGGCGTCCGCCGCCACGGCAGCGGCCTGCGTCATCCGACCTCTTTCCTCACGGCCTCCGTCGCCGCAAGGATATCCAGAGTCATCACGTCGTCTATGCCGGGCGTCGGGCCCTGGAACTGCTCCAGCTCGTCGTAGGAGTCGATCTGGGCCTGCCAGTTCGCCGGGTTCATGGCCGCCCAGCCCTCGCTCGCGGTCACCTCGTTGAAGGCGAAGCCCAGCACCAGGCCGACCGCCTCCAGCTCGCTCGCGCGGTCCAGGTTCTGGTACTCGGCCACCAGGTGGTCGACGCCGGCCTCCGGGTTCTTGCGCGCCTCGCCCCAGCCCCGGGCGGAACCCGTGAGGAAGCGGGTCAGCACGTCCGCGTGCTCCGCCAGCATCTCGTCGGTGGCGTAGTAGACGTTGGCGTAGAGCTGGATGCCGGCGTCCCACAGCATCATGTCGACGCGGTCCTCGCCCAGCACCTTCAGCGCGTTGGTGTTGGTCATCCAGCCGGTCACCGCGGCAGCCTGGCCGGTCAGGACCTGGTTCATGTCGCTGCCCATCTTGACGATCTCGACCTGGTCCTCGGCGATGCCGTTCTTGGCCAGCAGCGCGCGCAGCAGGATCACCGCCGTCGGCT
>JAPPMY010000206.1 GCA_028818855.1 Rhodospirillales bacterium
CACCGTACAACGGTTTAGCAAACCGCCGCCTTCGACCACTCGGCCATCCCTCCGGAGGCGCCCCGCGCCGGCTGCGCCATGCCCTTTTAGAGAGCCGGCCGGAACGCTGTCAACAACGGGGCGCCCCGCCTATTCCGGCGCCTCCTCGCCCGAGAATTTCCAATAGGTGTCCTTGGTGACGACCTGGCCTGCGTCGTTCAGCTCCCATACGTCGATGCCGAGCCAGTTGATCTCGTTGCCGTTGGTCTCGGTGCCGGTGACGGTCCACTCGGAGCAGCCCCGGTTGCCGCTCACCCAGTGGCTGCGAATGTGCCAGTACATGTCGGGAATGGTGCGGAAGCGCCTGTGCGCCATGGCGCGAATCTCGTCCAGCCCCCGCGCGCGCCCGCCCTCGGGCGGCACGCCCCGTGAGAGCAGCCAGGACGAATCCTCGGCGAAGTGGCGGACGATGCCCTCCACGTCGTGGCGGTTGTAGGCATCGCAGACTTCGGTGATCACCGCGAGGTTGCGGCGCTCGCTCTCGTTCATTCTCTCTCCCTCATCGGATCGTGGCGCCGGCGGCGGCCGGCCTGGGAAGGGTCGATCATCCGTCGGGCGGGGCGTCCAGCAGATGGCCGTGGTGGGTCAGGAACTCGTCGACGGCCTCGATCAGGCCGTCGCAGTCGGCTCGGGTAATGGCGAGACAGGGCGCCATGTAGCCGCGCCGGGCCGTGAAGAAACCCTTGTCAATCAGGTCGAGATGCAGGAGCTGGCGGAGCCGCGCGTCCCTCGGCCGGATGTCGCGGATCGAGCGGATCGGCTCGCGCTGAAGGTGCATCGTCAGGATCGAGCCGAGGCCCGTGACCTGGAACGGCGCGTCGTGACGGGCGGCCAGCGCGTTGAGGGCGTCGCGCAGCCTGTCGCCGGTCTCGTTGAGCGCAACCTGCACCTGCGGCGTGAAGACCTTCTCCAGGCCGGCGGCGCCTGCGATCAGCATGAACACGTTGTTGTTGAAGGTGCCGTGGTGAACGATCGAATCGGGCCTGGAGGGGTCGTAGATCTTCAGGATCTCCGCCGGGCCGCCGAGCGCGCCGCAGGAGAAGCCGCCGCCGATGTACTTTCCGAGCGTGGTCAGGTCGGGGAGGATGCCGAGCTGGCCCTGGCGTCCGTCCGGCGCCACCCGCGAGGTCATCACCTCGTCGAAGATCAGCAGCACGTCGTGGGCGGTGCAGGCCTCGCGCAGGGCGCCGAGAAACTCGGCCGAGGCCGGAATCGCGCCAGACGCGCCCTGCAACGGCTCGACCAGGACGGCGGCGAGGCGGTGCGCGTTCTCCCGGATCAGGCGCCGCGCCTCCTCCGCATCGTTGTAGGGGGCGATCACGAAGGGGAACGGCACGGCGATGGGCGAGGCTTCGCGGCCGAAGTAGATGGTGCCGCCGTGATAGGCGCCCTCGAACACCATGATCGAGTCCTTGCCGCTCACCGCCCGGGCGGTAACCATAGCCAGCATGTTTCCCTCGGTGCCCGAGGTGGTGAAGCGCACCTGCTCGACGGAGGGAAAGCGCTCACAGACCAGCGCCGCGAGCCGGGCCTCGTAAGGGCTCGCCGAGCCGTAAGAAAAGCCTGAGTCCAGCGTCGCCTGCACCGCCTCGCGGATCACGGGGTGCGAATGGCCGTAGAGGCCGGCGGAGAAGTCGCCCACGAAATCGGTGTAGGTGTGGCCGTCGACGTCGGTGAGCGTAGCACCGGCCGCCTTCTCGATCGCGAGCGGAAAGGGCGGGTAGAACATGCCGGTCCGCGTGTTGCCGCCGGGCATGCTCCCGCGTGCGTGCTCGTGCTCCGCCCGGCTGCCGGGGTTGGCGCTCTCGTAGCGCGCCGTCACCTCGCGGGTTGCGCTCTCCAGGTCGAGATTCCGGCCGACCGCATCGGGCCTCGTTGCCATTACACGCCTCGTCGTCGCTTGCGCGGCGGACGATACTCGCCCTGCCGGCGGCGCGGCAAGGTCGGTCTCCCCACGGGCTATGCCGGCACGGATATGCGGGTGTGATCCACTCCCCGCTGCGCTAGGATGCGGCCCGCGCACCCGCCGGGCACGACGTGCGCGGCGCAGGCGCGGGGAGGCTTTCAAACGGACGGAGGACGGCGTCCATGCCAGAGTTGCTTCGGCCCGGCTCGATCGACGAGGCGGCCGGCCTGATCGCGCGTCACGGCGCCGCCGCGGCGGTGCTCGCCGGTGGCACGAGCCTGATGCGCGAGACCTACCCGTCGGACGAGGGATACCTGATCGGCGTGGATCGCCTCGGCATCGACAAGGTGGTCTCCCGCGACGGCGGCTGGTCGATCGGCGCCGCGGTTCCGCTCAGCGTGCTGCGCGAGGCCGTGCCGATCGCAGCGCTTCAGGCCGCGACCCGCGAGGTCGGCGGCCCGGCAGTGCAGAACATGGCGACGGTGGGCGGCAATCTCTTCGCCCGCGCGCCCTTCGGCGATCTCGCGCCGGCGCTGCTCGCCCTCGGCGCGCGCCTGGTCTTCGCGACGGCCGGCGGCGAGGAGACGCAGCCCATCGAAGCCTTCTACGCGGACTGGGCGAACGGCACGCCTCCGGGCGCAGGCCTGCTGACGCGGATCGAGGTCGACGCGCCGGCGGGCTCCGCCGCCTACATGAAGTGCGCGAGGCGCCGCTACTCGACGCCCTCGGTGGTCACGGTTGCCGCCTGCGTCGAGAAGGAAGGCGACACGGTGACGGACGCGCGGATCGCGCTCAGCGGCGCGAGCGCGCACCCCTTCCGCTGCGCGGGCGCGGAGCAGGCGGTGGTCGGCTCGGGCCTCGACGAGGCGGCGATGGCGGCAGCGGCCGAAGCGGCCCAAGACGCGGTCTCGCCCAGGACCGATGCGGTTGCGAGCGAATGGTATCGCCGGCGCATGACGGGCGTCTTCGTCCGCCGGGTGCTGGCGGCGCTCGCCTGACGACGTTGAGCGGGAGGCATCGATGGAAGACAAGCTGATACGCCTCACGGTCAACGGCCGTGACGAGGCGGTGATAATCCAGCCGCTGGCGACGCTGCAGGACGTGCTGCGCGACAACCTGGAGCTGACGGCGGTCAAGAGCGGCTGCGGCCAGGGCGGCTGCGGTAGCTGCTCGGTGCTGGTGGATGGGGAGCTTCGCCTCTCCTGCCTCACGCTCGCCGAGCGGGCCGAGGGGGCCGAGGTCACCACGCTGGAGGGTCTCAACGCGACCAACGCGATCGTGCCGCTGCAGCAGGCCTTCGTCGAGAACTACGCGGCGCAGTGCGGCTACTGCACCGCCGGCATGGTGATGGCGGCCAAGGCGCTGCTCGACCGCAACCCGGCGCCGAGCCGCGACGAGATCGTTGAGGGGCTCTCGGGCAATCTCTGCCGCTGCACCGGGTTCGCGCCCATCGTCCGCGCCGTGCAGCAGGCGGCGCAAGCGCTCTCGGATACCGGGGAGGAGGCGAGCTAATGTCGATGAAGGAACTCGGCGT
>JAPPMY010000020.1 GCA_028818855.1 Rhodospirillales bacterium
GTCGTGCCGTTCTGGACCTCCGGCGTCATCCGCATGGTCGCCTGGATACCGTTCCTGGGGAAGGAAGGCATCATCAACCAGGCGGTGATGGCAGTCGGCATAACCGACACGCCGCTCCAATTCCTCCTGTTCTCGGAATTTGCGGTTTTTCTGTCTTACGTGCAGATATTCACGCTCTTCATGATGGCGCCGCTCTTCAACGTCATGGCGCGCATCAATCGTGATCTGATCGAGGCGGCAAAGGATAACGGCGCTTCCGGGCTCCAGATCCTGTGGCACGTCATCATCCCGCTCTGCAAGCCGGGACTTGCCATTGGAGCGATCTTCGTGATCGCGCTGGTGGCGAGCGACTTCACGGCAATCCGCATCCTCAGCGGTGCGCGGGTGGGCACGGTGATGGCTTCGATGAGCAACCAGATTTACAATGTCCAATACCCGCCGGCGTCCGCCTCGGCCATCGTCCTGATGCTGGCCGTGTTGATCATCGTCGGCATCATCATGCGCCTCGTCGACGTGCGAAAGCAGCTTTAGCCATGGGCCACGAAACCAGACGAGCACCGGGCTACTGGCCGCGCGCCACGATCTTCTACCTCTACCTCCTGTTCCTTTACGGGCCCATCATCATCATCGTGGTGCTCTCGTTCCAGGACGACGGCGCCTCGCTCTCCTTCCCGATGCAGGGCTTCTCGCTCTTCTGGTTCAAGGAGGTGATCGACCCGTCCTACATCGGCGACTTCCGCTGGCCGTTCGGGCGCTCGCTCATTCTTGGCCTGATCGTCATGTTCCTCACCATGGGACTCTCGTTTCTCGCCGGTCTCGCGTTCCGCAAGAACTTCACCGGCAATATCGTGGTCTTCTACATCGTCGTGGCCAGCCTGATCTGCCCGTCGATCCTGATCAGCCTGGGCATCGGGCTGGGCTTCTCGAACTTAGGCATGACCAGCCAGTGGTGGTCCGGCGCGCTGGGCGCGCACCTGAGCTGGACGCTGCCCTTCGGCGTGCTGATCATGCTGGCGGTCTTCAGCCGGCTCGACCCGAGGCTCGAGGAGGCGGCGAGAGACCAGGGTGCGACGCAATGGCAGACGCTCCGCAACGTGATCATTCCGATCACGCTGCCGGGGCTGATCGGCGTGGCGCTCTTCGGCTTCACGCTCTCCTACGACGAGTTCCCGCGCACGTCATCGGTGGCGGGCGAGTTCAACACGCTCCCGGTCGAGCTGGTGAACACGCTGACCCTGGCGGCGACGCCGGCCATCTACGCCATCGGCACCATGACGACCGTGTTCTCGCTCGTGGTGATCTTCGTGAGCTTCTTGGCGGTCTACATCATTCAGAAACGGCGGACCGGCGCCGGGTTCAACATCGCAAGGAAGGCCGGGAAGGCGTCGGACGGCTAGGCCGGGCGGCCATCGCGGGCAGAGGCCGGCGCGGAGCCCCGAGGGCCGCCGGCGGCTGCGGCGCGCGCCCGGTTGCGGCCGGACACGAACCCGGTGACCGGAAGGAGGAAGCATGGCTTTTCGCTTAGGCGTGGACGTCGGCGGCACGTTCACCGATCTCCTGCTGATCGACGAATCGAGCGGCGGCACCTTCCGCGCGAAGGTGCCCTCCACCCCGCAGGACTCCTCGATCGGCGTGCTCACCGGCATCGAGCGGGTGTGCGACACCGCGGGCGTCGAGCCTGCCCAGATCACCCACGTGATGCACGGCACGACGGTCGCCACCAACACCATCCTCGAGGGCAAGGGCGCCAAGGTCGGCCTCGTCACCAGCGAGGGCTACGGGCAGATGCTGCAGATCGCCCGCTCCTTCGTCCCCGGCATCCTCGCCGGCTGGATCATCTGGCCGAAGCCCGAGCCGCTGGCGCCGCTGGAGCTGACGGTCGAGGCGAAGGAGCGCACCAGCGCGCGCGGCGAGGTCGTCCGCGAGCTGAACGAGGACGACCTGCGCGAGAAGCTCGGCCAGCTCAAGGCGCAGGGGATCGAGGCGCTGACCGTCTGCCTGATGAACGCCTATGCGGGCGGCATCAACGAGGAGAAGATCCGCGCGATCGCAAGCGAGGTGATGCCGGGCGTGCCGGTCTCCATCTCGTCCGAGGTGCTGCCGGAGATGTACGAGTACGAGCGCGCCATCACCACGGTCGCCAACTCCTACGTGGCGCCGGTGGTGCAGGTCTACGTCAGCAATCTGGAGCAGGAGCTGAAGCAGCGGAAGATCGACGCCCACCTGCACATCCTGCGCTCGGACGGCGGCCTGGCCTCGGTCGAGGCGAGCCGCAACTCGCCGGTGAACGTGCTGATGAGCGGGCCGGCCGGCGGCGTCGCCGGCGCGCTCTGGATCGCGCGCCAGGCCGGCTACCGGAACCTGCTCACGCTCGACATGGGCGGGACATCGACCGACGTCGCGCTGATCCTCGACGGCGTGCCGCGCAAGCGGCGCGAGACCACGGTGGGCGACGTGACCGTGCGCGCGCCCTCGCTCGACGTGCGGACCGTGGGCGCGGGCGGCGGCTCGATCGCCCACGTGCCCGAGATCACCCGCGCGCTCCGCGTGGGCCCGCAGAGCGCGGGCGCCAATCCCGGGCCCGCGGCCTACGGCATGGGTGGCGACCAGCCGACCGTGACGGACGCAAACGTGGTGCTGGGCTACCTGCCGAGCGAGCTGATCGGCGGCGAGATGAAGCTCGACGTCGATGCGGCGACCGAGGCGGTGCAGACCGTCGCCACGGCGCTGGGTCTCGATCTCAAGCGGGCCGCGGCCGGCATCATCGACATCGTGAACGAGAACATGTTCGGCGCGCTCCGGCTGGTCTCGGTGCAGCAGGGCTTCGACCCGCGCGACTTCGCGCTGATCGCGTTCGGCGGCGCCGGGCCGCTGCACGCCAACGCGCTTGCCAAGCTGATGAACTCCTGGCCGGTCATTATCCCGCCCTCGCCCGGCGTGCTCTGCGCCTACGGCGATGCGACGACGCGGGTGACCGACGAGGCCTCCATGAGCTTCGTGCGGCGCTTCTCGGAGACCTCGGACGCCGAGGTGCGCGGCATCCTCGACGATCTCGAGACCCGCGCGCGCCAGGAGCTGGATGCCGAAGGGATCGCGCGCGAGGACCAGACCGTGCAGTACGAGGTCGACCTGCGCTACCACGGCCAGGGGCTGCAGCTTCCGGTGAGCTTCACGGGCGACGAGTTCGAGAGGGACGGGCTCGGCTACCTCGCCAGGCAGTTCGACGACGAGCACACGCAGCTCTTCACCTTCGCGCTGGACGCCGAGCACGAGATCGTGACGCTGCGCGCCATCGTGCGAGGCGCCGAGACCTTCGTCGAGGCCGGCCACGTGGCCGAGGGCGGGGCCGACCCGTCGGCGGCCGAGGTTGCGAGCGGCACGGTTTACGTCGACAATCGCGAGCAGGACGCCGCGATCTACGACCGCGCGAAGCTCGAGGCCGGCAACAGGATCGAGGGGCCGGCGATCGTGACCGAGATGGATTCGACCACTCTCATCCTGCCGGGCCATGTCGGCGTGGTCGACGGCTTCGGCAACATCATCATCAACCCGATCGGCCACTGAGGCGGGGGAGAAGCGACATGCCAGTCACCATCGTCCAGACCAACGACGCACCCTTCGAGCCGGTCGAGATCGACCCGATCACCCTCGATATCATCGAGAGCGCGCTGCGCAGCGCCCGCTACGAGATGGACGCCGTGCTCTACCGCACCGCCATGTCGCCGGGAATTCGCGAGCAGCACGACGAGTTCCCGATGATCGCGAACCCCGAGGGCAAGATGGTGGTCGGCCAGTTCGGCTCCTTCATCCACGGCTTCAAGCGGGAATACGACGGCACCATCGAGGAAGGCGACATCTTCCTCACCTCCGACCCCTACAGCTGCGCCGGCGCCATCAGCCACGCGCCGGACTGGCTGATCCTGCGCCCGGTCTACCGCGACGGCCGGCTCATCGCCTACGCCTCCATGTTCGGCCACATGACCGACGTGGGCGGCAAGGTGCCGGGCAGCCTGCCTACCGACGCCAACCAGATCTACGAGGAAGGCGTCGTCATCCCGGTGGTCAAGATCTACAAGGACGACGAGCTGCAGGAGGACGTGCTCAAGGTCATCCTGCACCAGTGCCGGATGCCGCAGTGGAACCGGAGCGACTTCAACGCCCTGGTCGCCGCCGTGCGCCTCGCCGAGAAGCGCATCCACGAGCTTTGCGACCGCTTCGGCGTCGACACCCTGATCGGGGCGATGGGCGAGCTGCTGGAGCGCAACCGGCGCGCCATGCTGCACCTCATCCGCAACACCGTGGGCGAGCACGAGACGCTCTACTTCGAGGACTACATCTGCGACGACGGGCTCGGCATGGGGCCCTACAAGATGGCGTGCAAGATGTGGCGCGACGGCGACGTGCTGGTCTTCGACTTCGACGGCACGGACCCGCAGTCGGAAAGCTCGATCAACTTCTTCCTCAACGAAGAAATGTTCAAGATGTTCGTCGGCGTCTACATGATCAACGTCTTCGATCCGCAGATCATGTTCAACGACGGCTTCTACGACCACGTCGATGTGAAAATCCCGCCGGGCACGCTGCTCAAGCCGCTGAAGCCCGCTGCGCTCTCCTCGCGCACCCACGCCCTGGGGCGCATCTTCGACGTGCTCGGCGGCCTGCTCGGCCAGCGCGCGCCCAACCTCATGGTGGCGGCCGGCTTCTCCGACAGCCCGCACTTCATGTATTCGGGCTATTCCAGCGAAGGCGAGTGGTACCAGCTCTACCAGATCGGCTTCGGCGGCATCCCCGGCCGGCCGGCGGGCGACGGCCCCGACGGGCACTCGCTCTGGCCTTCGTTCACCAACGTGCCCAACGAGTTCCTGGAGGCCTACTTCCCGCTCCGCATCGAGGTCTACGAGACCATCGCGGATTCCGGCGGGCCCGGCCTCCATCGCGGCGGCAACGGCGTCACCATCGGCTACCGCGCGCTGGAGCCCGGCGAGATGTCGCTGCACGACGACCGCTGGCTCACCTACCCCTGGGGCGTCAACGGCGGCCTGCCGGGCGGGCGCAGCCGGAAGGAAATCCACCGCGCCGACGGCTCCTTCGAGGTGCTGCCGTCCAAGTGCGACCACGTGAAGGTCGAGGCCGGCGACCTGCTGCTCTTCAAGACCTGGGGCGGCGGCGGCTGGGGCGATCCCCTTGAGCGCGATGCGGCCCTGGTGGCGCTGGAGGTCGAGCGCGGCCTGGTCACGCGCGCCGGCGCCGAGCGCTACGGCGTGGTGCTGCGGGACGACCTGATGGTGGACGAGGAGGCGACGAACGCGCTGCGCGAGAGGCTCCGCGCCGCGCGGGGCGAGGTGAAGCTCTTCGATCGGGGCGGCACCGTGGAAGAGCTGCGCGAGCGCTGCCTGGAGGAGACCGAGCTGGCGCCGCCCAAGCCGCCCGAGTTCAACCGCCGCGTGCTGCGCTTCCTGCAGGAGCGCGAGGCCCAGGCCGCCAAGGCCGGCGCGGCAGCGGAGTAGGGAAGCACCCCCACCTCACCCCGGCCCTCTCCTCCCCCGTGGGGCGGAGAGGGGGTAAGCATCAGGCAACAGCGGCGCGGCCGAGGTTGCGCCCACGCGAAACCAGCGCGTGCTGGTAGGACTCCAGCGCGTTCTGGAGGCCATCTCCCCGATAGCGAAACTCGTCGGGAATGGAGTCGTAGCGTTGCTGGGCGCGGTCCAGTGACGTCTGTCGCCGGCTCCCCATTTCGTGCACCTCCGACGCGGAACCCGATGCCGCCTCCGGGAATGCCTCCAAGTCATTCCTCAGGAAGCTCAGAAAGTCGTGGATCGCGATCTGCTGACGGGCGATCTTCTCGAAGTGATGCCCCATGGCCGCCAGGTAGATCGCCTCCGGCAGCATGCGGGGGTAGTCCTTGGAGACCTTGCCGATGAACTTGGAAAAGGCGGGGATTTGCCGGGCAGACAGACGACGGCGAACGGCCATGAAGGCTGTATCGATCTCGCTCCTGCTCCTGGGCTTGCGGAGATGCGGGACAGGCTTCAGGTGCCTGAACAGAATGAGGCAGCGGCTGAAGTAATTCTCCAGGGTCGGATCGTAGAGCGTGGCGAGCACGCGCTTGTATCCCTCGATCAGCGTCCGGTATTCCATCTCCGGCGTGAAGTTGAGGGGCATGGCGTTGGTTCCGAGCGGCGCCTCCAGAAGCCGGTTTTCGGACTTCATGCGCTCGTACATGTCCGTGCCCTTCAAGGCGGTCAGCAGATAGACGGGAGCCACGGGAATGCCGGTCTCCTGAATGAACTCGACCTGGGCATCGAACACGCCCTCGCCATCGCCATCCAGGCCAAGGATGAATCCGCCCTGGACCTGCATCCCGTGCTGCTGGATTTTCCGAACCGCCGTGAAGAGGTAGTTCTCCTGGTTCTTGCTGGTGTTCTGCTGCTTCTTGGTCTTGAGCAGGGCCTCGGGGTTCGGGGTCTCGATGCCGACGAACACGGTATCGAAGCCGGCCTCGATCATGGCATCCATCAGCTCGCCCATGAGTGCGAGATTCGCGCTCGCTTCCGTAATCAGCGTGAACGGATACCCCTTCGTCTTCTGCCACCGGGCGATCTCCGGCAGCAGGTTCATGGCATCCCGCTTGTTGCCGATGAAATTGTCGTCGACCAGGAAGACGGGCCCTCGCCAGCCCAGGCGGTAGAGTGACTCCAGCTCCGCCACGACCTGATCCGGCGACTTGGTGCGCGGCACGCGCCCGTAGAGCTTGATGATGTCGCAGAACTCGCAGTCGAACGGGCATCCCCGGGAGAACTGCACGCACATCGTGGCGTAGCTCTTCACGTCGATGAGATCGAAGCGTGGAACCGGCGTCCTGGTCACGTCCGGCTTGCCGGTCTCTCGATAGAGGGGCTTGGCGGTGCCCTCTTCCAGATCACGAAGGAATTCCGCGAAGACCTCCTCGACCTCGCCCAGCACGAAGTGGTCCACGCCCGCAATATCCCCGTGAAACGTGGTCGGATGCGGCCCGCCGGCCACCACCGGAACGCCCGCGCCGTTGCAACGCTCGACCACGGCTTGCAGCGACACGTGGTGCGTGATCATCGTGGACGTGAACACCAGATCCGCCCACGCGAGGTCGGCGTCCTGCAACGCGCTCACGTTCATGTCCACGACGCGCAGCTCGTAGCCGGGGGGGAACATCGCGGCGACGGTCAGCAGCCCCAGAGGCGGAAAGGTCGCCTTGACCCCCGACATCTCGAGCGCGTAGTCGGCCCCCCAGAAGGTCGGCGGCTGTTCCGGGTAAACCAGCAGAGCGTTCGGCATGAGCGTGACCGGCCCCCGTCAACTGGCCGGCTGGAATGTTAGTGCATTGCCTGCTTAACGGCCAAGCGGTCAGAACGGGCCGCCCGTCGTGAACGGGGGCAGGCCCCGTCGGGGAAGCGGGGCCGGGGCCTCCGCCTATTCCGCGGCCTCGGCGTCCGGCCGGGCCCAGCGGCGCTCGAAGGACCAGACGTCCTCGAAGCCCATGAGCGTGTGCATTTCGGGCAGCGAGATCATCGGCGCGTCCACGTTGGCGGTGGAGCCGTCGCGCTTGAGGGCCTCGAACGCGCGCTTCATGGAGCCCGCCGCCGGCAGCATGCCGATGGCGGGGTAGATGGCGATGCTGAAGCCGAGCGCGGCAAGCCTCTCCGCCGGCACGATGGGGGTCTTGCCGCTGTCCACCATGTTGGCGAGCAGGGGCTTCTCGATGGTCTCGCCGATGCGCGCGATCTCGTCCTCGTTCTCCGGCGCCTCGATGAAGATCACGTCCGCGCCGGCGTCCGCGAAGGCCCGGCCCCGTGCCAGCGCCTCGTCGAGGCCGAGGCTGGTGCGTGCATCGGTGCGCGCGATGATGAGGAAGTCGGGGTCGCTGCGGGCTTCGGCTGCGACCCGGATCTTCTCCAGCATGTCCTCCAAGGGAACGACGCGGCGGCCCGGCGTGTGGCCGCACTTCTTGGGCATCTCCTGGTCCTCGAGCTGGATCGCGGAACAGCCTGCGTCCTCGTAGCCCTGCACCGTGTGGCGGACGTTGAGGAGGCCGCCGAAGCCGGTATCGGCGTCGCAGATGAGCGGCGAGGCGGTGCCGCCCGCGATGGTGCGCACCCGGCCCACGACGTCGGCGTAGCTCGCGATGCCCGCATCGGGGAGGCCCAGGTGCGAGGCGGCCACGCCGTAGCCGGTCATGTAGAGCGCGCGGAAGCCTAAGCCGTCGGCGACCTTGGCGGAGATCATGTCGTAGACGCCGGGCGCCACGACGAACTGGCGCTGCCGGACCGCGCCGGCCAGCGCCGCGCGCTTCTCGCTCGCATTCATAGTCGTTCCTCCGTTTGGCTCAAGTCGTCAACGGTTGACATCGCGTTTCGAGGGATAAGGTGTTTCATGGCCAAGATTGATAGTGTCTAAAGTTATACGCCGATCCGCTTTCTTTACGTATGGCTGCGAGATATAGGGAGAGATCCACGGTAACCACGGGATTGGAGTCTGAAATAACTTCAAGGAGACCAGAATCGGTGAGGCCGAGTCTTGTGAATTCGGAGTTTTGACTGGCAGTCTGGCTCGCAATGACCACCTCTTCATTGTCTTCGATAAGGGTTCTAAGCACCTCAAGGAAACGCGATCGTTGAGGTTCTCCATGTTGGGTCAGCAAGTTGGAGGCTTCGGTAAGTGTGTTGGGCGTTACAAGTATCTTGTCCACTTGGCTTAGAATTTTGACAAGTATGTCGTAGTCTTCTTCTTGAAATTCTTGTAGTCGGCGATGTTTGTTGATCAAGTTCTTGTTGGTTCTTCCAACAACAAGAAGTACAAGCAGATTTGCATCGACGAAGAGTCTCGAGGGAGGCATAGCCCTACATTGCCTTGGAAATATTCCAGTCTTTCACTGACCTGACATCTCCGTCTCTATTGCTGAGAACGACTATCTTATATGAGCGGGAGTTCTCGCCGGCAAGAACGGAGCCGACATTCCGATTCCATGGTCGAGAAAATCCTATCGTTATTCGCCAGAATCCTTCTTCATCCAACTCCACCTCTTCGAGACCCAAGTTCAAGATGTCTTCTTCCCCGAACAACTCTTCGATGTGTTCCTTTGCTATTGCAACAGCTTCCTTGACGTTCATCTCCGTCCTCCAGCTTCAGGCTCAGCCGCGATTGGCGTCGAGGAAGGCCAGCAGGGTCTCGAAGTAGGCCTCCGGCTCCTCGAACATCGGCAGGTGGGACGAGTTGGGGAACACCTTGATCTGCGCGTTGGGGAGCGCCGAGGCGATCTTCATGGAGCACGCCGGCGTCAGCTCGTCGTGCTGGCCGCAGACCACCAGCGCCGGCTGGTGGATGCGGTGCAGCTCGGGCAGCCAGTTCTTGTCCTTGATGGAACCGGTGTAGCAGAACTCGTTGGGCCCCTGGATCGCCTCGTAGGGCGCCATGTTCCAGTCGCCGAGCGAGCGCATGACCGGCGCCGGCCACTCGTCGAGGCGGCAGACGTGGCGGTAGTTGAGAATGGTGATCGCGGCCTGGTAGGTGGGGTGCTCGAGGGTGCCCTCCGCCTCGTGGCGCTGCATCATCGCCACGGTCTCGTGGCCGAGCGCGTCCCGCAGCCGGTGCAGCTCGCTCACGAGGTGGGGGATGTCGCCGGCGCCGTCGGCGAGCGTGATGGTCTTGAAGCTCTCGGGGTAGGCGAGCGCCCACTCCTGGCCGAGCCAGGTGCCCCAGGACTGGCCGAGGTAGTGGACCGGGCCGAGACCCAAAGCGGTGCGCACGGTCTCCGTCTCCTCGACGTAGCGCTCGATGGTCCAGAGCGCGTCATCGTCCGGCCGGTCCGACTTGCCGGTGCCGAGCTGGTCGAAGGCGACGACGCGGTAGCCCTTGTCGGCCAGCCAAGAGTGGCTGTCCCGCACGTAGTCGCAGGGGAGGCCCGGCCCGCCGTTGACGCAGAACAGCACCTCCTCGCCGGAGCCGAAGCTGTAGGCGACGACCTTGTGCCCGTCCACGGCGATCTCGATGGTCTCGTCCGGCGCGCGATCGTCCATCATGGCCTGCGTCTCCCTCCCGCTCTGGCGGGGCGGACTATTCCATATTTGCAGGGTGCCTCCAAGCCGGGCGAAGGGGCTTGATGCAGGCCGCGCTTGCTTCTATATCCCCGCCGTTACGCCTGCGGGCGTATGAGCGCACACGTGGTCGAGCGAGAGAGATGAGCGAAGCCAAGAGCAGCAAGAAAAAGGCCAAGGCCAAGACCGAGACGGCGCCCAAGGCTGAGAGCAAGAGCAAGGGCGAGAGCGCCGCGCCGGAGGCCAAGGAGAGCACCGCGAGCACGGAGGCCGCGTCCTCCGACGCCAAGTCCCCGGAGAGCGGCAAGGATGGGGGCAAGGACGCCGGCAAGTCCGCCCGCGACTCCATCGGCGGCAAGTCGGACGTCCACTACGGCTACTTCTCGAGCGTGCGGACGCCCGAATATCGCAGCGGTTGGGACGCGATCTGGGGCGGGAAGAACGGGGCGGGCGGCAACGGCGACGAGACACCCGGGCAGCGGGCGGCGGCGGCGCGCACGGGCCGGCCGGCGAAGGCGCGGAAGCGGCGCGACCCCATCACCGTCACCCTCGACCTCGACGACCTGCCGCCTGAGCTGAAGGACGGGCTGGTCGAGATCGCGAGCGCCCGGCTCAAGGAATCCCGGGTGAGCTACGCGCGGCGCGACAAGGCCGGCGCCATCGACTGGCGCATCACCTGCCGCGTGGATTGAGCAGGGAACCCGAGATCGGGCAAGGGGGTGACCGGGCCGACAGGCCCGGAGCGCGCGACCGCGCGCCGCACGAAGCGCGTAGGCAAGCGAGCGGAGCGAGCGCCCGCCGTCGAGGGAAACGAATAAGCGCGCGCGATATCCGTTGCAAACGGGCGCGCGCCGGTCCATCTGTAGGGGAGCGACCCACGGGGGGCCGGGCAATGCTGAGGATCGTCGCGTTCTGCGCCATGCTGGCCTTGGGCGGCCTGCCGCTTCATGCCGAGGTGATCGACGTGGACGGCGCCGGGCTGGAGCGGCTGCGGGCGGACGGCGTCCCGGTCATCGACGTCCGCCGGGCGGACGAGTGGCGCGAGACAGGCGTCATCGAAGACAGCCACCTGCTGACCTTCTACGACAAGCAGGGGCGCTACGACCTGGAGCGCTGGCTGCCTGCGCTCGCCCGGATCGCGGAGTCGGGCCAGCCGGTCGCGTTCATCTGCCGCAGCGGCAAGCGCAGCGCCAGGGTCGCCCGGATGCTGGACGAGCGCTTCGGGTACGGCCGCGTCTACACCGCGCGCGAGGGCATCCTGGGATGGATCGGGGAGGGACGGCCCACCGTGGAGCGCCCCTGACCGCGCAGCCTCCAGCCCCGCGATCTCGGATTTAGTAGGTGTACAACGCGCGGAACCCGCTATATGTAGTGGCCTGACCGCGTGCGAGTCGCGACAGGGACCGACAGAGAGGCAACCCGCCATGAGCAGAGCCGCATTCATCGAGAACGTCGCCAAGAAGGGCAAGATGAGCAAGGCCGAGGCCAAGCGCACCGTGGACCTGGTGCTGGGCGAGATCGAGTCCGGGATCAAGAAGTCGAAGAAGGAAGGGCGCTACACCATCGGCAACTTCGGCACCTTCAGCATCGTCAAGCGCAAGGGCCGCAAGGGCCGCAACCCGCAGACCGGCGAGGCGATCCGCATCCGCGCCTCCAAGGCCCTCCGCTTCCGCCCCTCCGCCCAGCTCCGCAGGGCCGCCGGGGCGAAGTAGCTGTGGCGCGCCTCACGAAGGCGTGCTTGTCCGCGTCCACCGCAGGTCCGGTGCGCGCAGCCGCGTGACGCCGTAGGCTATCTTGCCTGTGAGCATACGGAACGAGGCTCACAGTGTTTCCCGGCCTTGGGCGTGAATTTCTCACCGTAATCGGCCCTCCGAAGCCCTCTATCAAAGGGAAGTACGTCACCGTTACTGTCTGAACGGGCCGTCAGGGCTTCGTGCATCGTTGTTGCGTTTCTCGGGATTTCCGGTCTGAAACGAGGAAGGCGCGCGCGATGGCTGCGGGCCAAGCGAAGCCGTCGCGGCGCCTGAAGAGGCGCGGTTTGATTGCGCCCTAGTGGGCTGGGGAAGAGATTTCCACCGGCGACTCCCCTCCCCGGATGGCTCCATACGATCAGGCCGGAGAGACCCTGTCGCGATGAGTGCCGACAAATCACAGGAGCGCGTCCGGTGCTCACGGCCAGCGCAGCCGGCGTCCATGGTCACAGAGCATGTGTGTGGCGGCGCAAGCTTCGTCAGGATCAAGGCACTGGCAGCGTCATTTCGCTTGCGTGACACTGCGTGATCCTTCATGATCTATATGATATAACTAATGAGCGATAGCGTATGCGCGGTGATTGATGCAGTCCATCAACCTAGGCACGGGCTCTCAAAGACGGCCCGGTTGGACTTCGGTGCTCGTGGCCATTGCGGCGCTGCTTGTCGGCGCTGGTGTGACTTACGTACTGGCGGTGATGGGAGCCGGAGGCAAGGTTGAGATCTCAAAGGGTGGCTTTTCGATCGAAGTCGCGGCAGATGACAGTTTTTCCAGTCTCTTGGAAAAGGCACTTACCAAAGACGAGGTGGCCGTAGAGGCAATTCTCGCTTCGCGGAGCTATTATCATCTGTCATCGGACAAGTTTCTTTCGACTCTCAGAGATATGGACCCCTCAAGTGACGAGGGAATGAAAATCGGCAACGCTCTGCGTCGTATGCTCGCCAACCTCGAAGGCCCATTTCAATTGCCGCACACACTCTCGCAAGCGGACGAAAAGCTGCTTCAAGCCTTCGATGCGTTAGAGAAAACGATGAGCGGAGCGCAAGAAGCCAGTGCGCTTATTGCTGCTCTGTGGGAGCACAATGTTGAGCAAAAGGGAATATTCCGATTGCGTGCATTCCCTGCCGATATTCGATTATTGGAGCATGCACCAGATGACCTTCAAGTTATCTTCGCATGTTCTGGTGGAGCATTGATTAACGGCAGAAAGATTGATGTCTTCAGCGAGAAGAACTCCAATACGCTGCGCGGGGAGATACATACTGACCCATCATACTTCGATTGCGAAGAACCTGCGATCGATGTCCAACAGATGTTGACGGGAACCGTTCCGATTCCTCTCGGCATAAGTCACGAGGCATTTGGGAAACTCTACCCGACAGGTGATAGCACACGAAGCGAAGACGGAATCATAGAAGGCATAAAATTCATTGTATACCCACGCAATTTAGACCCGGCCAGAAGCAAGGAGAACTGACATGAAATTGGCTTTCCTTGTTGTATTTTTTCTCGTTGCGATGATGACTTTTCCTGCTCTTGCTGGTGCCGATTGCTACTACGACGGTCAGCGCGTCCCCGAAGGAACGCGGATCGGGGCGCTGGTATGTGTGAACGGTCAGTGGGAGTATCGACCGTAGTTGAGTCTCCCAACGCCCCGATAGTCTGCGATTGCGACGGGTTCGGGTTTTCTCTCATTGTGGTGCGGCCGGGCTGCAGTTTCATGAAGTCGGGTGGCAAAGGCGGCGGTTCGACCCGTTAAGCGAATTGTCTCGGCGATGGCTAGGTACTCGCCGCACCGGAGCCGGAGCCATCGCACCCCGCAGGCTCCACACACCGCTCGTCGTCATTTGCGGGTTTGTTGACCAGGGTGCTGACCGGGTGGGCGGTCATGGCTTCGGTGGGGTAGGGGGCAAGGGGGACTTCCGCGCTGCCTAGCCACTGGTCGTAGGCGGGCGGGGGGAGGATTACGGGCATGCGGGGGTGGACGGGGGCTACGGTCTCGTTGGCCTGGGTGGTGAGGATGGTGCAGGTCTCTAGCGCGTCGCCCGGCTCAAGCTCGGCGAGGGAGCCGGTGAGGGTTAGGCCGGCGCGCACCGTCCAGCTCTCCCAGAGCCCGGCGAAGGCGAAGCCGCTGCCGTCCTTCATCTGGAAGAGCCAGGGCTGCTTGGCCCTGCCCTTGGCCGCCTTCGCCCACTCGTAGAAGCCGTCCGCCGGGATCAGGCAGCGGCGCGCACGGAAGGCGGCGCGGAACGAGGGCTTCTCGTGGGCGGTCTCGGCGCGCGCGTTGATCAGCCTGTAGCCGATGCTGGGCTCCTTCGCCCAGGCGGGGATCAGGCCCCAGCGGAGCATGGAGAGCGTGCGCCCCTCCGCGCCGGCCCGCACCGCGGCGATGGCCTGCGCCGGCGCCACGTTGTAGCGGGGCCGCAGGTTCTGCGCCGGGCCGAGCAGGCTCATCAGCTCGTGCAGCTCGCGCCAGGAGAGGCGCTGGGTGAAGCGTCCGCACACGATCGGGCTCCGGGCGGCGGGGCGCAGGGGGCGGGGAGCGGCGCGCCCTACCAGGCGGTCCAGCCGTGGTCGATCATGAGGTGGGCGCCGTGCACGGCCTTCGCGTCGTCGGAGACGAGATAGGCCACCGCGCCCGACATGTCGTCGGCCTCCGCCCAGTAGCGGCCGATGGGCGAGAGGGCGTTCATGCGCTCCTCCTTGCCGGGCTGGGCGCGGATGGCGGCGTTCATGTCGGTGACCGTGGCGCCGGGGGCGACCGCGTTGACGTTGATCCCGTGCGGGCCCAGCTCCAGGCAGAGCGCCTTGGTCAGCAGCATCTGGCCGCCCTTGGAGGCGCAGTAGGCGGCGCCGGCCGCTGAGCCCACGGCGCCGAGCGTGGACGTGATGTTGACGATCTTGCCCGCGCCCTTCGCCTTCATCACCGGCGCGACCGCCTTGGCCGTGAAGAAGCTGCCCTTGAGGTTGATGTCGATCTGGGCGTCCCAGAGCGCCTCGGCGGTCTCCTCCATCGGCAGCGGGTGGTAGACGCCGGCGTTGTTGACGAGGATGTCGATGGTGCCGAAGGCCTCCGCCACCTCGGCTGCCAGCTGCTCGCAGTCGGCGACCCGGGAGACGTCGGCCTGGAAGGGCGCGGCGCGGCCGCCGGCGTCCGCGATCTCCTGCACCACCGCCTCGGCCTTCGCGCGCGCCGCGTTGGCGACCACGGCGACGCGGGCGCCCTCCGATGCCAGCCGCCGCGCGATGCAGGCGCCGATCCCCCGCGAGCCGCCGGTGACGATCGCGACCTTGCCGTCCAGTCTCATGCCGTGCCTCCCCTCATTGGCGGCCCGCAAACGGTGCCGTCTCCCACCTCCCCCTGTCCCCCTCCTCCCGGGAGGAGGGGGAACGAAGGCGGCGCCAGCCTTTTCTCCCTCTCCTCCCCGCCGGGGAGGAGAGGGCCGGGGTGAGGTGGGGGTTGTTTGCCCGCGTCGGCAGAAAACGGCAAGTCTTGGCCGGGCCGCCGGATGGCCCGGTTCATGGTGCGGTGCATGGCGTGCGCCCCGTGTGCCAGCATCGCGCGATGGTTGGGGCATGTCAGCGCGCGCGGATCGGCCGTCTCTGCAGGCGGGTGGACGGCCGGCCACAAGGCTTTGCGTCTGCCCGCGCGGAGGCCGGCTGCGTGCTCCGGGCCGGTCGCTGCGCGCGCCTGCCGGCATCTCACCTTGTCTCGCTTTGTCTCACCTTGTCTCGCTTTGTCTCGGCTTATCTCGGAATGTCTCACATAAATTTGCAGGACCGTCCCGCCCCGCGGCCCGTCCCGAGCGGGGTGGGAGATCGGGGCTGACGGCGCGGCGAAAATGGCCATGATGCGGCCATACTTGCCTCCCAACTCGTCGACAGGGACGGCAAGCAACGCGAAGGACTCAGGCATGGACGACGCCGGGCACATGACGCCGGACGCGTTCCGGCGCGCGGGCCACGCGGTCATCGAGCGGATCGCGCGCTACATGGAGGAGGTGAAGCGCTACCCGGTGCTGAGCCGGGCGGAGCCGGGCTCGGTCCGCGCACGCCTGCCGGAAGCCGCGCCCGAGACGGGCGAGCCGTTCGCCGACGTGCTGCGCGATGTCGACGAGATCATCCTGCCGGGCATCACGCACTGGCAGTCGCCCAACTTCTACGCCTACTTCCCGGCGAACGCGTCGGGTCCCTCCATCCTCGGCGACCTGCTCTCGTCCGGCCTCGGCGTGCAGGGGATGCTGTGGGCGACGAGCCCCGCCTGCACCGAGCTGGAGACCCACGTGCTCGACTGGCTGGTGG
Organism: Rhodospirillales bacterium; assembly: GCA_028818855.1. GTDB lineage: Bacteria > Pseudomonadota > Alphaproteobacteria > UBA828 > UBA828 > WTGU01. Next base: position 16,122 of record JAPPMY010000020.1, read on the forward strand.
ACCTGCTCGGGTTGCCGGAGGGGTTCCGCTCGAGTGCGGCCGGCGGCGGCGTCATCCAGGACAGCGCGTCGAGCAGCACGCTGACCGCGCTGATCGCAGCCCGCGAGCGGGCGAGCGCGGGCGCCGCCAACCGCCACGGCGTGGGCCTCGGGCCCGCGGGCCGGGGGGCGGGGCGGCTCACGGTCTACACCTCGCGCCACGCGCATTCCTCCATCGAGAAGGGCGTGAAGATCGCGGGCCTCGGGCGCGAGAACCTGCGGCTCGTCGATGCCGACGGCCGCCACGCGATGCGCGCAGACGCGCTGGAGGCGGCGATCGCGGAGGACCGCGCGCGCGGTGCTACGCCCGCCATGGTCTGCGCCACCGTCGGCACGACGTCGTCGGGCGCGGTGGATCCGCTGCGCGCCATCGGCGCGGTCTGCCGGCGCGCGCGCGTCTGGCTCCACGTCGATGCCGCGCACGCCGGCAGCGCCACCGTCTGCCCCGAGCAGCGGGGCCTCATCGACGGGCTGGAGCTTGCGGACAGCTACACCTTCAACCCGCACAAGTGGCTGCTCACCAACTTCGACTGTAGCTGCTTCTGGGTGGCCGACCGGGCGGCGCTCATCGAGGCGCTGAGCGTGCTGCCGGAGTACCTGCGCAACGAAGCCACGGAATCGGGCGCGGTCATCGACTACCGCGACTGGCAGGTGCCGCTCGGCCGGCGCTTCCGCGCGCTGAAGCTCTGGTTCGTGATCCGCCACTACGGGGCCGAGGGGCTGCGCGCCCACGTGCGGCACTGCGTGGCGCTCGCCGAGTGGTTCGCAGCGCAGGTGGAGGCGAGCGGGGAATTCGAGCTGGCGGCGCCGGTCTCGGCCGGTCTGGTGTGCTTCCGCCACCGCGCGGGCGATGCGTTCAACGAGGCGCTGATGAACCGGCTGAACGAATCGGGCGCGCTCTACCTCACCCACACGAAGCTGGATGAGCGGCTGGTGCTGCGCCTCGCGGTGGGGGCGGTCGCAACCCGGCGCGCGCACGTCGAAGGCGCCTGGTCGCGCATCGTGGAGACGGCGCAGGCGCTCGCGGCCGCTGGGGCGTAAGCGGGGGGCGGGCCGTGACGATCTGCGATCTGAGCGCGCTGAACGATCGGCTGGGGCCGGGCGCGCGCCTCATGGGCCTCGACCTCGGCGCGCGGACCGTGGGCATCGCGGTCTCCGACGTGAGCCGCACCATCGCGACGGCGCGGACGACGCTGAGGCGCACGAAGCTCTCCCGCGACATCGAGACCCTGCGCGCGATGATCGAGGCAGACGGCATCGGCGGCATCGTGGTGGGGCTGCCGGTCAACATGGACGGCAGCGAGGGGCCGCGCGCGCAGTCCGCCCGCGACATCGCCGCGCGGCTGGCGGACGGGCTGGCGCTGCCGGTGGCCTTCTGGGACGAGCGGCTTTCCACCAAAGCGGCCGAGCGCCCGTTGCTCGACGCCGACCTCTCGCGGCGCAAGCGGGCGCGGGTGGTCGACCAGGTGGCGGCGACCTACATCCTGCAGGGCGCGCTGGATCGGCTGCGGAACGGATAGTTGGAGCGATACCCAGCCTTGTCGGGGCACGACGGTCCGAACAAGAGCCCACCTCCCCCTGTCCCCCTCCTCCCAGGAGGAGGGGGAACGAGGCGGCGCTAGCCTTTTCTCCCTCTCCTCCCCGGCGGGGAGGAGAGGGCCGGGGAGAGGTGGGGGACTCACGGGGCGCGCGGTCCTTACCGGAACTCGCGGATGGCGCCGCGCTGCACCACGAAGCTTGCGGCGAGCACGATGGCGAGGCCGGGGACTGTCATCAGCGGCGGCGCGGGTTTGCCGAGCGCGAGATCGAGCAGGAGCACGATCGCCGGCAGCGCGTAGCCGTAGGCCTGCACCCGGGTCGGGCCGAGGCGGAGCGTGGTGTACTGGGTGAGGAAGAAGCTGACGAGGGTCGGCAGGATCGCGAGGTAGACGATGCCGCCGAGGACGACCGCCTCGACCTGCCCCCAGTCGGTGCGCCAGAGCTTGACGTTGCTCGCCGCCAGCAGCCAGACCGCCGCAGCCACCATCGTCCAGAAGGACTGCACCACGATCGGCTCGCCGCGATGCAGGCGCTTGATGAGCGAGCTGTATATGGCGTAGCCGACGCAGCCGGCGAGGAAGATCCCGTCGCCGATGTTGACCTCGAGATTGAAGAGGCGCGCCGGGTCGCCCCGGAAGATGATCCAGAGCGCGCCGATCATGCCGAGGAAGAGGGCGGCCACGCGATGGAGGCCGATCCGCTCGCCCACCAGAACCGCGCCGAAGAGGGCGGCGAGGCCGGGCACGATGGTGAAGATCGCGCTCTCGTTGAGGCCGCTGGTGTAGCGCAGCGCCTCGAACATGCACCAGAAGAAGAAGGCGAGCGGCGCGCCGAGCGCGAGGTAGCGGAGGCACGAGGTGGCGCTCGGCCGCGCGAGCCCTTCGCGCCAGGCGACGATGGGCGCCATGAGGAGCGCGGCGAGGACGAAGCGGATGCACATGAGCACCGCGGGATCCAGCCCGTGGGTGATGTGCTCGCCGAGCGGGAAGGACGTGGAGATGATGACGATGATGAGGAAGGCGAGCACGTGGGCGTGCGCCTTGCCCCCGCGGGCGCGTGCGCCCGGCTCTGCCGCCGCCTGCGGAGGCTCCCTGCCCATGCCTCACACTAGAGCGATTTCCGACCGGACGGAATCGTAGCGGGTTGCCGCACGTTCGCGTCCTCGCTTGCCGAACGAACGAAAAGAATCCCCCACCTCACCCCAGCCCTCTCCTCCCCGGTGGGGAGGAGAGGGAGACTCTGCGGTTGCGGCTTGCGTTCCCCCTCCTCCCGGGAGGAGGGGGACAGGGGGAGGTGGGGTTCGTTCGGGCCGTCGTGATTCGGGAACGTCGGAAATCGCTCTGACCCTTGCACGGTGGAGGGAAACAGCGGCTTGTCGGGGATCGCCGGGATCGGTTCGGGAACGGGGACGGGTCAGAACGGCTGGGTGAGCATGGGGAAGCTCTGGTCGCAGTTGGTGAGGTCGACGCGCTTGCGGCGGATGCGGAGGCGCTCGCCCTCCTGCACGATCGCGTGGGAGAAGCGGCCGCCGAAGACGCGCTGGGGGTTGCCGGGGCGGTCCTCCACCATCACGAACTTGGAGCGGACCGCCCATGCGCCGTCCGCCGTCACCTCGTCGAGCCGGGCGCCCGAGATCACGCGGACGCAGGTGCTGGGCGGGCTCTGGCAGTGGATGCGGGGGTGGTTGAGCCGCTGCACGCGGACCCGCATGGTCGCCTTGTCGTCGTAGAAGAGCGATACGTGGTCGTCCCAGCTCTCCTGCCCGGGCGAGGCGGGCACCCAGTAGACGGCGTCCTCGGTGTAGAGGTCGAGCCACGCGTCGAAGCGGCGCTCGTCGAGCAGGTCGGCCTCGCGCTCGATGAAGCGGCGCAGCTCGTCGAGCGCGACCGCGTTGGAGCCGGCGGCAGCGCGGGCCTGGGCGGTGACGCTCATGCGCCCATCAGGTCGCGCCAGGCCTCGTGCTGGGCGCGCTGGCCGACCTCGCTGGAGCGCGGGCCGAAGAAGACGCCGTCGCCTTCGTCGATCTCGGCGCCGAGGCCGCGGGCGACGAGCACCCAGTCGGTGCCCTGCGTTCGGAGCCCTTCCTGGCAGCGCTCGAACGCCTCCATGTCGTCGGACTGGATGAAGGAGGCGGCGGCATGCGTGATGTTCACGAAGCGCACGAGGTCGTCGGAGATGCTCGCGGGCGCGCCCTCGAGCCGGACCGGCCAGACCTCGACCTCGGTGAAGTCCACCGCCACCGGGCGGATCACGCGCACCGAGGTCTGCGCCAGCAGGATGTCGGAGCTTGGGAAGAAGGTCATGCTGTGGCGGCGGTTCTTGAGGATGTCGGTCGTGCGCTCCTCGCCGTAGCGGGCCACCATGATGGCGCGGTAGTCGTCCCAGTGTCCGCCGGACTGCTCCTTGTCGAAGAGCGAGGCCTCCGAGCTGTGGCGGTCGTTGAGGCCGCGCACGCCGGTCTGGGCGACGATGGCCTCGCCGTTGGGGGCGAAGAACGCGGCATCGCCGCCCTCGGCGCCGGCGCGGCGCTTGAACTGCCGGCCGTCGGGGCCGACGGTGGACGCGTGGCAGGCGGCGGGGTGGTACATGTCCGCCAGGTTCTCGAGCTGTAGCTTCCAGTTGCCGCGGTAGTGGTAGCGGTGGCAGCCGGCGCTGAGCGCCACCTCGCCCTCGGGCGAGCGGTCGACCAGCTCGTCGATGCCGCGCCGGGCTTCCGCGAGCCAGTCGAGGAGGGGCTCGGCGTGCGTGTTGAAGGAGGCGAAGACGAAGCCGCGGTAGCTCTCAACCCGGGGCAGGCGCGCCATGCCGAACTGCGGGTCCTTCAGCGGCTCCTCCGGAAAGTCCTTGCGCATGGGCACGCCCGCGAGCGCGCCGTTCGGCCGGAAGCTCCAGCCGTGATACATGCAGGTGAAGACCTTGGCGTTGCCGCGCTCGGCGTTGAGCACCTTGGCGCCGCGGTGGCCGCAACGGTTGAAGAGCACGCAGATGCCGTCGTCCGCGTGGCGGCTCAGCACCACGGGCTGGCGGGCGAGGTGGGTGCAGTAGAAGTCGCCGGGGTTCGGCACCAGGCTCTCGTGGCCGACGTAGAGCCACACCCGGCGGAAGATCTTCTCCATCTCGATCTCAAAGATCGCCGGGTCGGTGTAGATGGCGCGGTGCACCCGGTCGGGCTGCACCATCTCCCGCAACTCTTCGCGCGTGTAGCCGGCCATCGCTCCCTCCGCCCGGTTGGGGCGCGTCTGCATCTTAGCCCGCAATTCTCAGTCGTCGAGCAGCGGGCCGGTGGCCCGGCGGGCGTCGGCGAAATTGTCGGCGAGGTGGTGGGCGGCGCGGTAGGCCAGCGCGGCGATCGTGCTTGTCGGGTTGATGGCGGCGCCGGTCGCCATGACGCTGCCGTCGGTGATGTAGAGATTGGGGCAGTCCCACGCCTGGTGCCACCTGGTGACGACGGAGTCCTCCGGGTCGGCGCCCATGCGCGCGGTGCCGAGCAGGTGCCAGGCGGGAGGCGCGTAGACGCCGTTCGCGTCGCGGAAGGGATTGACCTTGACGTCCCAGGCGTCCATCGCGCCGGCCAGCTCGACCGCGCGCTCGATGCCGAAGCGCGCGAGCCGGGCATCGTTCTCGCACATGCCGTAGGCGATGCGGGGCGCCGGCAGGCCCGAGGAATCGACCACGGTGCCGGAGAGCGTCACGCGGTTCTCCGGCCTCGGCAGGTCGTCGCCCACGACGAGGATGCCGATGCCGTGGCCGAAGTGCTGGGCGAGCCACGCGTGGTGCTCGGCCCCCCACGGCGCCACGTTGCCGGAATGGGAGCCGAGCGCCTGATAGCCCGCGCCGTTCTGGCGCACGACGTGCAGCGTGAAGCCGTTGACGAAGCCCCGCGCCGTGTCGCTCTCCGCGAACTCCTCGCAGATGGCGATGGCGGAGATCAGGCCCTTGTGCGATTCGGTCGGCGCGTCGACCCAGCACTCCACCATGCCGAGCGTGTGGTGCATGAGGTTGCGGCCCACCTGATCGGACCGGTTGGCGAGCCCCCGCGGGTGGGCCGCGCTCTCCGACAGCAGCAGCAGGCGGGGCGTGCCGACGCCGTTGGCGGCGAGGATCACGACGTCCGCTGTCTGGAGGTGGCGCACGCCGGTGTTGCGCTCGACGTAGACGACGCCGGTGGCGCGGCCTGCGGCATCGGTCTCGATGCGCTCGACGCGGCTGTCGGTGCGCAGCTCGACGCCAGCCGCGAGCGCCTTCGGCCAGTGGGTCACGGCCATGTCGTTGAGCGAGCCGCGCGGGCAGCCGCTCTGGCAGGCGCCGCAGTTGTTGCAGGCGAGGCGGCCGTCGTAGCCCTCCGCCAGGATGGCGCAGGGCATGGGCCACCAGTGCCAGCCGAGCGCATCGAAGCCGCGCGTCACGACCGCGCCCATCGAGCCGCGCGGGCCCGGCCGGGTCTGGAAGGGGCCGCGCGGCGGCATGGCGGGATCGCCGGCCCAGCCGGAGACGCCGCAGGCCTCGTCCGCCATCTCGAAGTAGGGCGCGAGGTCCTCGTACGTGATCGGCCAGTCGGGCGCGAGGCCGTGCTCGGTGCCCTTGCGGAAGTCGGACGGGCGGTAGCGCGGCCAGGTGGCGGTGTAGATGCCGGTGGAGCCGCCGACGCCGTTCCACATCAGTGTCGTCTCGTCCGTGCTCTCCACCGGGTAGTCGTGGGCCTGGGCGCGGACGTTGACGGCGATGGACCAGTCGGTGGCGCGGCGCCACTCCCAGTCGCGGCCGTGGTGGGGGCGCGCGGCCGGCGGGAACCACGGGCCCTGCTCCAGGCACACCACCTTGATGCCCTTCCGCGCCAGGACCGTGGCCGGAATGACGCCGCCGGGGCCGGAGCCGACGATGACGACGTCGGCGTGATCGTGGGTGGTGCGCTCCGCCACGGCCGGTCCGCCTCAGGCCTGGCCGGCGGCCTCGAGGCGGGCGCCGCTCTCCGCATCGAAGACGTGCGCGCGCTCGGGGTCCGGGTTGACCCATACGGTCTCGCCGGGGCGGACGGAGGCGCGCGCCTGCAGCAGCACGCAGATGCGCCTTGCGCCGAGGGAGCCGAACAGCTCGATCTCCCGGCCGGTGGTCTCGACCACGTCGAGGGTGAGCGGGAAGCCCTCGCCCTCGCCGACCAGGCGGAGGTCCTCGGGCCGAATGCCGTAGAGGACGCTGCGGCCCGCCTGCGCCGCGAGGTCCTGATCGTGGCGGACCGTGACGCCGCCTTCCAGCGCGATGGTGCCGCCGGGCCCGAGCGTGCCGGGCAGAATGTTCATCTGGGGCGAGCCGATGAAGCCCGCGACGAAGGTGTTGGCGGGCCGGTCGTAGACATGCGCCGGCGCGCCGATCTGCTCGATGTAGCCCTCGCGCATGACGACGATGCGGTCGGCCAGCGTCATCGCCTCCACCTGATCGTGGGTGACGTAGATCATGGTGGTCTGCAGGCGCTGGTGCAGCTCGCGGATCTCGGTCCGCATCTGGACGCGGAGCTGGGCGTCGAGGTTGGAGAGGGGCTCGTCGAAGAGGAAGACGATGGGCTCCCGCACCAGCGCGCGGCCCATCGCGACGCGCTGGCGCTGCCCGCCCGAGAGCTGGCGCGGATAGCGCTTGAGGTAGTCGGTCAGCTCCAGGACCTCCGCCGCCCACCAGATGCGGCGGTCCTGCTCGTCCTTCGGGATCTTCCGCATCCGCAAGCCGAACGACATGTTGCGGTAGACGGTCATGTGCGGATAGAGGGCGTAGGACTGGAACACCATGGCGATGTTCCGCTCCTTGGCCGCGACGCGGTTGACGACCCTGCCGTCGATGGCGATCTCGCCGGCGGTGATGTCCTCGAGGCCGGCGATCATGCGGAGCAGGGTCGACTTGCCGCAGCCGGATGGCCCCACCAGCACGACCAGCTCCTTGTCCGCAATCTCCACGTCGATGCCGTGGATCACCTCGACGGGGCCGAAGGACTTGTAGATGTTCCTGATCTCGACGCTGGCCATGATCCGCCCCTACGCCCGGCCGGCGGGCTTGCCGCCCGCGCCCCTGGCGATGGCGCCGCGGCCGGTCGCCACCGCGTCGTCCTCCGTCACGACCTCGGGCGCCAGCGGATCGGGCGGCAGCGGCGCGAGGTCGAGGCGCGCCACGTCCTCCGTCCTCACGTAGTGGCCGCGCCGGTGCGCGGGCGCCTGGAGGGGGTCGCTCTCGTCGAAGGCCGCCATGACGTAGCCCGCGGGCTGCGGCGCGTCGTTGTAGACGTGGCCGAGGGCACGGACGGCGCGCACCACGGCGGGGCTCTCGTAGTAGGCGAGGTAGGCGATCATCCGCAGCGTCTCGAACTGCTCGGGGCAGTCCGCCTCGAAGCGCCGGACGACCTCCCGCCGTTCCGCCGCGCTCAAGGGGCCGAGCGGGCCGCCGCAGTCCGCGATCGCGCGTGCGAGATCGTCCAGCGCGGACTCGCCCGTCTGCGCCACGAGCCTCTCCGCCACCAGGCCGTGGGTGCCGGCCTCGCTCGCAGCCGGGAAGCGCCCGTCGCCCGGCAGCAGCACGTCCACCAGCGCGCTCAGCATGGCCGCAATGTCGGCGGGTTCGCTCGCCATCGCTACCTCGTGCTCCCTGCCGTCAAGCCGCGGATGAGCCAGCGCTGGAAGAACATCGCCAGCAGGTAGACCGGCACGATGCCGATGAGGGACGCGACCGACATCTGACCATAGCGAAGCTGCCGGTCGCCCTGGTAGAGGGAGAGGCCGACCGGGAGCGTCTGCGTGCTCTCGCTCCGCGTGAGGAAGGAGGCCAGCAGGAACTCGTTGTAGGCGAGGATCAGGCAGATGATCCCGGTGCTGATGATGCCCGGCATGAGCAGCGGGACGGTGATGCGGAAGAGCACCGAGCCGTAGCCCGCGCCGTCGATGCGCGCGGCGTCCTCCAGCTCCTCCGGCAGGCGGCGGACGAAGCTGGAGAGCAGCCAGAACGCGACCGGCAGGTTCATCACGCCGTAGACCAGCGCCAGGCCGACCAGCGAGTTCACCAGCCCGATCGAGCGGAGCAGGAAGAAGAGGGGGAAGAGCGCCACGATCGGCGGCGCCACGTAGGTCGCGAGGATGAAGGCCGGCAGGAACTTGCCGCCGATGCGGTAGCGCACGATGGCATGGGTCGCAGGCACGGCGATGGCGAGCGTCACCAGCGCGCCGCAGGCTGCAGCGACGATGGAGTTGCGGAGGTAGGTGCCGACGGCGACGGAGTTCCAGGCATCCGGGTAGTTCTGCCAGAACCACTCCTGCGGGATGAAGCCGCCGCTCGCGATGTCGGGCTGCGTCTTCATCGAGACCATGAACATGAAGATCATGGGGAAGATGAAGAAGAGCACGACCGCTGCGGTCCCCGCCCAGCGCGCCAGCGTCCAGAGATCGACCGGCGCATCCGCGAGCCAGGCGCCGCCGTCGAATTTTCCGGCGCGGGTGGCCGTCACGACAGCCTCTTCTCGGCGACGTCGTGGGCGGTGGTGAAGGGGATCGTGACGAGGCCGACGACGACCGCGAACATGAGCGTCTGCGCCGCCGCCGCGCCGATGTCGAACTGCTGGATCGCGACGCGGTAGATGTAGAAGCTCGAGACGGTGGTCGCCTGGCCGGGCCCGCCGCCCGTCAGCACGAAGACGAGATCGAAGACCTTGAAGGCGATGACGAGCTTGAGCACCGCGATGGCGAGCAGCGCCGGTGCCAGCATCGGCAGCGTGATGGACCAGAACATGGCGGGCCCCGATGCGCCGTCGAGCTTGGCCGCCTCGTAGATGTCCTCCGGCAGGGTCTGGAGCGCGGCATAGGTCATCAGCGCGATGAAGGGGGTCCACTGCCACACGTCCGCCAGGCACACGAACGGGAACGCCATGGTGGGTGAGCCCAGGAAACTCACCGGCTGGCTGAAGAGCGCCATGTCCATGAGGAAGCTGTTGAGCCAGCCGCCCTTGGGCATGAGCAGAAGCTGCCACATGACGGCGACGGTGATCGGCGGCGTCATCAGCGGCAGCAGAATGAGGGTGCGCAGGATCTGCCCGCCCTTCACCGCGCGGTCGAGGAGGAGGGCGACGACGACGCCGAGGACGACCGACACCGCCGTCGTCATCAGTGCGAAGATGATGGAGCGGAGCAGGGAGCTGGTGAACTTCGCCTGGCCGATGGAGTCCGTGTAGTGCTCGACGCCGACCCAGCCGCGGAAGAGGGTCCCGAGGTTGGAATCGGAGAACGAGAGGAAGATCAGGTAGATGAGCGGATAAATGGCGAAGACGATCAGGCCGCCGATGAGCGGCATGACCACCGCCCAGCCGACCAGCCTGCGCCGGTCGAGCGAGAGCAGGCCGGGCCGGCGCCCGGCCGTGCGCGACCCTTCGAGCGTGCGTCGCGGCGCAGTGTCCAGCTCAGCCATGACGGGAGGAGAGGGCGGCCGCAGCCGGGGTGGTCCCCGCGCGTGCGGCCGCCCGGTACATGGCTACGCTAAGGCACGGGCGGGCCTGACAGGATCGCGCCCGGACGCCGCACGTTCTCGCATTTGCTCTGGTGCGGGCCAAGAATCCCCCACCTCTCCCCGGCCCTCTCCGCCCCCGGGGGCGGAGAGGGAGACCGGCCGGTGCCGCCTGCGTTCCCCCTCCGCCCTCCGGGGGGAGGGGGCCAGGGGGAGGTGGGGCTCGTTCGGGTTGCCATGATCCCGTAAGCTCGGACAACGCTTTAGCCGAGAATATCCTCCCAGGAGGCCTGGGCATCGGCCATGGCCTGCTCGGCGGTCTTGTCGCCGGCCATCATCAGGCCAAGCTCGTCGGTGAGCGACTGCATGAGCTTGGGCGATTCCGGCTTCATCGGCCACGGGAAGGCGTCGTCGATGGCCTGCTCCACGGCGTCCGCCTGCAGCGGGGCGAACTCGCGGTAGGCGGGCATCGCCGAGCGGCGCGTCGGGTCCACGCCGGTGGTGTTGTCGGTGAGCACGCGGACGTGGAACTCCTTGCTCGACTGCATGCGCACGAACTCCCACGCCATGTCGGGATTGTGCGAGCCCGACGAGACGCCGAAGGACCAGCCCGCGTTCATCGCCGGCCGGTTGACCGTGTTGCTGCCCGCGACAGGCATGGGCACCACGCCCCACTTGTCGACGATCTGGCTCTGGTTGGCGTCCTGCGCCCAGGTGCCGAGGTCGGTCCAGAACTCGATCATGGCGGCACCGCCGCTCAGGAACACCGGAATGGAGTTGCCGAACTCAGTCTCCAGCGGCGTCGGCACCGCAGAGGGGCCGGCGTCCAGCATCGTCTGCGCGGCGCCGATGGCGGCATCGCTCGTGAGCGCCGGCGCGCCGTTGGCGTCGAGGAAGTCGCCGCCGTAGCCGCCCAGCCTGTTCGCGTAGGTCGAGCAGAGAATGATCGGGAACTGCTTGCACATGAGCAGCGCGCCGTAGACGCCGTTGGCGGATTCCGCCTCGGTGACCGCCGCAGCGACCGCGTTGTACTCGTCCCATGTCGCCGGCGGGGCCAGGCCGTTCCGGTCGAGGATCTCCTTGTTGTAGAAGAGGACGTGGGTGTCGCCGTCGTAGGGCAGGCCGTAGCGGCGCCCGTCCACCAGGGTATAGGCGTCGTAGAGCGAGCCCAGGAAGTCGGCGGGGTCGATATCGGCCTCTTCCGCTGCGATGCGGTCGGTGATGTCGGCCAGCACGCCGTCCCGCACCAGCGCTTCCTTGTCGACGTACCAGTACTGGAAGACGTCCATCTCGTTGGTGCCGGACATCACGTCGAGCGTCGACTGCGCCGTGATCTGGTCGTAGGGGACCTTCACCCCTTCGACCGTGGCGCCCGTCAGCTCGTTGAAGCCCTCCGACAGCGGTTTGATGGAGCCCGCGTGGGGGTTGATGATCATGAAGCGCAGGGTCTCGCCCGACCAGTCCGACGCCTGCGCGCGACCCGCAAACGCGCCCGAGCCCGCGGCGGTGAACGCGGCAGCGCCCGCGGCCGAGCCCTTCAGGAACGTCCGCCGCGAGAGCGGGTTGCTGAATCTGAATTTTCCGTGGTCGGTCATAGGGTTGTTCCTCCTCGTGAGGCTGGCTGAGATCGTGTTGCGATGAGCTTGGGGTCATTCAATAGGATGCTCGTGCCGCCAGCAACTCAAATCCGCGAGACCACGTTAATCGATCTGCATTCGCCGCAGGCGCTTCCGAAGAAACGGCGCTTCGGGCTATGGTCGGAGGTCGACGTGCGATCCGCACGATCGTGGCCGAGTGCGCGGTCAGGGGCAGGGACATGCTCCCGGATCGCGTCCGGCACCGGGAACAGAGAGCGATGGCCAAGGCTGGCGGCGAGGCGGGGACGGATGCCGCGGGAGGCGATCCCGCGCTCGAGGTCGAGCTTACGCTCGGCGGCGATGCTGCCGCCCTCGACCGGGGCTGGCGTGCGGCGGTGGCTGCGGACAGCGGCGGGACGGCCCGGCGGCTGCACAGCACCTACTACGATACCGGGGATTTCCGCCTGCGCCGGCGCGGCTTCACGCTGCGCGTCCGGGACGACGGGGAACGACTGGTCCAGACCCTGAAGGCGGATGGCCCGTCCGGCGGCGGCGCCCTCCTCAGGCGCAACGAATGGTCCCGCCCGGTCGAGACGCCGGAGCCGAGTCTCCCCGTGGCTTCGGACGCAGCGGTTCGCGATGCGGTGGGGCCGTTGCGGCCGTCGCAGCTTGCGCCGGCATTCTCCACCGACGTCATGCGCCGCACCGCGGTGGTGGAGGTCGCGGCGCCGGATCGCGGCAAGGCGCTGGTCGAGCTGGCCCTCGACAGCGGCGAGATCAGGGCGCGGAACAGGCGCGAGACCATCTCCGAGCTGGAGCTTGAGCTGGTCGAGGGGCCGGCGAGCGCCCTCTACGAGCTTGCCATGACGATGCAGGCCTCCGCCTCCCTTCGCATTCAGACGGCGAGCAAGGCCAAGCGCGGATTCGTCCTCGCCGGCGGGGAGGGCTATGCCGGCTACAAGGCGCCGCCTCTCTCGCTCGGCTGCGGCGTCTCGGTGGACGAAACTCTCGGCAAGATCTTTCGTATCTGCGCCGATCAGTGCGCGGCGAATCACGATGCGGTGCTCGATGGCAGCGATCCCGAAGGGGTGCATCAGTTTCGCGTCGCCCTGCGCCGGTTGCGCTCCGCCCTCTCGGCCTTCAAGGGCGTTCTCTCCCGCGACGATGTCGCCTGGCTGAACCTCGAGGCCGAGCGCCTCATCAGCCTGCTCGGCCCGGCGCGCGACTGGGACGTGTTCATTGCCGAAATGCTCGCGGCCGTCCGGTCCGCCCGGCCGGACGACGAGACGCTCGAGAGCCTTGCAGCGGCCGCCGGGGAAGAACGCGCGCGCGCCTATGAGAAGGCGGAGGCGCTGCGCGCACCCGCCCACACGGCGTTCCTGCTCCGCTTCGGCCGATGGATCGAGACGGCCGGCTGGCGCGAGGGGGCAGACCATGCCGTGCTCGACGGGCCTCTGGTGCGCCTCGCCGGCCCCCTGCTCGACAAGCGGCACAGGCGGGTGCTGAAGCGCGGGCGCAACTTCGAGCAGCTCTCCGACGCGCGCCTGCACCAACTGAGGATCACGCTCAAGAAGCTGCGCTACGCCGGCGAGTTCTTCGCCGCGCAGTTCCCCGACGGCAAGCCGCGCCCCTACATCAGGGCGCTGCGCCGGCTTCAGGACGACCTCGGCGGGCTCAACGACGCTGCCGTTGCGGAGCACCGCGTGCGGGAGCTGCTCGACGCGCGCCGGGGAAGCGGCGAGCTCGCGGCGCTCGGCGTCGGCGCCGGGCAGGTGATCGGCTGGCACGTTCGCGCCTGCGCGGAGGCCCGGCCCCGCATCGTCGAAGACTGGCACGCCTTCACCGCCGCCCAGCCCTACTGGCGCCCCGGCGGCGGCTCGATGGCGTGAATCTGCCGGAATCCGACAAAAGCACGTCTCATAGAAGCCGAAAATCCCTTGCCCTCGCATGATAAGAGGGTTGGGGAGACGTGTGGCCGACCGGCAGCAGCCGTGTTGGCCGCTCCGGGATCGAGCGAGTGCCGCCATGCCTGAAATCCTGCGAGAGGAGAGCGCCGGCACCGCCGACAAGCCGCTTCCCGGCCATGCCAGGGTCGTCGTCATCGGTGGCGGCGTGGTGGGTTGCTCGATCCTCTTCCACCTGGCGAAGTTCGGCTGGAAGGACGTGATCCTGCTGGAGCGGCAGGAACTCACCGCCGGCTCGTCATGGCACGCGGCCGGGATGATCCACACGCTCTCGTCGGACCCCAACATCTCCCGCCTGCAGGGCTACACGATCAACCTCTACAAGGAGATCGAGGAGACCTCGGGCCAGTCCGTCGGCCTCAACAACACCGGCGGCTTCTATCTGGCGTCTACGCGGGACTGGTACGACTACCTGAAGCGCGAGCGCTCCAAGGCGCGCTACATGGGGCTCGACCAGGAGTTCATTTCGCCCAAGGAGGCCGCGGAGCGCCATCCGCTGATCGACCCGAAGCACTACTACGCGGCGCTCTGGGACGAGCTCGACGGCGATCTCGACCCCTCCGGCGCGACCTACGCCTTCGCCAAGTCGGCCCGCGTTCACGGCGCGCAGTACTTCACGCAGACGCCGGTGGTGGAGACCACCCAGCGCGCGGACGGCTCCTGGGACGTGGTCACGCCGCGCGGCACGGTCAACGCGGAGCAGATCGTGAACTGCGGCGGGCTCTGGGCGCGCGAGGTCGGCGAGATGGCGGGAGTCGCGCTGCCGGTGCAGCCGATGGAGCACCACTACCTAATCACCGAGCCGATCCCGGCGATCGTCGAGCGGATGGGCGAGGGCGGCGCCGGCCGCCTGCCGGGCGGTATCGACTACGAGGCCAACATCTATTTCCGCCAGGAACGGCGCGGCATGCTGCTCGGCACCTACGAGCCCAAGTCGACGCCGTGGAACGTCTCCGGCACGCCGCTCGATTTCGGGCAGGAGCTGCTGCCGCCCGATCTCGACCGTATCGCCGACCGGCTTGAGATGTCGTTCGAGCGGATTCCGGCGTTCGGCGAGGCGGGGATCAAGGACATCATCTGCGGCCCCTTCACCTTCGGCCCCGACGGCAACCCCATGATCGGCCCGGTGCCGGGGGTGAGGAACTACTGGGTGGCGGTCGGCGTCATGGCCGGCTTCTGCCAGGGCGGCGGCGTCGGGCGCAGCATCGCCGAGTGGATGATCGACGGCGAGCCCTCCATCGACGTCTGGGCGATGGACATCGCCCGCTTCGGCGAGTTCGCGACGCCCGAGTGGGGCACGGTCAAGTCGGCGGAGAACTACGAGCGCCGCTTCGTGATGACCTTCCCCAATGAGACCCTGCCCAAGGGTCGGTGCCAGAAGACCACCGCGCTCCACGACCGGCTGGTGGCGAAGGGCGCGGTCATGGATCAGGGCTTCGGGCTGGAGCACGCGCTCTGGTTCGCCGACGGGCCGGAGGACGCCCACGAGGACCCGTCCTTCCGCCGCTCCCGCGCGCACGACTATGTGGCGCAGGAGGTGAAGGCGGTGCGCGAGGCCGTGGGCGCCATCGAGATCGCCAACTACTCCAAGCACGAATTCACGGGCCCCGGCGCCCGCGCCTTCCTGGACCGGGTGCTGGCCGGCCGCGTGCCGAAGCCGGGCCGCCTCGCGCTCACGCCGATGCTGACGGAGAAGGGCAAGCTCTACGGCGATCTCACGGTCGCCTGCCTCTCCGAAGACCGCTTCATGGTGTTCGGCTCAGGCGCGATGCAGGAGGCGCATCGGCGCTGGTTCGAGCAGCGCCTCGGCACGGGCGTCGACTACCGCAACCGTTCGGACGACCTGCACGGCATCGGCATCTCGGGCCCGAACGCGCGCGACCTGCTGGCGCGGATCACGCGGGCCGACGTGGCGGCAGACGCGTTCCGCTTCCGCGACATTCGCGAGATGTTCGTCGGCGGCGTTCCGGCCATCGTCTCGCGGCTCAGCTTCTCGGGCGAGCTGGGCTACGAGATCTATGTCGCGCCGCAGTTCCAGATCGCGCTGGCGGAAGCGATCGAGGAGGCGGGCGCGGACCTCGGCCTCCGCTGGTACGGCGCCCGCGCGCTCATGTCGCTCCGGCTGGAGAAGGCCTGGGGCGTCTGGACGCTCGACTATCGGCCCGACTTCACGGCGGCGGAAAGCGGCCTCGACGCCTTCATCCAGTGGGACAAGGAGTTCGTCGGCAAGGCCGCGGCCGAGGCGGAGCGGAGGGCAGGGCCGGACAGGCGGCTGGTGCCGCTCGTCGTCGACTCCCCGACGATCGACGGCGAGCCCATCGACGTCTCGAACGACGAAGCGATCCTGCGGGACGGTGCTGCGGTGGGCTACGTAAGCTCTGGCGGCTATGCGCACCACGTGGGGCAGTCCCTGGCGCTGGGCTACGTCCCCGCGCAATTCGCGACGACGGACGAACGCTTCGACGTCGAAATACTGGGAGAGATGTTCCCGGCGCGCGTGCACACCACGCCGCTCTACGATCCCAACGGCGGGCGGATGCGGAGCTGACATGTCCTTGCGTTACACCTCTTTCGACACGCGCAGCGTTCCTGTGCGGCTGCGTGTCTACCCCTCGCCGGCGCCGAGGGCGACAGATGATCCGCTATGGGATAGGCTTAGCGGGCCAGTTTGGTTTCGCGCAGGGAGAATGAGGCCGCGCGTATCTCTGCCAAGAGCGCCGCTGCGGTGCAGGCACAGAGCAACCTTCGGAGGATAAGCCAATGAAAGAGAGAAAAGTGCTGAGTCGTGACCCGCGGCGGTACACGCTGCCGTCGGAGCGCGCACTGGGAGCAGAGACGCATTCCTATATGCCGGAGCTCTGCGACCAGCTCCAGACCGGGAAGATCAATCGGCGCGACTTCCTGCGCCAGGCGGCGCTGCTTGGCGTGGCGACCGGCACGGTCTACGCCATGGCCGACAAGCTCATTGGCGGCGGTGACGTGATCGGCTCGGCCGTGGCGGACGAGATGCCCAAGGCCGGTGGTACGCTCCGGGTCTCCATGCGCGTGCAGGAGATGACCGACCCGGCGACCTTCCCCTGGACGGAACGGTCGAACGTCTCGCGCCTCATGGTGGAGTATCTGACCCGCACCAGGTCGGACAACGTCACGGTTCCCTATCTCGCCAAGAGCTGGGAAGCCTCCGACGACCTCGCGACCTGGGTGTTCCACCTGAACGAGGGCATCACCTGGTCGAACGGCGACGCGTTCACCACGGCGGACGTCGCGCACACGGTCAACCGCTGGCTCGACCCGGCCGTCGGATCGTCGAACCTCGGCCTCTTCGGGGCCATGGTCGAGGAGGGCGAGGACGGCCAGCCGCGGGGCATCCCGGGCGCGGTGGAGGTGATCGACGATCACACCATCCAGTTCAACCTGAAGCAGCCCGCCCTGGCCATGCCGGAGAACTTCTACAACTACCCGACCGCCATCGTGCATCGGGGCTTCGGCGTGGACTACGAGGCCGATCTCTCGCAGAACCCCATCGGCACCGGGCCGTTCGAGATGGCCGAGTACGCACTGGGCGAGAGGGCCATCATGCGCAAGGCGCGCGACTGGTGGGCCGGATCCTTCCACCTGGACGAAATTCATTATTTCGACCACGGCGAGGACACGAACGCCTGGCTCGCGGCGCTCGCGTCGCAGCAGGTGGACATGGTCTTCCGGCTGCCCAACAACCTGATCGATGCGGCGGAGGCTCTGCCGTTCGTGGACCTGCATCCGGTGACGACGGCGCAGACCGCGGTCATGAGGTTCCGGATCACCGAGGCCCCCTTCGACAATCTCAAGCTTCGCCAGGCAGTCGTGGCCTGCATGGATCACCAGGAGATCCTGGACAAGGCGTTCCAGGGCCGGGGACAGATTGCCGAGAACCACCATGTCTGCCCGATCCATCCCGAGTACGCGACGCTGCCGCCGCTCACGCGGGATATCGAGAAGGCAAAGGCGCTATTGGCGGAAGCCGGCCACGGGGACGGGATTACGCTCGAGATCGCCAACGGCGATACCGAAGGCCCGTGGATGACCGACGCCTGCGCAATCTTCAAGAACCAGGCGGCACCCGCCGGCATCAACATCAACATCAACAAGATGCCCGCCAACCAGTACTGGGAGGTCTGGGACAAGGCGCCGTGGGGCTACACGGCGTGGACGCACCGCCCGCTCGGCACCATGGTGCTGGGGCTCGCCTATCGGAAGGGCGTGCCGTGGAACGAGGTCGCCTACGACAACCCGGCCTTCGATGCGGCGCTCGACGATGCGGAGGGCACCCTCGACGTCGACGAGCGCAGGAAGAAGATGGAGGTCTGTCAGAAGCTCCTGCAGGATGACGCGATCATCCCGCAGCCCTTCTGGCGCTCGGTGTACAAGGCTGCGAACAAGCGGGTGAAGGGTCACCAGACTCATCCGACGCTGTACCACCAGTTCCACAACGTGTGGCTGGACGACGCGTAAGCATCGTGCGGCGCGGGTGCCTCCGGGCCCCGCGCCGCGTCTTTATGCCGCGGGGCGTGGCGCATTTGTTGGTCGTGACTGACGGTCGGAGACCGCCATGGTCCAACTGATCGTCCGGCGCATCGGCATGATGATCCTCATCATGCTTGTCGTCGCCTTGCTGCTGTTCCTCATCAACGAGGGCGACCCCCGGCTCATTGCCCGTAGTATTCTCGGCCCCTACGCGCAGGACCAGCAACTCGACGCCTGGGTCATCGAGAACGGCTACGACCGATCGGTCATCGTTCGCTATTTCGAGTGGATCGGCCGAATATTCACCGGCGATCTCGGTGAGTCCGTCATCTACAAACGGCCGGTCAGCGAGATCTTCTGGGATCGCCTCGGCAACACCGGCATCCTCGCCGGTGTCACCTTCGTGATCATGGTGGCGATCGCTCTCGTGCTCGGCGTGCTGGCGGGCATGAAGGAAGGCTCGCTCCAGGATCGCGCGATCTCGGTCTTCTCGATCATCACCACCTCGATCCCGGAATACGCGAGCGCGGTCTTCCTGGTCGGCATCTTCGTCTTCTGGCTCGGCATCCTGCCGGGCACCTCGTCGATGACGTCGGGGTTCGACCCGGTCCAGATGATCCTGCCGGTGCTGGTGCTGACGCTCTACGGCTTCGGCTACATCGCGCGCATGACGCGCGCCTCCATGGCCGAGGTGATGACCACGCCCTACATCCGCACGGCGGTGCTCAAGGGGCTGCCCTACCGGCACATCATCCTGAAGCACGCCTTGAGGAATGCGCTGATTGCGCCCTTCACCGTGATCATGCTGCAGATCAATTGGCTGCTGTCGGGCGTGGTCGTGACCGAGTTCGCGTTCGGCTACAAGGGCTTCGGCGCGCTGCTGCTGGAGGCGGCGCTCCGGCGCGACATCTTCGTAATCGAGGCCTGCGGCGTCGCGGCGGTCTTCGTCGCGGTCTTCACACAGACCGTCGGCGACCTCGGCTACACCTACCTGAACCCGAGGATCAGGTTCAAATGAGCGACGTGCCCCGCACGAGCGCCGCCAGCACGCCGTTCACGAGGCTCGGCGCGAGTTTCGCCGCGTCCTTCAAGCCGGTCGCACTGCTGAGGGAGAGTCCCGTCGGCATGATCGGGGCCGGCATCGTCCTCGGATTCGTGGTCCTGGCGATCTTCGCCGAGTTCATCGCGCCCTTCGATCCCAACGCGACGATGGTGCCCTTCACCTTCCCCGGCGCGGAGGCGCCGGATGGGGGCATCTTCCTGCTGGGTACCGACCACCTGGGGCGCGACATCCTGTCCCGGATCATCTTCGGCGGCCAGCGGGTGCTGTTCTACGCCACCGCCGCCACGGCCGCGGCTTACGTCGTCGGCATCCTCATGGGGCTCGCGGCCGGCTACTTCCGGGGCTACCTGGACGAGCTTCTCTCTTTCGTCGCCAACGTCATTCTCTCCTTCCCCATCATGGTGCTCTATGTGCTGATCATCGCGAAGGTCGGCGCGTCGGGGATCAACATCATCTTCGCGGTCGTCTTCGCATCATCGCCCGGCATCATGCGCATCGTGCGGGGCGTGACGATGGACATCGCGACCCGCGACTACATCGCCGCCGCCCAGACCCGCGGCGAAGGCCCCTGGTACATCATGCTGATGGAGATCCTGCCCAACGCGCGCGGGCCGCTGA